>NZ_JBHNYR010000015.1:0-87424 GCF_054960615.1 Psychrobacter sp. PSi21
TTGAAGACACGCCCTATTATATTTAACAAATGAGGCATTGCTCAAGCGCAAATCATCAGAGCGATGGCGTAACAAAGCTAATAAACGCCGAATGTAGAGCTACTGTCAGATCTTCTTGTTGTCAGAATTGCTATTGCTTGACAAAGGGGATTTCATGTAGCCCGCTTAAGGGGTGAGCAACGCTACTACTCGACCTAAAGCATTGTACCGTAACCACTAAAATTGAAGTAGAAGTAAAAATGCCAAGCGTTGGGAATCCCTCTTAAATTGATTGTTATACGGAGATTTCTCGCCGCCCGACTTTATGAGCAAAGCCACCAACTCTAACCTGAGTAATACCCTGCTCGTTTGAATCTGCAGACGCGGTAATCTTTGATATACACTTCATTGCCCGACCTTGTTCGAAAACAAAACTATTCGAACTTGTAGTAGGAAGATGTTTTGTTAGGTAACACGCTAATGCATCACACGCACTGCCCGTCGCTGATTCCTCGGATATACCAAACAGTGGAGCGAAGTTACGACAGTTTGCTGTAAGCATGCTTGTTTTTTCACATAACTCAAAAGCATGAATACCAATTACTTCATGCCTTTTACAGAAATTGATGGTTAGATTTTCATTCACTTGAATTTTATCGAGATGCCCATGCGAGACTGAAACAATAATATCGGGTAAACCTGTTGAAACAACCTCAATCGGCAACCGTGTAGACTCCAGGACCTTCGAGTCTAGCCCGACTAAATCCGATATAAGTTCATAACTAAACTGTGCTCCGTATTCTGGTAGCTTCTGATCCATGACTACAAGACCATTTGTCTCTATGGTTACAACGAGTAAGCCTGCTTTAGTCCTTTGAACGTATTTACCTTCACTTATAATTCCGTCTTGATACATTGTTGAAAATGCAGCTAATGTAGCGTGTCCACAGAAATCAACTTCACCTGATACGGTAAAAAAGGACACCTCAAAATCAGCTTCATTATCCCGAGATACAAAGGCAGTTTCCGAATAACCAACAACTTGCGCTATTTGTAATTTTTAATCGTTCGACAAATTATCAGCGTCAAGTACAACACCGGCAGGGTTTCCACCCGTTCCATTCACAGTAAAGGAATTAACTAAAATAGCTTCAACGTTCTTCAATCTCAACTTCTCCGTATAACGCCGCATTAAGGTGTGAGCGGCGCTTGCCTATACTTTGAGCGAAGCGAAAACGTCAAGCGTTGCGAATCACTCTTAAATGCCTTGTTATGGCGCTGAACTTGAAGTTAACTGCTGAACGTCAATTAGGTCTACTTCCCTACCTAATATTCGCTTATATTCTACTAACGTATTAACAGGAATAACTTGTAATTCAATGCCTTGGTAGGTTTTAGTGACTGAGTTTGAAAAGTCGATTTCAAGTCGATGCCACGAACCATCCACTGAAGACTGGATCTTGGTATGTTGAGCCAAGCCTATTTCAATTTTTTGGTCTCGGTAGATTAGCTGAAAATACTCTAAGTCCCAGCCATATTCCGAGTAATGAGTTAGTGGTTTAGAAACGTACTGCGAAACGAGATCTAATATTTTGTTTGCATCAGAATTTTCGATATAGAGATCGATATCTGCAACTTCACGATTGCCACCATGAATTGTAGCCGCCAAGCCACCGACTATTTGATACTCGATATTCTCTGATTCCAAAAGACCTTTGAGCCAGTTCAAGGCTACTTTTACTTTCTTGCTCATATTACTCCCTCAGCCGATTCTGTCCCTGCGCCATAACGAATGATATGGACTCTCCACTCAGCACGTTTTTACCAATGCGCCATAGTGACGTTGATTATAAGCTTCAAATATGAGGAGTCCATATGTCTGTAATTAAAGCTGTTGGCATTGATTTAGCCAAGTTAGCGTTTAGTATTCACGCTATTGATGAGCATGACAAGTACAAATTTCGCAAAACTGTTAAACAAAACAACCTATTAGTTGAAATAGCTAAATTACCACCGTGTATTATTGGTATGGAAGCTTGCTCTGGCACGCATTACTGGGCGATAGCGTAACAAAGCTAATAAATGCCGAATGTAGAAATGCTGTCAGATCTTCTTGTTGTCAGAAGTGCTATTGCTTGATAACGGGGAGTCCATGTAGCCCTAGGGCAAATAATTATTGGCTAAAATAAGTGGCAAAGGAGCAAAAGCCAACTGTATTTTGTCCTTGTTAAACAGCTTGTTGTGTTTACATTTACTAAAACGTTTCCATTCTTATTTCTTTACCTTTAGATGGAAAATTAATAACGACCGATTCATATTGGTTTTCTACAGTTTTAATTTCAATATAGTCGCCAGATTGCAGAGTGATTCTAAGCAAACTCAGAGAGGATAAACAAACACTTGAGAATTGTTGCCTGACCAAGTTTCCCCATGGGGCACTATTTGGTGAGTCATCCCATTCATAGATATTTCCATTGATACGAGCAATAACGCGCTCATTACAATGAATATTGACATCGCAGAATTTAAACCCAATTCCGAAAGAAGACAATAAAATTGAATCTAGGTATTGCTTACTGAGAGCCTTTTGTAAAATGTCAACAATATCAGAATTAAACAGAATCACCGAACCCTCCCTGTAAACATAACGAATGATATGGACTCTCCACTCAGCATATTTTTACCGATATGCCATAGTGACGTTGATTAGGGCTTGTCTTCATTTTAAAAATGGTAACAAAAATGAGATAAATTGCCGTCGAACAAGGAAAATAGTGTCGATAATATCGAGATATTAACCAGCTATTTGGCGCGGTTTGGCAAAATTTAGCCCATTTAGATGACCATCGATTGAATTGAAGACATGCCCTATAAGCTTCAAATACAAGGAGGCCATATGTCTGTAATTAAAGCTGTTGGAATCGATTTAGCCAAGTTAGTGTTTAGTATTCACGTTATTGATAAGCATGACAAGTACAGATTTCACAAAACTTTTAAACGACTCTTCATAAAGCATCATCCCATTTACTGGATCTTCAACAGCGGAAAGTATTTTACGGATGTCTTGGGCTGTGGACACAACTCTCAGCAGACCAAATAATGAAAACGGCGAATCATCTGGATGAATATATGAGTTGACGCCACCAGCTCAGCAACTGGTACGATTTCTTATAAAAAGCGAATAAATTTTCTCTAAGGCCTTGTTTACCGAGCGCTATAAATTCAGCAATTGCAGCTCTAATCGACTCACGTGTATATAAACCTTAGCCACTAGGCGGCCCTGCAATTGTACTTTGTTCAAGTAAGTTAATTTGCGCGTCATTCATTGTGTTAAAATGAACATACGCTTGTACAATAAGCGTTGCACTATAGCTTAGTTTAGCATCTGGGCGCTCAAGAACAAAAATATCATACGCTACAGAATCAATCGAATCGAAGTGCGGAACCTGTATGTTCAAGCACATAACCTAAATTTGTGCGTGTCCATCGGGCAACAGATATAACGTTCTAACACACAGCACCAATGCCCGCTTTACCAACATTGATTGTTTATAACTTTTTATCAGTTGTTGGTCATTACCTTTACGCGTTTTAATATCATTATGAATACTTCCGATTACATCTCAGGTTTTTTGCTGGGACTATCACTTATTTTTGCCATCGGCTCACAAAATGCGTTTGTACTCAAGCAGGGTCTCAGGCGTGAGCATATCTTTTTTATCTGCCTGTTTTGCGCGCTCAGTGACGCGATACTGATATCGGCTGGCGTCGCTGGCTTTGGCGCAGTCACCGCGCGTTATCCGCATATCGTGGATATTGCCAAAATTGCAGGTGCTTTATTTTTGCTGGTGTATGGCTTACAGAGCTTGTATGCCAGCTTGCGAACCTCTCATGCACTGACCGCAGAAGGCCAAGTGGTGACCAGCCTAAAAAAGGCGCTGCTGTTATGCTTTGGTTTTACATGGCTCAACCCGCATGTATATTTGGACACACTAGTATTGGTGGGGATGGTTTCAACCGGGGCAAGCAGTAAGATGGTCTTTGCAGCGGGTGCAGTGACGGCGTCGTTTGTGTTCTTTTTTGCGCTAGGATATGGCGCACGCCTACTCAAACCCTTGTTTGCCGCACCAAAAGCTTGGAACATCTTAGATGCGTTAGTGGGCATATTAATGCTGTATCTGGCATGGCATTTGTATCATAGCGGCTGATAACAGCCCTACTTTATATCAAAGCAGGGAACAGGGTACGCAAACCACTGACGATGATCTCAATAGAAACCGCAGCCAGTAGCATGCCCATGATACGGCTCATGATGTTCAGACCGGTGTCACCCAGCAAACGGCTGATACGGCCTGCGGCCATCAATGCCAGATAACAAAAAATACTGATGAGTAGACCCGCTATGATGACAGCTGATAAGCGCAGTATGCCTGAAATCTGTGAAGAATAAATAATCACCGTAGAGATACCACCAGGACCAATCATCATGGGGATAGCCAGTGGCACAACGGCAGAAGCGGTGGTTGGTGGTGCGCCTTTGACATAATCGATATCAAAGTTGTCTTGATCAGGCTTTACAGGGTTACCCTCACCGTTCATCATATTGATGGAGATAAGAAAAACCAGAATACCACCCGCCATTTGGAACGAGCCAATGGAGATGCCCAAAATCTTGAGCAGTTGCTCACCAGCAACCGTAAAGAAACTGATGGTAATAAAAATAGTTAAGCACGCCACGCGCGCAACCTTGCGCCGATCATGCATCGAATAGCCACGGGTCAAATCCAAAAATAGCGTCAAGGCGCTAAAGGGATTGATCAGCACCACAAAGGCTAAGATGATTTTGATAATTTCAGTATCCACTGAAGGCTCACTTGTCTGTCTATCGGCAATAAAATCAGATCATTATGCCAACAGCATCCATGACCCACAGGTATCTAACACGCGCATTGTAGCATAGGCATATGAACGGATTAAATGATTAACTTTGCTCGTTTTATCAATCATTCCGCGACTTTAATACAACCTGTCATCAACACTGCAGCGGCGCATCGTCACACACCGCTATGACCTATTTATGACAGTGTTTATTTTCATAAAAATGCCATGTTAAGCATTAAAATCAAGGCCAATATCTAAAGCGGTGGTACTGTGTGTCAAATAGCCCATAGCAATGAAATCGACCCCTGTTTTTGCCACGTCAATCACCGTTTCTGGCGTGATGCCACCTGAGGCCTCCGTTTTTGCGCGACCTTGGCATAGGCTTACCGCTTTCGTGAGCGTTTCAGGATTCATGTTATCAAGCAGCACTAGGTTTGCTCCTGCATCCAGTGCCTGCGCCAGCTGCTCTAAGGTATCAACTTCAACCTCAATCGGAATCAAGTGACCAGCATAATCTTGCGCTTGACGAATGGCGGTACTGATATCACCTGCAATGGCAATATGATTGTCTTTGATTAAAATGGCATCATCCAGTCCCAAACGATGATTGCGCCCGCCGCCGCAGCGTACCGCATATTTTTGTACAATACGCAGGCCGGGTATGGTTTTGCGGGTGCAAGTAATGCTGGCAGGATACGCCGCCACGCTATCGACAATCTGTCGCGTTGCAGTCGCGATACCACTCAAGTGGGTCATAAAGTTTAGCGCCGTACGCTCAGCGGTCAATAAATGACGCGCATTGCCCTGCACTGTGGCGAGCACCGCCCCTGCCTCGACCGTATCGCCATCAGCCACTTGAGCACTGAACGTAATCTTCGGATCAATCAGCGCAAAGGCCAAACGTGCCAGATCCAGTCCGCAGATCACGCCTGCTTGCCGCGCTCTGATTTGAAGCTGCGCCTGTATGTCAGCAGGAATGGTCGCCTGTGAGGTGACATCGCCGCGCCGACCCAAATCCTCTGCTAGCGCCGCTTCGACTACAGGCTTTAGTAGCACATCATCAAGCGCTGGCTGTCGTTGATTGGTCATGGTTACCCCTTATCATCACAAAAGTGGTTACTGGCCCCAAGGTAGATATCTACTCTTATGACCATTTAAACTCAAATTGAGCATAAATATAGCGCAAACCATTCGTGCTGGCAAGGTGTGATCGGTATTTATCTGATGATGCCTACAATATAGCGGGTAAACCGTTACACACCTGACCCACTTTAGGTGCTATCGCACGCTTATTTGCGTTTGGGCAATTTGCTGTCCATCAATAAGCTTTGCAGCTCAATATCGTGGCGAAAACGATATAATTTGGCGGGTCGGCCACGCTGAGCGCTACTGCTTTCACCTGTCGGCATGACCAAGTTTTGCGCGTCTAACAGGCGGCGGAAGTTTTGTTTGTGCAGTGGTACGCCTGATAGTCCTTCTACGCTTTGTTGTAGCTGCGATAAGGTAAAAACCTCCGGCATCAAATTAAAAATCAGTGGCTGATATTCAATCTTGGCACGCAATCTAGAGATGGCTGTAGCGATCACGCGGCGATGATCATAATACATGGGTACCCCAATGATCTGCCACCAATCAGCAGGCAGCTTGCTGGGCTGATAATTTGGCGCTTCCGGTATCAACCCTGCCTCATACAGCATCTCATAACGCAGCAGCACATGCTCAGCCACCCAATCATACCCTGCTTTCTGATCTGACGTATCCGCTTGCGCAGTGCGGTGAAACTGGCTATCTGTCACCGTTTGCAGCGTCTCCCCTTGTCCGTCCATCCCCCAACACAAACGAATGCGCTGTCGTCGCCGCTGACTGACCGTCTCATCTTCAGCTTGCGCTGCCCACGCCCACAGCTCTGGCACAATCAGCTTAGCAATCATCTCAGGCATGCCTGCCAAATGATTTTCCCACGGAAAATAATCATACCAATCGCGCCACAGGGCTTGGCTTTGCAGGTTTTCGGTGTGGGTTTCTTGTACCAAACCCAGATAGCTGACATACACCAGCGCATGACCATCGACGTTGCGCCGGTTGGTGTCAACAAAGGTATATAACTGCTCTAGATAGCCAAGCGGCTGCTGAGTTTGTTCCTCAACCCACTGACGTACACCTGCCTGTAGCGATCGGTGCAGCGGCATGAGAGGCCCGTTAGGTAACAGTTTGCCTTGATCAACGGTAAGGACGCGCGCGGTATGATTGGTAATGGCAATCAGCACGGCGACCACTTCGGTCGTGCCACTGCCCTCTTGATGCGCATGCGAATAAGACAATGTCATAATATTTTTTAATCACCTTTTTTATTGGTATCTATCATCACCACGTCAAATAAGCGGGCAATGACCATCAGTATAACGTGAATCCACTGGTGACTTCTGCCCGTTCCTGATAAATAACCATCAGAATCAAGCACAAACCACCTCAAAAAAGTAGGTTTTTTTGACTTATTTATAAAAAACTCCTTGTTTTTATGCTCAAAATGAGCATAATTAAAACATCTAATCATTTTTTGTCTAATACACCTTATTGGCCGTGCCCACACTGGAGATATGCCATGACCACCTTTCCTTATGATGCACCCACGCTTAGTGCAGATAGCCGCTGTGCCACCAAATTGAACATCGAATATGCTAAGGCAAGAATCCCTGTCGACCTGCCCCGCTCGGAGCGACTGTTGGTAGAGGACAATATCAAACGCTTGCTCAAAGCACACAATGCCGTGCTGGTCGCGCATTATTATGTCGACCCATTTATTCAGGAGCTGGCCCTCGCGACTGGCGGCTGCGTTGGCGACTCCCTTGAGATGGCGCGCTTTGGCCAAGCCCATAGCGCCCAAACACTCGTCGTCGCTGGCGTACGCTTTATGGGCGAGTCAGCCAAAATCCTAAGTATGGAAAAAACGGTGTTGATGCCAGACTTAGAGGCAGAGTGCTCGCTGGACTTGGGTTGTCCTGCCGACGAATTTACCGCTTTTTGTGACGCACATCCTGAGCGTACCGTGGTGGTTTATGCCAATACCAGCGCGGCAGTCAAAGCACGCGCCGACTGGGTGGTCACGTCTTCAGTGGGTATCGATATTATCCGCCATCTACATGAACAAGGTGAGCCCATTATTTGGGGCCCTGATCGCCATTTGGGCAACTATATTGCGCGCGAAACAGGGGCAGATATGCTGCTATGGCAAGGCTCTTGCTTGGTACATAATGAGTTTAAAGCCACTGAGCTTGAGCAACTCAAAGCGGATTATCCCAATGCCAAAGTTTTGGTACACCCTGAGTCTCCTGCCAGCGTGGTAGCGCTTGCTGATGTGGTCGGTTCAACCAGCAAACTGCTCAAAGCCACTTATGAGATGGATGCCGATACGTTTATTGTCGCCACTGATCTTGGTATCTTGCACGAGATGCAAAAACGCTCGCCGCATAAGCAGTTTTTGGCCGCGCCGACTGCTGGTGAAAGTGCCAGCTGCAAAAGCTGCGCCTTTTGTCCGTGGATGGCGATGAATGGCCTGAAGGGTATTGAGCGCTGTCTGAGCGAGCAGACTGGTGAAATTTTACTCACGCCTGAGTTGGCGGCCGCCGCCAAAAAACCGCTACAACGAATGCTTGATTTTGCCCAGACGCAGCAGCAACGCGTGACGGCCAGTGGCGATATCGTCAAGGACCGCCCCTTATTTGCCAACGTTGGAGCCGCCTAAAATGAACACCGTCCAGTATGTTGATGACACGCTTGATACCGATGTGCTGATCATTGGTGCGGGCTTGGCAGGGCTGAGCACCGCACTGGCACTACCGACATCACTGCGGGTAACCATCATCAGTAAAGACGCGCTGGCGGTCTGCTCAAGCCATTATGCGCAAGGGGGTATTGCGGCAAGCCTAGATGCCCACGACACCGTGCAGGCGCACGTGGCTGATACGCTGATAGCAGGTGCAGGACTGTGTGCAGAGGACAATACCGCACGCATATTGGGCGCAGGCCAACATGCGGTGCAGTGGCTGTGCGCGCAAGGGGTGCCATTTACCAAAACCGCACTGGCTGATCAGCGCTTTACGCCAATGACTGCCGTCACTCAAGCCACGCTACAAGTAGCTTCAGTAATGACGACTGAGCTACATTTGACCAAGGAAGGTGGGCATGGCTGTCGCCGCGTGGCGCATGCGGATGACGCAACGGGTCGGCACATCATGCATACGCTGATCAAAAAAGCACAAACAGCGCATAATCTCACCATTTTACCCTTTCATGAAGCTTTGAGTTTGTTAACCCACCAAACTGCTAATAACATCGCGGCCAATGAATCAGACACCAAAGCAGCGGCGCAGTGCTATGGTGCGGTGGTGTTTGATCGTCATAGAGCACGGCAACTGACCATTCATAGTCGCGCGGTGGTCTTGGCCAGTGGTGGCCTTGGACAACTGTTTGCACGTGCCAGCGCGCCTGATGTGTGCGTGGGTGATGGGGTAATGATGGCGTGGCAAGCAGGTTGCCGCTTGGCCAATTTGGAGTTTGTCCAGTTTCACCCGACAGGACTGGCGCTGGGTAGCAGTCAGTTTTTGATTTCCGAAGCCCTGCGCGGGGAAGGTGGTTATCTGTACTGCCCCAAAACGGGCAAGCGCTTTATGCTAGCAGTCGATGACCGTGCGGAGCTGGCCCCGCGTGATATCGTGGCACGCGCCATCGCTGAGCAAATTGAGCATAATGGGCTAGGTTATGTGCATCTGGACGTCAGCCACTTGTCCAGTGATTTTATCAAAGGGCATTTTCCGCAGATTTATCAAACGCTACTGGAGTTGGGCATCGACATCACTATTGAGCCCATACCTGTCGCACCGACCGCGCATTATAGCTGCGGCGGCGTGGTCACCGATGCAGAAGGGCTGACTGACGTGGCAGGCTTGTACGCAGCGGGTGAAGTCGCTTACACGGGCCTACATGGCGCGAACCGCTTGGCGAGTAACTCATTACTTGAGTGCGTGGTCGTTGGGCGCAATATCGCCAAGCACTTACCGCACTATGTCACTTGCGCGGCCGCAGGTGATGATAGTGCAATCAATATGTGGCAAACCCCTTATTTACCAGATACCAAACAGGTCAGCTTACCAATGAGCGCATGGGCATCATGTGGTCAAAACCCAGTTTCTCCAAACTCATTGAGCAAGCCTGTCGATCCAGATAGCATCACTATGCGCTTAAAAACCTTGATGAGTGAGCATATCGGTATCGTCAGGCACGGGGATAAACTGCTACAAGCGCTGGCACAAGTGCAAACATGGCAACGCGAACTGCAAACCGCACCGTCTGACAGCGAAACGGTCTTATCAATCAGGCAAAAAATTGTCGATCATTGTGTTACACTATCGCCGCTGGTTTATTTACGTTTGCAGCGCCAATTACAGTTGGCCACGTTGATTATCTATGCTGCCTATCAGCGCTGTGAGAGTCGCGGCGGTCATGCCAGAGCCGACTATCCGGACATGAGCGCGTTGGCGCAAGTGAGCATCATTGCCCCGCAGACGCTGCCGTCGGTGAGGCCCACTGCCTTACGCCTTGACCGCGCATGTGCCGTAAGCCGTACCTATACATCAGTATCCGCGCTGGCGATAGCAGATCTATGAAACAAAGGTCAAGACAAGATGCTCAGTTCGACTCTTGATCTGTTTTTTGCTTTGTCTATTTAGATTGTTTTCAAACGGCTGGTAGACACTCATGTTTATCAGCCTTTTAGCAAAATACTTGTTAGCAAAATAAACGGCGGTACTGACGATAACCAATGGATACAGTCTCCCTGCTCCCTGACATAATCACTCACTTATGCCCTACTTCCTTTTACCCTCTTTAGTTGCCTCACTGTTATGCTAAGCGCTGATATGCTGTTCGTCATTATGCTGATGACTGTAGTAAGTGCAGTTTGTCTGATACTGCGCCGCCCTCAGTTGCGCCAGCGCCTTCCAAAGATTTATCTGATTGCTCGCTCATGGTGGTGTATGCTGGCAGGGCTATGCAGTTGTTACGCGATTGCCAAATGGTCTGTATTGCAGCAGCATCCTTACCGCTGGCTGTTGTCAGGCTTCTTTTTGTTGATGGGATTGCGCGCGCTGTATGAGATTATCCGTCTATGGCGGCCGCGCAGCAAGGCGCATCTACTGCATAAGCTGCAACGGCTCGGTGTACAGCCTATAGAGGCTGATGTGGACAAACGAACGATAACAGGCGACCATCATTCGCAGCAAAGGTTACACTTACATACTCTTGATATACTGCTGACAGTCGCGGTAATCACGCTAACTGCCAGCCTAATCAGTTTGCAGCAGCTGACATGGGCGCGGACTGAATATGGGGTGCTGCTTTTTGTGCTGTTTGCCAGTCAGTTTAATGATATTGCGCAATTTTTATGCGGCAAATGGCTAAAAAACAAATGGTTTCGGCGCAACCTTGCACCTACCATCAGTCCTAACAAGAGTATTGAAGGGGCGCTTTTCGGCGGTTTATTGGCCGCATCACTGGCGACCCTTATTGGAGTTTGGCTGACACCTTTTAGTGCAGCATCCTGTTTTTTTATCGCTTATGGCTTGGTCATCAGTGGTATTGCAGGAGACTTGTTGGAATCTGCCTTTAAGCGCCAACATAAAATTAAGGACGTCGGCACCATGCTAGCAGGACATGGCGGCGTGCTTGATCGCATTGACAGTCTACTCATCGGCGTGCCGCTATTTACCTTGGGTTATTGGCTTTACTGATGAGATGCACTTTTTTATGTCATTATTATTGACCTGATAGCTATTGATCTGATGGCTGATGTTAACGGTCGTCTTTATTGCGCATCATCCAATGCAGCAGCGGCTTGGGTAAGCGGTTTAACACACGGCTCAAATGCCGCATTTGCCAAGGAAATACAGCCAGCGCGATGTCATCATCAATCGCTTGCATGATCTGTGTCGTCGCTTGAGACTCGCTGATGATAAATGGCTTATGACTGGCATTGCCATGGTTGAGATCACGCAATGCTTGGGTGTTCACATAGCCTGAGGCGACACAAGTCACCTGAATACCATGCGGCTGGAGCGCGCAGCGGTAAGCATTGGCCGCCGCAATCATAGCGCGCTTGCTTTTGGCGTATAAGCTGGCATATGGGTAATCAATCATGCCTGCAATGGAGGCGAGGCAAATCAAGCTGGGCTTGGTTGGATGACATGGTTGCGCCTTTAGCTGCTCACTCGCCCACATAAAAACCTGCTCGAACGCTTGCAAATTAATCGCCAACATCAAGTCACTACTGCCTGCATCCAAATGATGGACACGCTCGTTTAAATAACTGCCTGCGCTGTAAATCAGCCGCGAAAAAGGTACGTCCGACAAACGCGTCAACAATGCCTGCCTTGCGGTACTATCCGTTAAGTCACAACGATAGGTGTTGATCTCAGGATACTGCTGACGAATCGTCTCAATCTTCTGCTGGCTGTGCCCGACCACACTCACCTGCCAGCCGTGCTGCTGATGGGCTAATGCCAGTGCCAAACCGATACCACTGGTGCCGCCGATAACGATCAGATGGCTAGGCTGCTCGGTCGGTCGGTCCGTTTTGATCTTTGATTTTTTATCCCTATTCATGAGAAGTGCCCTGAAGCCTGCTGGAGATAATCTGCAGTACGGCGGTAGCCATAGTCCCACTGCGCCTGCATTTGCTGCACAAAGCCCTCATAGTCACTATGGATCAACTGCACACTGGCCGTTTTGAGATGGAAGCGTTTTTGTACTTGGTGCTCGGCCAGCTGCGCGGCATTATCGGCCAGCGGTAGCCAGTGCAGTTGCTGCGCATCTGCCTGATAAGCATGCACCTGTGCCAGACGTACATTGGGATCAAAACCAAAAACGCGGCGTATGGCAGGCGCGGCAAGCCAAGCATCATAACCCGCTTTGGTTTCGGCAAATACTGTCGCGCCCAACTGGCAAGCAAGCTCAATGGGGGTTAAATTAATCACCCCGCCCAAACACCACCCCAGCGTCTGGATATGTATCGGCGGCAGATAATACATGTCTGCCATAGACGCGCGTACCGCAGTGGCAACGTCCCATGTCTCGCGCACCAGCACCTGCTGATGTACGCGGCCATGTGACAATTCAGACACACATGATGGCAGCTTGTCCTCTAAGCACAAACGCTGCGGCGCAAACAGGATTTCTTGTAGTTGCACGGCAGGTTGTTCTGCATCTTTCGCCTGATAAAGACGGCTGGCAATCAGCGCGATATCGGGTACAGATGCGCTATCAGTAGCAAACTGCGGCGCACGTGCCATGAGTGCATCAAGCCATTGCGGTTCATTATTAATCTCAAACATCGCCAGCTGATGCAGCTCGTCCAACAGCTTGGCATAACCATCACGCGGCTGGCGTAAACGGTGTAAACCTTGCCAACGCATCAATGCGTGCTGGGCACGTCGCCACTTGATACGGCGGCTACGGTTATCAGCGGTCACGTGTGTGATATTGCTGATCACTTCATACAGCTCACGGCTGCCCATCAGTTGCCGTAAGTCTTTGGGATCGGGCGCGATTTGTACCAACAGCGCTGATAAGCTGCCGCCACAGGTGGCCAGAATCAAATCAGGCGCATGACCCTGTTCTACCAGCGCGGCATAACTGCCCAAATAGTAACCGAAGCGCGAGCCGCCACCTGAAAACAGCTGCACGCGCTCATAAGGTGCCGTGGTCATTACTCGGTCGCCTGCGCGGGGTCTGCGGTTGCATCGTTTGTCTCATTCACATTGTTTATGGCAGGCTTAATGGCCAGCGACACGGTAAAGATACCAAACCGATCAATCCGCATATCAAGCTTGGTAAAGCCTGCGCGCGTCACCAGCTGATCCATTTCTGCCTGCGAGCGGCACCGCATCACCCAGCTGCTCCCACGGTGGTTGTTTAAGGTTTTGCTGATAAATTCTTGCTCAGGATGCCACGGCTGATTGGTATAAATCAGATAGCCGCCCGCTTTTAGGCTGTCATGCATTCCTGCCAGCGCGGTATCGAGTAAGCTGTTGTCAGAAAACAGCTCAAACACGCCTGAGGCGATAGCGATATCGAACTCATTTTGGGCAGAATGTTGCAGATAGCTGTCCTTGGCAAACGCATCTTTTTGTACCGCAGCGACGCGCTCACTGATGTCTAAACGCGCCGCTTTTTCTGCCAGCGCTTGGACATTATGGGTTTCATAATCGCGCAGCTCAGCATGTAAGTTGGTAAACTCACTCAGTAAGTCAAACACATAAGCACCATGACCGCTGGCGATATCCAGCAGTCTGACAGGCTGCGATGGTGCGCGTGCTTGTGCATCCAGCACGGCAGCACTTGCCAGCTCTATCAAATGCTCGCGGCGAATACGAATGCCTTGCCAGCCAATATTGTTCAAATAAAATTTGTCCACCGCGCGGCCAACCATACCGCGGCCACTGGGTTGATTGTCATAAACCTTATCAAGTGAGCTGCCCGAATCAAAACCATGCTCAAGGCCTGTGGCAATCGCGGTACTGATGCGGCCAAATTTTTGCATGGCAAAGCGGGTCAAGGCAAAGTTAGCGTTAAAGGGTTTGATAGCCAGACGGTCTACTTTGTCCTTACTGGCGCTGTCTATATGCGCTTGGCTCAAGTCCGTCGTGGGCGGCGGCGCCGCAAATACCTGCTCAGCAAAGGCAATGCAGTCATCGATCACGTCGGCCTGATTGGTCTCATGAAACAGCGCATGATAGCTGTCAGGGTAGAGCTGCCAGCGTTTGGTCGGCGTGGTGAGCGCTTCATAAAAATCGCGCTCGGCTTGCTTGTCCACCACATAATCTTTGCCTGCACACAATACAAAGGTCGGCACAGTGATGGCCGCCGCATCGTCCAGTAGACGCTGACCCGTGGCGTGCGTATCTAACAGCAAGTCGGTCGAGATACTATTTGAGATCAACGGGTCGGCGTTATACGCTTGCTGCGCTGCCTTATCATGGGTCAGCACTTGCGCTTTGACATAACTGCTCACACGCGCCATTAATCCAAGACCGCGCGCGACCTTGAGCGTTGGAATGGCAAGCGGCATGTATAAGCGAATACGTAGCGCTGGTGTACCCAGTATCATCCCGCGAATCGTCGGTGCATAGTCATGCACCCATGCAGCAGCCAGCACGGCACCAATGCTACTGGCGACGACCAATGTGTCTGCAATACCGATACCCGTTTGAGCCATCACCAGCTGTACAAAATCATCCAAATCGCGCTCAAGCTCAGTGACGCTCTCGGCATGATCTTTGATGCCGCCCGAGCGCCCATTGCCGCGCGCATCCCAAGCAAACACTTGATGACCCGCCGCCGCAAACTGCTGTCCAAGCGCCGCCAGACGTCCTGAATGCTCATGACCACGGTGCAGCAGTATCACTTGGCGCTGCGGCTTTGTTTGACTGGCCGCTTTGATCTCAGCAAGTGGCATGGTCAGCCAATAACGGTAATACAGCGCCGTACCGTCATAAGCGTTAAAACAATGCTCGCCTACAATCGGTGTCACATCATCGCTAGATGCGGCGGTATGAACAGCAATAATGCTTGGTGATACAGTATGGTTTGGCATATTTTGGGTTTCCAAAGGATAAAAGTCAGATAAAGACATCGATGTGGCCAATGCATGGTGGTTAACGCGGTGCTGGCTCGCCGCTTGGTGATCTTGTGTGGGCAAACAGATCGTATGGCGTATGGGTAAAGTGATCATCACCGTTTGGTCACGGCGAAGCTTGGGCGGATGGCGCTGCAAATAGAGTTCTGCCATAAACCGTAAGCGGTTCCAACAGGTTTTGAGCAGAAGCGCTTCGGTCAGGATAAACCCTGCTGACACACCGCCACGTGCCAGTAAACGCGGGAACAAGGTTGCCATGCGCTCGCCTAGCAAAGCGACTACTGAAGTGCCCATCGAGGTACTTACTGAAGCACGCATTGGTGCACCCATCCATGTCCCAACACTGCCCAATAAAAACGCGCGATCGCTTTTACCCAGCGGCCCTTGGTTGGCACGACTGTCAAAGCAGCCTTGACTGAGCATCGCCAGCAGCTCTGTACTGATGCTCAGCGCAGTCACGCGCGCGATATGCTGCTGATGGCTGGGCAGATATACGCTATTGTTTGCCATTTTTGGCTCAAGATGCGGTATCAAACTGGTAATCAGTGCCGTATCGGCAATAACATCACCCGCTTCATTGAGCACCGCGCCCAGCTTTGAAGCCTGCCCATGCTCGCGCGCCATCATGCCATCAATAGCATTGAGCGCCATGCGTAAAAACAAGGATAGCGGCAGACTTAGCCACACAGCAGGCCTGTCTTTAGCAGGTTTGGCAATCGCGTATGCCGTACCCAGACTGAGCAGCACCGCACTGATGGTGACTTGATTGGCGGTGCAGTGATGCTTGACCAGTGCGTCACTAACAGGGCGCAACTGATTTTGAAAGGAAGACTTGAGTTGATACAGGGACATGGCTGCTATCATTGACAAAGATGCCCTAATGTAACAACAAATGTCCATCAGGTAAACGATTAAGTCAGCTAAATGAACACGTGACTGCACAGGCACAAATGTTGCCTGTCGCGGGCAGTATCTGGCATCCAGTGTGCTACAATCGTCGGTTTGCGCCAGTTGCGAGCCTGTCCCATGCAAAGCCTGATCACCTTAATACTTGTCCTCTTTCCTTTATTTATTGGCTTTGCAATTCCTGTCACGCCGCGTATGGCAAAGATGGCGGACAAGGCGCTGTCATATCTGGTATTTTTGATTTTGACCCTGATCGGTATCGAGCTGTCACAGGTGCATGGCCTTGGCAGTCAGGTGGGCGATATTGCTTTGTATGTAGCGGTATTGTCGGTCTTGACCGTAGGTACAGGGCTGCTGGCCTTACTCTGGTTTGATAAGCTCAAGCCGTGGCAAGCCAAAAACACACAAGCAAAGGGCAATCAGCACCGCATCAGTATCCGTGGTAGCTTAATACAAGTGATATGCGTGGTGATTGGTTTTGTCATCGGTCATTTTTTGCCTGCTGCCTATCTGCCGCCAGAAAATGCCATGACCGCAATGCTGATGCTGCTGATCCTGCTCGTTGGCATTGGGCTAAAAGGCTCAGGCATCACACTAAAAGAAGTGATGCTTAACCGCCGCGGCGTGGAAATCAGCGTGATTTTTACCCTATCGGTGCTGGTCGGTGGTCTTGGCTTTGCCATGCTCTTTAGCGAAGTGTCTTGGACGCAGGGGTTGGCGCTGGCATCGGGGTTTGGGTGGTACTCGCTTTCCGCGATTGTGATGACCGATGCGTATGGCGCAGTCTGGGGCAGTGTGGCGCTGTTTAACGACTTGATACGTGAGTTTTTTGCGCTGCTGTTTATTCCACTGGTGATGCGCCAGCATCCCTCGGCAGCTGTAGGATTGGGCGGTGCGACCAGTTTGGATTTTACCCTACCCGTCATTCAACAATCAGGCGGCTTAACCGTGGTGCCGCTCGCCATCAGCTTTGGCTTTATCATTAACATCGTCTCGCCTGTGCTGATGGTGGTGTTTGCGGCGTTTGGCTGAGTGAGTTATAAGTGGTAGCTCAGCTTGTTCGCATTTGATATTACAATCACCTTATTATTAATCATCTGTTTGACGATATTATCAATGACTTTGGGATCTTCATTGCGCAGATGACTTTTTAGATAATTTAATAAACTTGATTTTTTGGACGGTCGAGTCCCTGCAGACCTACTTTTTATCAGCGCTATTGCACGTTGATATACTGTAGCAGGGGAATTTTGCTTATCATTATTATCATGTACCGCTTTACTAGCATTTATTTTTACATCATCGAAGGGTGGATAAGAGATCACTTGATCATTTTGCTTTATTAAGCCCTTATTTTTAAGATATATCACAACTAAATCGACTTGTTCTTGGTTATTTTCTTGGCGATAAATAGTAAGCTTTTGCTTAATTACATTATTCAATCCATCAATCTCTTTCGCCTTATTTCGTAAAACCTGATCAGCAACTAAATCCAATATTCCTTGGCTGTCTATTTTATAAATTAATTTTTCGGCATTTCCATCAAGTCTCATGAGACCTGCTTTAACAAATTTATTAAAAACCTGTTCAATAATGTAATCTTGCTCAGCACTATTAAACCTCTTTAATACTGTCACTGGAACATATTTCTTCATCGAATATAACAGGTTAGATTTATAACTCGGTAAAAATACTTTACGATTAACGATACTATCAAAAACGAATACATAACATTCATGTATAATTGCTTTAGGCACGCTATCTTCAATACTTTGAGCCAGAGATATTTGGCAGCCTACTACTGTAGTATCGATACTATCACACCTAACCTCTTGATCATCATTGATGATGAGTTGGCTTTCTGCTATATCTGATTCAATATTTTCATGTGCTGTATAAGCCATAGTTAGCTGAGTAGTATTTTCTAACCGCACGATATTCATACTATTATAAGCACTATTAAGATGCTCTACCAAAACATCATAACCACTGTCTCTTGCTAAAATACAAACATCAGCATTAAGATCAATTTCAGAAATTTTACCCAAATAAAATGATAAATAAAAATCTAGAGCGTTTTTTCCTGCATGCTGCATCTTAATAAGATGGATTTTTTTATTATCAAACCTGAGCAAGGCTTCACATAATTCAAGTGGTAGGCTCTTCTGCTGATTAATACCCAAAAACAACCATATATGACAATCATCTGTCTCTATGCCATCGAAGTTTTTCGGCTGAATGTTCTCATAATCAATTAAAATATGCTTCATCGAAATATTCTTATTATTTAATAAAAATTATAGACACTTATATTCCACTCGCCTGCTTCGCAAACAGGCGCATCAATGCTTGACTTTACCGACGTGGTACATGCCTTCACTGACGCACTGGCCATCAGCGTTTGGCTGGTGAGGTAACAGTGAAATAACAGGTCTTTAGTGTTCCTTGCTTATACAGTTGCTATTTAAACAAATACTACTCAAACCAATCACACTGGCGTGCATACTCACCGTATAACTGCTCGGCAGATTTATATTTAAGATTGTGCAAGTCATGTACTTCATCACTTGCCATTAATATAACACGCCGCTGTTTTGCCTCGATAGTATCAATGCCTAATGCCATAAAATAAGGCGCGGTAAAGTCGTTGTCTGTCACCAAGTATCTGTTGCCGCAGTCATAAGTACGAATACGTTCAGGTGCGATATCATGCGTCAATACCAGTTTATTTTTGAGCACCTGTGCTCGATCACGTGCTAAGGAGTCGCCACCAGCGCGGGTCATTGTCGCTACCTGATGTTCATTGGTAGCGCTATGACCGAAAATAAACACGCTCGCTTTGGGGTGATCATTGAGTGATGCGTCTATTTTCGCAAGGTCACGACTGTCAATATTAGAAAGCTGGCTGCTCATTGGCGCAAAAAAATTGACAAACGACATCTCAAGTGCTGTGCCACCTTCGATAATCACGATGCATCCTTGACTGTCAACGACCCTATGTGGCGGCGTTTCTTGACACTCATCAACATCATCCGCAACCCCATCCCCATCTGAGTCCGTGACATCGATATCATTAATAATACCGAGCTGATTGTCATTAAGCGTTTGCATATTGTCAGTGCTGGAAGGTGTTGGTGGTGTCATCGTTTGACAGCCCAGAAGGCTCAGACTGCTCAGAAAAAATATAGCCACCACACGACAGTTAGAGAGGTTCATTTGAGCCGCCTTGTTTTTTATAAAAGGGTCGCTACCTAATCACTTCAATTTGTTGGTCTAGGACAGCGATCATCAAACGCCATATCCGCATCTACTCTTTGATCAAGTTTGCTCTCCTCGTCGCTTGCATCGGGCGGCGTTAAAGGTCTTTGGTCACCATAATGCGCCGTCGCCATCGGAATCCCTATCTGCTTTTAGCGTCACCCTATTATCATGCTGAGGTATCGGCGTTGGCGGGGATGGTATCGTTGGTGACGTTTGGCAGCCAGTAAGCAAAGTTGCTACTGCTATTGAACTGACCACATGCAAAATTTTCATAATGCTCACATCATTAAGACAATATTAGCCAACATTATTTTAACACTGTCTTAATGTCAATGCTCACGGTGTTTATGCATCTATGCCAGTGGCAAGTCTGTCTGCACCTGACACGCCTTGTCATGCCACTCGAAAAACGCATGAATCGCTTCAGGCATGTCTGTGTTGGCATCCGCACCGCGAATGGTAGTGACATAACGGCACGCGCGGTAATGTGTCGCAAACGTATCGTAGGCGGTAGTCCACGTTACACGCGCTGGGTTGTCGACCTCTGTATCCTTGCTGTCGTTTGCAAACCATAAGGCTTTGGCGGGAATGTCTTTTGCCAGCTCACCTGTTTGGGTCACCTCTGCCATACGCCACGGCTTAGCGGTCAGTCGCGCGCGAAAACACTGCTGGACACGGCATAGACGCACATAATTGCGGTCGGCATGAAACTGCTCAAACCACGCCGCGACGGCATCATCACTAGGTGCAGCGGTGGCATGCGTGGCAATGATACGAAACCCTGCTGGCGTCTCATATAAGCGAAAAGATTCGTGTGGGTGACTGGTTACGCGCTGTTTGATCACGTCGGTTATAAAAGGAGACAGTGAGGCCAACGCGTCAGCTTGTATTTGCGCCTGTGAAGCACGTTCGGCAGCATGCTTTTTTGCTTGCAACTTATCTCTAGCACTCGCTTGCTGCCACAGATACGCGGTTGCACCGATCATGATGACCAGCAACCACAGCCACGACAACTGATACCACGCAATGGCGCTGGCGGCAATGATGGAAATCAAGACAAAAACCCAGATTTTTACTTTGGCAAAGGGGATAGGCTCATCCATGAGCCATTTGGTTTTAAAACCTTGGCTATGGTAATGCTCAGGATAGTTGTGCTGCAACAACTGGTCATGATCCACATCAATAATGGCAATATTATTCACGTTAGCGACCTGCGCGCCGTAGCGGTTGCGCGTAACGATCAGCTGCGTATCGCCCTGACTGTCGGTGTGGGGCGTGCTACCTTGTGTCGGTTGACCTTGCCACGTTTGCTCAAGCAGTATCGGCTCACGAATCGGAATGCTGTTGCTTTCGTTATACTGCTCATCACGCTCACGGCGCAAAATGTCCGCACCGGCTTGCCAGCGCTCATGCGCTTCGATCACGCGCGCTTTGGCATGGGCTTCGGCCTCTGCTTGACTGCTGTCCGACCAGCCATAGCGCTTGATGGTGGCCTGTCTTGATACATTGTCTGGCGTCGCTGCTCGCTCAAAACGCTGCTGGTACTGTGCCCAATATTTGGGGATACGCATAGGGGTCTGCTCTCGCCTTATGAAAATCGAGGATTCATCGGAGGTTATAAGCCGCTGGCTTTTTTGGTAAATAAGCGCATAAGCGGTTTGATTTTACCCACACGGTACATGCCCTCGCTGCGTATCTGCTGCACAGGACGCAGCTGCGCCAAGCTGCCAGCAAACAGCCAGTTCAATGCCGAAAAACTGTGCATCATCATACTGTTGTGCGGACGGCGGGTGCGCTCATAAGTGCGCAGAGTCTGGCCTGTGCCCCATAGCGTCTGACCACTGCGCGTGTAGTCACGTAGCAACTGAGCGCTGAGATCCTGCACATCGAGCATCCCCAGATTCAGCCCCTGCCCTGCCAAAGGATGTACGCCATGCGCCGCATCGCCAATCAACACCAGATTGTCCGCCACGTAACTTTTGGCTTGCTGCGCTCCGAGTGGGAAGCTAGCAATGGACTCAATCTGTGCAATCTCACCCAGCTCATAACCACAAGCAGCAGCCAGCTGATCGGCAATCGTGCGCTGCGTTTCCTCTATCAGCGCCAATGCTTGGTTGCGTGGTAGCGTCCAGACGATAGATTGCCAGTGCTGCGGGCGGGCTTTGTCCTCGTCCGTGATGTCAGCAAGTGGCAGTAATGCCAGCGTACCTGTCGGTAGCATGGCTTGACGCGCAGTGGCTTGATGCGGCTTAGCGGTTTGGATAGCGCAGCAAATCGCCGTTTGTTTATAGTCCAAGGTGTCGAGTGCAATGCCTGCCTGTTTGCGTACAAAAGAGCCGCGACCGTCGGCACCGACCAACAAGGTGGCCTCTATCGTCGTGTCATCATCCAGCTGTATACGGTAGCCGCGCTCAGCACCCAACCAGTCCATCTGCACGACTTTTTGACCACTGATCACGGTTAAATAATCACTGACCTCTTCAGATTGCAAGCGCTGCCACAGCGCATGCTCAATCACCGCAGGCTCGACCATGCTGCCCAGTATCGGCGCTGGCGTGTTGTCAGCATCATGATCTGTGGCGGCGCTGTGTTCACCAAACAGCAGCTCTCCCATACCATCGCGTTGCCACACCTGCATTTGCACGTAGTCGGCTTTGCGCTGTGAGCGACTGATGGACTGCCATGCGCCCACCTCTGTGAGCAAGTTAATACTAGCAAGGCTGAGCGCATAGACACGCGCATCACGCTTGCCAAGTTTGCGCGCCCAGTCATCATAACTAAGCGATGGACGGGCATCGACCAGCGTCACTGGCAGCTTTTGCTGCGCTAGTTTGAGCGCCAAGGTGGCACCGACGATACCGCCACCGATGATAAGCGTGTGATTGTGTTTCATAAAATATCCTTTCGTTGGCGTATCGGTACGCTGATATTACCGTACGCTGCATGATGTATCGTACCAATGGTGATAACTGGTAATAATCTGCTCACCTGCTCATAAACGCCGAGTGAGGTTATGACTTTAGACCCATCGCATAGTTGGCGACCAATGGCTTGACGTTGGGCAGCTTATCAAAAGCCACAAGGGCAGCATTGCGCATCAGCTTGACCACAGGATTGGGATGGGTAAACCCATGCACCACGGCATCACAAAAACGAATGACGCGTTTTTGATCCATTTTGCGGGCACGCTCATAACGCTCTAACAGCTGCGGGTTGCCGATATCACCGCCATGCGCCGCATGACCACTGATCATGTTGGCCAATACGTGCGCGTCACGCATACACAGATTAAAGCCTTGACCTGCGACAGGATGCAAGGTGTGCGCGGCATTACCCATGATGACGCAGCGACCGATTACTTGGGTGTCCGCGAGCACTCGGGTCAATGGATAAGCGCCGCGGCGACCTGCTTGCACAAAGGTACCTGCCCGCGCGCCAAATGCCGTTTGTAAGGTCTGTAAAAAATGGGCATCGTCTTCTAAATAACGCCCCTCTTCACCTTTAGGGCAAATCCAAACCACAGAGCGGCGATAACCCGTTTGATAATCGGCGTTGCCATCGCCATCAGGATCGGTCAGTGGCAATAGCGCCAATGGGCCTGCAGGACTAAAGCGCTCAATGGCCGTGTGCTCATGCGGCTGGTCGGTCTGCACCACACCGACGATGGCCGTTTGTTGATAATCATAAGTGCTGGTATCGATATCGAGCAACTGACGCACGGTAGAGTCGCGGCCATCACAAGCGACCAACAGACTGCCTTTGATCTGCTGAACAGTATTTTCATTGTTGTTGTCATTGCTATCATTGTTGCGAAAGCTAATGGTAACGCCTGGCTGCGTACCTGACGTCAATTGCTGCTCGGTATCCATCACCGTAGCGTTGTCAATCAAAGTGATCAATGGCTCTGCTTGCGCCGCGAGTAACAGCTTGCGTCCCAGCCACGCGTTTTCCATCACTTGACCAAAAGACTCAACCTGCTCATCAGCTTTGTTAAGCTGGGCGGTGCCAAAGCTGCCCTGCTCGCTGATCTGTACGGCATCAATGCGGCAGGCGTGGCTTTGCAGTGCAGGCCATAATCCAATTTCTTGATAAATCTGTACCGTGCGCCGCGACAAAGCCGTATTGCGACTGTCTAGATAGTGGCTGCGGTTGTGGTCGTCATTGGGGCTGATGGCGGGATATTTGCTTTTTTCGAGCAAGGTACTGGCCATGCCATGATGAGCCAGTAGCAAGGCAAAGGACAATCCCACATGACCACCGCCCGCGATCAGCACATGCTTGTCTTGCGTTTGTGTCGCGCTGATCGGTGTGGTTTGTGCGGCTGGTTGGTCATCAGTAGCAGTATGATCGGCCTGTGGCTCTGTTGGTTGCATGGTGCGTTCCTATTATTATTGATGTACGTATATTATATGATGGGCTTTAGCGCGTGACAGGTACGGCCTCCTGCTGGCATGGTATTGATAACCAGCGGTAACAAAAGACAAAGGGATAAATTGGACTCGCTTGCTGGTTGATTATCACTATGTGATTGCTATTTTAGCATGTCTTTTTTCATATCATTTTAGCCTACTTTTATAGCGCTTTTTGCCGTCATCATCGCCAATAGATTACCACAAATCATGACTGTTGCCGTGGCCTTATTCTGTGCTCTTGGCCTGATTTTTCGGTGTTGGTAGTCGCTTTACTGCGTTTATTGGCATACACCAGCCAGCAGTTGCAATCGGCATACAAAAACTGAGGCCACAAGCTCCGCGCATGGCTTGAAATTTAAAAACTATCAACCATAATAAATAGAGTGCGCGACACCGTAATTATATTAACAACAACAATCCTCTTTACCGCTACCTTGCGCACTGCAATGAACGGCAATAAGTTTTGCTGACCACTTTATATAGACAGCCACTGATATCGGTAGCGACAGCAACTGACTGCGAACCGATAAGTTTAGGCAACGAATACAAGGATAATCGCTTGACTGACTCTATGAGCCGCCATGTAACATTCGAATCCCTCACGCCTGCCCAACTCAAAACGGTGCTTGGCGAATACAATAACCATATTAAATACTTACAAGACCGACTCGACATCAAAATCAGCCAGCGCCAAGGAGATTTTATCCTAAGTGGCGACCTTACCGCCGTTGAACGCGGTGAGCGTATTTTGTACAAACTGGCTGACGAAGCACAAAACAGCAAAGACATCAGCCCAGAAGAGCTGCACTTAATTATCCAATCGTCTATCGCACGCGATCAAGACACCGAAGATGATGAAGCCGCGCCTGCTAAGGACGATGATACGGACCACCAAGACGATCCCAATGACTATACGCCAATCAGCTTGCGCACACGCAAAGGCCGCATCATTCCGCGCGGCGGCAATCAGCAGCGTTATGTTAAAAACGTACTGACTTCTGATGTGTCCTTTGGTATTGGCCCTGCAGGTACGGGTAAAACCTATCTGGCCGTGGCGTGCGCCGTTGATATGATGGAGCGCAATGAGATTGAGCGTATTTTGTTGGTGCGTCCTGCGGTCGAAGCAGGCGAAAAACTGGGCTTCTTGCCCGGTGATTTGACCCAAAAGATTGATCCGTATTTGCGCCCATTGTATGACGCGCTTTATGAGATGTTTGGATTTGAGAAAGTAGGAAAAATGCTCGAGCGCCAAATCATCGAAGTTGCACCCCTCGCCTACATGCGCGGTCGCACGCTCAACAACTCGTTTGTGATCTTAGATGAAGCACAGAACACCACGCCTGAACAAATGAAAATGTTCTTAACCCGCTTAGGCTTTGGCTCACGGGCGGTCATCACAGGTGACATCACACAGGTTGATTTGCCGCGTGGTCACAAATCAGGCCTTGCACAAGCGCTGGATATCTTAAGCGGTATCGACGAGATTCACATCACTAAATTTGACTCAAAAGACGTGGTACGCCATCAGTTGGTACAAAAAATCGTCGAGGCGTATGATGTCTTTGATGGTGAGCAAGAAATCATCAAAGAGAAACGCAAACAAGAGCGTATTGCAGAGCAAGAGCGCAAACAGGCCATCAGCAACGCCGCGTCTGCGCTTTAACTGGCGTATTAAACTACCCTCTTTACTGTAGCCTGACTATTGTTATAAATAAAAAACTGGATCGCGAATCCAGTTTTTTTGTTTTTGCCGTCTACAATTTCATATAATGACCACAATGACTCTATTTTCTATCGCCGCCTGAGGATACCCTGATGACCATACCTACCGAGCACCCCGCCGAACATCACGCCAGTCACGAAATCACCATCAGTGCCATTGAGACCATCGATGATGCGGTGATAGACACTTTTTATCGCGAAGCATTATTTCAGCCGTTACTGGATACCATGCTCACTTATATGCAGCAGCAAATGGCAGATGGCGTAACTTTGCCCTATTTTGCAGATAGTGAGCCCAGTGTATGGCAACAAAAGCCCAAAAGCCTAGACATCTACATCACCGACAGCAATGAGGGAAAGGCGCTTAACTTAGAAGCGCGCAGTAAGGACTATGCGACCAATATCCTATCCTACCCAAGCGACTTGCCAGCATCACTGATTGAGCTGATGCCAGAAGTGCCGCTGGGTGAGTTGATTATCTGTCATGACGTGGTCGCACGCGAAGCTGCCGAACAGGATAAGAGCATTGCCCAGCATCTAAGCCACCTCCTCGTTCATGGCGTGCTGCATTTATTGGGGTTTGACCATATGCTTGGCCAAGCACAGCAAGCGCAGATGGAAAGCTTTGAGATTGATATCTTAGCGCAGCATGACTTGCCCAACCCATATATCACGCCCGAATCATAACAAAGACGCGCAAGCCAGCACTTGCGTGTCCTTATCAGGTATGACGGGGCTTATTGACTACGCTAGGCAGGTAGCGCCAAATGACTAGCGGCTGTTGTTTTGGTCGCCCTGATCACCCTCACTTGCCGACGCCGTATCTATTGCACCATCGTTGCTGTTGGGCTTAGATAGGTCTGGCGCACCGTCTGGCTTGAGTGATGGCAGCTTGTTGGCTGCGCTCATGCTGCTGACCAAGGTATCCAATCCTTTAACGTGCAAGCTGCGCTGCGGGAATGGAATCTCAATCTGATTGTCATCAAGCGCGTATTTGAACTCTTCTAATAGCGCACACTGCATCGCCCACCAATCATCGTTGGTGGTCCAAACATTCAAAGTCAAATCAACCGAGTTATCACCCAGATTGGTCACGCGTATGATCGGTGCAGGGTCTTTAAAGGCCATCTCATTGTTATCGGCGAGGCTCAGCATCAGCTCTTTAGCAGTTTTGATATCCGCATCATAGCCGATACCAATGGTGATATCGACACGGCGGTTGGGCAATGCGGTATAGTTGGTCGTCGCTGAGGTGCTGATGTCACCGTTTGGAATGATAATGGCGTGATTGTTTATCGTGGTCAGATGGGTATTGACCAACGTAATCTCGGTGACCGTACCCGTATAACCCTGAATTTGGACATAATCACCGCGCACAAAAGGACGAAACACCACAATCACAATACCAGCAGCAAAGTTAGACAGCTGATCTTTGAGCGAGATACCAATGGCAACCGCCGCACCACCCAAAATTGCCACGGCAGAAGTGGTATGGACGCCGACGTTATTCAGCGCCGCCAAGACCACAACAACCAGTAGCGCGCCGTATAACAAGCTACTTAAAAAGCTCGCCACCGTTTCATCCAAATGACTGCGCACCATAAGGGCATTGGCCACAGTGGTGGCTTTTTTGGCAAGCCAGCGTCCGACGAAAAAGATAACAATGGCCAATGCCAATTTTAATGACCACGACACCGCATTATCTGTCAACGCGGCCATATCAATGGTAAAACCTAAAAATTCCATACCGACTCTTTATTGATAGCTGTATTTGTGATGTAGAATGCCAAAGCTGCCCAAAGCAAGGCTACTTATGTAAGCCGCCATACGGTCAAACTGCTTATAACACAGCGCCTGCATGTTGCGTCGCTCAGATAGCGTAACAAACCATGCACAGCGTCTCTGTGTTATTTTTGCTGCCATCATAACATGGGCTATTATCCAGAACCATATTCATCCGTATGGGCATCACGGCATTGCCAATAAATACTGCTTTTATCATCGCGTTATTTATGAGATTTGCTACAAAGCAGGGGCGTCAGTTTGTCACTCTTCGCTTTTGCTATATACTATTTTTTATAGCTGATGAATTATCAAGCACACAACTTGCATATGAATAATAAATTGTCATACCACTATAAGGATAATCCGTTTGAGTGACTTTGAACCTGTTGACGACTTTACTGATACTTTCAATTGGCGTCTTAATGACGCATTAAACGATGTTTGGGGCACGATCAGCCAAACTGTCAAAGGTTTGTATGGCAAGACCACCGACAGACTTGACGATGAGGTACGGCTGCCCGTTGCCCAAAAATACGTCAATGACGCCTTACAAAAATTTGTCACCGATAATGTCGCCTCTATTTTAGAGCTGCGCGTTGAGCTGCATGACGAGTGGTTTCGCCTGTTTTGTACCATCAATGTGGCGGGTATTTATGTCGAGGTCGCCAGTAACTTTCGCCTCGTCCACGCTCAGCTTGATCGCAACGTGCAGCGCTTCGTCTTTGGTCAGCTCACCTATACCGATGTGCTTAACTTGCGCTGTGAATCTTTTGTGAAGCGCCAAGGCATCAAACTTGCCATTTGGTTTTATCATAGCGTGCTCAAAAAAGACCCGCTCGGCGTGATATTGAGCTATATCAACATTGCCCGCGCCAAAGACGACATCATCTATTTGGATATCAACCGCTGGCTTAAGAAAAACAAAAAAATCATGAGCACCTTACACAAGGTACAAGTGAACTACGGTGAGGTTGAAGAAGAACAACTGGTGTTAAAAACCCAGATCAACTATCGCGACCTGCTTGGCGGCAGTAGCGGCGAGGACATCATCAGTGACGCTGATAATCAAGAACCAGAATTGATGCAAGGGCCAATCAACCCAGTAAATGACGCCACCGAACCCAGCCAAGAATAAGCGCAAACGTGCTATTTGACAGCAAAAAACAACGCCGCCGCAATCTGACTCTGATTGCGGCGGCGCTGTTGTATCATCGAGACTATTTTGTCTGCTTACCAGTACTCATTTACCAATAGTTTTCGACTGCGATATTGCCTTCACCGCGGCGGTTCATCACCAGACCTAGACTTTTTAGCGCCTCTTTGGTGTCATCGACCATTTGCGGATTGCCGCACAGCATCACATGGGTACTGTCCACATCAAGCTCGATACCGACCTGTTTTTGCAATGTGCCGTCTAATAACAGCTTAGGCAAGCGCTCAGACAATGCGCCCTCAACCGTATCTCGCGTTACAATCGGTACAAAGATCAGCTGTGCAGGGTGATCAACCAAGTCGCCAAAGTCTTCTTGCAACTGCTTGATGGTATCGACGTACGCCAGCTCCTCAAGGTTACGCGCGCTATAGGCCAATACGATATGCTCATAGTCTTGCCATGTCTGCAAATCTTGTAGCATTGACAAAAATGGCGCCAACCCTGTGCCCGTTGCCAACAACCACAAGTCTTTGGGCTGCGGCGCTTGGTAACGCGCTAGGGTCAAAAACCCAAAGGGCATGGTGTTGAGCAACAGCTCATCGCCCACTTCTAAGTGCTGCAACTGCGAGGTAAATGCGCCATCAGGTATGACGATAGAAAAAAATGCCAACACCTCATCAAAGGGTGACGACACGATAGAATATGCGCGAAAGATATCTTCATCGACCGCAGCCTTTTCTGCCCCTTGCGCTTGGTAGTATTTGAGCTTGCTGGGGTTGACACCAAGGCGCACAAACTGTCCTGCGGTAAATTTAAAGCTGTCTGGGCGGGTAACGGTAAAGCTGAATAAATTGGGCGTCCATGTGGTCTTGCTCAGCACTGTGACGGTTTGGATGTTATCACTCATAATGGCCTGTCTGTATTATCAAAAGTCGCTACAATCAAAAATAGCTAAAAAATAGGAAACATAAAAAAGATGCGCCCAGCTTAGCATAAACTGGCGCATCTTGTTTTGCAGTACGTTACCGTATCAAGGCAGTGCTTATCAGGACTACTGCCAAATACGAGCCATATTTGAAAGCTCAATCAAGCCATTTGGCAATACACCAAAATAGATGACCACGATGGTCACGGCAACCACCATGATACCGCCCATACGCATCGCCCACTGGCTGGTCACATCAAATTCAACGAACTCTTTAGGTCGCTTGAACAGGGTTAACATCACACGCAAATAATAGAACAGACCAATGGCACTACCGACCACGATCATCGCCGCTAAGAACCAGCTGCCCACCTGCACCGCCGCCAATATCGCCAGCATTTTGGTGATAAAGCCAGCCGTTAATGGAATACCAGCCAGTGAGAGCAGCATGATGGTCATCACCGCTGTCAAAATCGGACGACGCCAAAACAGCCCTTGGTAATGTATCAAATCATCCGCCTCACCAGAGTTGCGATAAGGACTGGACATCAAGGTCACCACCCCGAAAGCACCGATTGAGGTAAAGGCATAAACGGCCATATACATGCTACCAATCGTCGCGGCAGCGCTACCCGCACTGGCAACCATAATCAGCACATAACCCATATGAGCGATAGACGAATAACCCAAAAGACGCTTAAGGTTGGTTTGGCGTACCGCCAATAAGTTACCCACCAATATAGACAATGTCGCCATCACCATCAGCAGCATTTGTACTGACGGCAATGCCAACAAAGCGGTATCAATCAGTAGTCTGAGTGCCAGCGCCATCATGGCGACTTTAGAAACGGACGCCAAATAGGTGGCAATCGGCGCAGGTGCGCCCTCGTAGACATCAGGCGTCCACGCATGAAACGGTGCCGCTGATAGTTTAAAGGCGATACCAAACATCATCAGCGCTGCACCCAAGATGAGTAGCGGCGACTCAAAGACAGTGCTCATCATCGTATTGATGACTTTAAACGATAGCGAGCCGACTTCAGCATAAATAAAGGCCATACCCATCAGTAAGGTTGCTGACGCGGTCGCGGACAACACCAAATATTTAAGACCCGACTCCAGCGAGCGTTTACGCAGATAGGTATATGATAGCAGACCGTACAATGGCACCGACAACAGCTCAAGGCTCATAAACAACGCCGCCATATGCTGTGCGCTCACCATCAGCAAGGCGCCAGCAGTCGATAGCAGCAGCAGCAAATACAGCTCGTCTTTGTTGTCTTCAAGTCCTGTCAAATAGGCATAAGAGAGCGTCGAACAGGCCAGCGCACAAACAAAGATCACCACCATATTAAACTGAGCAAAACTATCCACCACAAACAGCTGCTCGGCCGTCGGCAGCATAGTCGCGCCACTGATCACCCCAAGCATCTGACCGACCAAAATTAACAGGCCGATATTCAAGCCCACCATCGTCACCATGCCCGTTAATGCGTGGGCGCGCTTGACGGTGATGAGTATCATCACGACCAGAATCGTCAGCACCACCACAATGGTTGGCGCATAAGGCATCAGCCCCATCAAATCACTCATCATAAATTCATTCATGACTTAACGAGCCTCCATGGCATCAAGCAATTTTGATGCATCCACTTGTGTGACTTCAGTATAGATATACGCATTATTGATCCACTGCATGGCATGACTTGAGGTATCAAGTATCGGTTGTGGATAAAGACCCAGCCACACCAGACCTGCCGCCAATATCAGCAGCAAGGACAGCTCACGCTTGCCCAAATCTTTGAGCTTGGGTGTGGGTAATCCCTGCGGCTTGGTTGCCTGTATTGCCACTTCTTTGATGTTATTTTCACCAAATAGCGCGCGGTAAATCAAAATCAAGGAGTACAAACCTGCCAGTACTAAACTGAACGTCGCGAGCACCACAAACCATGGATACTGCGCAAACGCACCCAGCAAAATCATGAACTCACCGATAAAGTTGCCCGTACCCGGTATGCCCAGCAAAGCGGCGCAGAAGAACATCAATATGGGCGCATAATAGCGAAACTGTCCCCACATGCCGCCCATCAAGGTCAAATCGCGTGTATGCAAACGCTCATAGAGCTGACCTGCCATAATAAACAGCGCCGCCGAGCTAAGACCGTGTGCCAGCATTTGCACCATCAAACCTTGCAAACTGAGCAGCGTACCTGCATAAATCGCCAACACCACAAACCCCATATGCGAGATACTGGTATAGGCCAGCAAACGCTTCATGTCAGTCTGCATAAAGGCCAACCACGCGCCATAAAAGATACCGATCGTACCTAAAGTAATGGCAATCGGGGCAAAATCTTGAGACGCTGCAGGAAAGAGCGGCAGCACGAAACGAATCAAACCATAAGCGGCGGTTTTAATCAGTACCCCCGCCAAATCAACCGAACCTGCGGTGGGTGCCTGCGCGTGCGCGTCTGGTAACCAGCCATGGAACGGTACAATCGGCAACTTAACCGCAAAGCCAATAAAAAAGCACAACATGATGGGATATTCCCAGCCGCCAAGTGGCGTGCCGAGCAGATCATTGTAATTAAAGCTTATGATACCGCGCGTCGTATAGTTGATCAGCACCAGCATCAAGATACCGATCAGCATGATCAAACCAGAGGCTTGGGTATAAAGAAAAAACTTCGTTGCCGCGTGCTCTTTGGTTTTGCCGACCACATCATGACCCCATAAGGCAATCAAGAAGTAGATCGGTACCAACATCATTTCCCAAAAAAAGAAGAACAAGAACAGGTCAATGGCGAGAAAGACTCCAATCACCCCGCCCAAGCTCCACAGCAGGTTGAGGTGAAAAAAACCAACACGGCGCTGAATCTCATTCCACGAACATGCCACTGCTGCCACACCAAGGAGCCCTGTCAGCGCGATCATCAATAGCGACATGCCATCCATCGCCAAGTGAAAGCTGATACCAAAACTTGGTATCCACGGCACGCTAAACTCCGCCATCCACGGCACAGCAGACTGCGGCGCAATCACCTGTTCGCTCATGCCAGAAAACTGGCCTTGCTGCCACAACACCATTGACAGTGCAAAGGTGAGCAGCATACCAATCAGCGCGATCCAGCGCGGCAAACGTTTATTGACCCGCTCAACCAACCAACACAGCAGACCTGCAATAAACGGAATCGCAATCAATGCTGGTAGCATCCACGTTTGTTGTAACTCTATCATCTTATACCACCGTCATCATTACCAGCACCAACAGCACAGCGATACCCAAGCCAAAGCTTGCAGCATAACCTCGAAGTGACCCAGTTTGCGTCGCAGATAACGCTTTATTGCCCGCTGATACCAGCATCGGCAATATATTCCACGTTTTGTCGATCGGATCGGCTTTGACCAAACGGCCAATAAGTAAAAAGGGCTTCACAAAAATCAAATCATACAGCGCATCAAAACCAAGGCCATGATAGCACCAGTGATACAGCGCGCCGCCAATACGTGACGCTTTAAAACGCAGTAGCATACGGCCCTTATCAATGACATAAAGCAAGACTGCCAAGACCAAACCAGCACCCATCGCGCCCATCGCAATCAGCTCTGCGGTATGCTTGCCATGCGCGTCACCTGCCAGCTCCATCAGATGCCCCATACTGTCAGGCAGCACCCCTTGTAGTGGCGGCGTGATCCATGCGCCAACGGCCGTTGATAACACAAGTAAAATGCTCAGTGGTAGCCAATACGCCACCCCTGAAAGCTTGTGTGCATGCGTCTTTTCTTCACCAAAGAAGATGATCCAGATCATACGGAAGGTATATAGCGCCGTTAAGAACGCCCCAAACACACCCATATAAAATAAGAACTCATGGCCTGTGGCATAGGCTTCCCACAAAATCGCTTCTTTAGAATAAAAGCCCACGGTCAACCAAGGAATCGCGGCCAAAGCACCACCGCCAATCACATAGCACCAAAATACTAATGGAATCTTTTTGCGCAGACCACCCATCTTAAAGATGTCTTGTTCATGGTGCACCGATAGGATCACCGCACCTGACGACAAGAACAACAGCGCTTTAAAGAATGCATGGCTCATCAAGTGAAAAACCGCCCCTTGCCATGCGCCAACGCCGAGTGCCAAAAACATATAGCCAATCTGACTCATGGTTGAGTAGGCCAAAATACGCTTGATATCGGTTTGCGCCAAGGCACAAAATCCTGCCACCACCAAGGTCAACGCCCCTACTGCGCCGACCCAATACAACAGCACCCCTGGAGTAAGTATAAACAGCGGATGCATACGGGCAATCAGATAGACTCCTGCTGTCACCATCGTCGCCGCGTGAATCAGCGCCGAGACTGGCGTCGGGCCTGCCATCGCATCGGCCAGCCATGTATGTAGTGGCAACTGTGCGGATTTACCCATCGCGCCGCCAACGAGCATCATGGTAATCAGCATCATCGTTGGGTCATTGACCGTGAACAGCTCTGGCGCGCGCGTGATGATCTCTTGGATATTAAGTGTTCCGAATTCGCGGAACAACAAAAACAACCCGAAGGCCAAAAACACATCGCCCACCCGCGTGACTGTAAAGGCCTTGATCGCCGCGCGGCCATTGGCACGCTCATGGAAATAAAAGCCAATCAGCAAGTACGAGCAGACGCCAACGCCTTCCCAGCCCAGATATAACAATAATAAGTTATCGCCTAACACCAAAAGCAGCATGCTGGCAACAAACAAATTCATATAGCTAAAAAAGCGCGCAAAGCCGTCTTCTCCATTCATGTACCATGCGGCGAACAAATGGATCAAAAAGCCAATGCCAGTAATCACACCCGTCATCGTCAGCGCAAGGCCATCAAAGCTGAGGCCAAAGCTGGGCGCAAAGTCGCCCACCTGCAGCCACGTCCACAACGGCATTTCAATCACCGTACCCGCAGGCTGCGTATTCAAAAAATTAAAACTGACAAACAGTGCGCACAGCGCCGATAGCAACATGCTACCCACGCCGACGATGGCCGCCACTTTTTGTGATAAGCGGTCGCGCATAAAGGCTAAAATCAAAAAGCCAATGAGCGGACATATAAAGGTTAATGGTAATACACTCATGACATCATCCTTTCATCTCATTGGCGCTGTCGACATCGAGATGCCCACGCTTATGATAAAACTGCAATAGTATGGCAAGGCCAATCGACGCTTCGGCAGCAGCTAAGGTTAGGATAAAGATAAACATAATCTGTCCGTCAGGATCCACCCAGCGACTACCCGCCACCACAAATGCCAGCGCTGCCGCATTCATCATAATCTCAAGGCTCATCAGCATAAATAGGAAGTTACGGCGCACCATCACCCCGCACAGCCCGATCGAAAACAAAATCCCTGCCAAGATCAGTCCATGGGTCATGGGAATAGCCCCCAGCATGTTTTGTGCCTCAGCAGCAGGCTGTACAAAGCCAACCACCTCGTGGGCAAACGGCACATTGGCCGCCTCTTGTGCCACGCTCACTGCTTGTACCATCAGTCTGACTCCTTGCGTGTGCCGCGCTGCATACCCACATAGTCATGAGGATCCACGGTTCTATACTCGTATGGCTCGGCCATCTCAACCCCATCTGTCACATCATCATTATCATACTCTCTGATGCTGCCCACTTGCGGGTGAAAAGACTGGCTGTCATGGCTGGCGATTTCATCATCCAAAGATTTTTTGCCCAAGTGATACGCCGCAACCAGTGCCGCCAATAGTAATAGCGCTGCAACCTCAACCAGCATGATGTACTTGCTAAATAGCGCCGTACCCACTGCTTTTGCAGGCACGCTGACACCGCCAATCATCGCGGCGTCATTACCATTCATACCGATCATGGCATACAGCACAACAGCGATCACCACGGTCAGCCCCGTAGGTACTGCCCACGTTTTGGCATCCAGCCAGCGCTCTTCGCGTGCCTCGTTGTTCATGCCCAAATTGAGCATCATAATCACAAAGACAAACAGCACCAAAATCGCCCCTGCATAGACCACGACTTCAAGCGCACCCGCAAACGGCGCGCCCAAGATAAAGAAGATCCCTGCAACAGCAAGTAATGACACGATCATCGACAAAATCGCGTGGACAGGGTTGGCGTGGATAACCACGCGCAGGCTGGCAAATATTGCCACCGCCCCTAGCGCATAAAATCCCACCAAATCAGGATTGTTTAACACAGACATCATGGCAGCAAGCTCCTTAGATCCACAGGTTCAGCTTCATTTTGTGCTGAACCTTTTGGTTTATCTGCCACCGCCATACCGGTTACGCGATAATAGTTATAGTTGGGGTACTTACCCGGCCCTGAGATGAGCAAATGCTCTTTTTCATAAACCAAATTTTGGCGCACATATTCGCCCAGCTCAAAATCTGGTGTCAGCTGAATCGCCGTCGTCGGGCAGGCCTCTTCACACATACCGCAAAAAATACAGCGAGAAAAGTTAATACGAAAAAACTCTGGATACCAACGGCCATCCTCACGCTCTGCTTTTTGCAGCGAGATACAGCCAACTGGACAGGCTACGGCACACAAGTTACACGCCACGCAGCGCTCATCACCATCAGGATCACGTGTTAGCACAATGCGTCCGCGAAACCGTGGCGGTACAGGAACCGGCTGTTCAGGGTATAGGATGGTATCACGCGGCCTTATCGCGTGGCTGTTGACCATCCACATGCTGCGGACAATGGTAAATATACCAATGACGGTCTTTTTTATCGTCGTAAAAAAAGCTGCTAACATGGAACTTTCCTTTGCGTATTTTGCAATGCTAAATGGGTAGCCAAATACTGAGCAGGTGCATATTTGCTTATCAAGCAAGATTCAAACATACAATATCAGTGCAAGCTTAGCTCATCATCAAGATGACCGCTGCCGTCACCAATAGGTTAATCAAGGTCACGGGCAGGCATACTTTCCAGCCAAAGTTCATCACCTGATCATAACGCGGACGCATCAACGAGCCACGTGCCAAAATAAATAGGGTCATAAAAAACAGCGTCTTAATCATGAACCAAAACGCAGGCGGAATAAATGGAATATCAAGGTTGAATGGTGCCAGCCAGCCGCCAAAAAACAGACAAGTCATCAATGCTGAAATCAGCACCACATTGACATACTCACCAATAAAGAACATGCCAAATTTCATACCTGAGTATTCGACATGATAACCCTCAGCCAGCTCTTGCTCAGCTTCTGGCTGGTCAAATGGGTGTCTGTGCGTGACCGCTACCCCCGCCACCACAAAGGTTAAAAACCCTAAAAACTGGGGAATGATATACCAGCCATCAATCTGTGATTCAACGATTTCGCGTAGGTTAAATGAGCCAGTCAGTGCCACCACACCCATCAACGACAAGCCCAAAAACACCTCATAACTGATGGTTTGCGCCGCTGAGCGCAGGCCACCAAGTAGTGAGAATTTGTTTGCTGAGGCCCAGCCACCGAACATTACTGCGTATACCGCAATACCCGCCATGGCAAAGAAAAACAGAATACCAATGTCCCAGTCCGCCACCCCAAGGGTTGGCGATACAGGAATGATGGCAAATGACGCCAGTGCGGTAAACATCGCAACCGCAGGCGCCAAAGTGAACATAAACTTATCGGTAAAGTTTGGTGTCCAGTCTTCCTTAAAGAAAATCTTGAGCATATCGGCCACCAGCTGTAGCGAGCCGAACGGCCCTACACGGTTTGGCCCATAACGGTCTTGCCATAATGCCAGCATGCGGCGCTCATAGACAATCATCAACGCTGCTACGATCACGACCACCAAAAAGATAACGACCGCTTGACCCACCATAAATAGGATTGACCATGTATCGGCAGTCAAGCTATTGGCCAAAAAACTTGGCACATCAGGGATAATACGGGTGATTTGCATATTACACTTCCTGTGTGGTGGTTGGCGCTGCCGCCGTCTGATGAATGTGAGTGTCTGCGTGCGTATCGGCTGCCAGCGCACCCGTCATGGTGACAGGGGCATCGACCTTGCGGACTGACGCAGGCAATGACGGATGCGTGATCGCCACTTGACCGACAGGATAGCCGATACACCCTTCAGCCAAATACGGCACCAACTGTACGGGCAACGTCATGTGCTGCTTATCAATATCGATGGCCAGATAATCACCTGCGGCAATACCCCAAGCGCGCGCGTCATCAACACCAATGCGCCACGCTGGGATTGGCAACTGCTCAGCCACTAATGGACTGCGAGAGGCCATCATAGAGCTGGCATAGAGGTTATAAATAGGCACCAGCTTGGCTTGACCCTCATCAATATTGGTGGTCTGCACGCTGACTTGCGGTGCAACATACTGACGCGTGGCTAAGCGTTCAATGTAGTCGAACAAACGAATGCCTGCATCACCATTTTTTAGATGGCCGCCCACTTTGTCTTGGTATTTATTCCACGCTTGCGGTGAGTTCCAGCCTGCCGATTGGGCAAACGGAATCATCGAACTTGGGGTTTGATTACCGCTGTAGCCTTCCATAGAGAAGGTTAAACCCGTATCCAAATCTTTTGGCTGCATCGGCTCATGCACCGAAATCTGCGAGCGCATCGCGGTACGGCCTGAGTAACGGCGCGGCTCACGGGCAATTTTCAAACCCGTAATACGGTAGTCAGCTGTCGGTGCGGCTTGTTTGATGGCAGCCAGTTTTGGATGGGTGGCGATCAGTGCATTAATCACGTCATCCAGCTGAGTCCAATCGACAGGCTTGCCGTTTAAATTACTGTGTATCGCGTGCAACCAGCGCCAGCCTTCCTTGATGCTACTCATTGGATGATAGTAGCTGGTGTCATACACTTGGAAAAAGCGCTGCGCGCGTCCTTCTGCCGAGACCAAGGTGCCATCCGCTTCAGCAAAGCTGGCTGCAGGCAAAACCAAATCAACATCTTTGTGCCATGCGAGCAGCTGATGATCAAGCGCGACAACCGTTTTGTCTGCCAGCAGCTGAGTCAATTTGTGCTCATCAATGGCATCGCTCAGCTGGTTTTCTGCAACCACCACCACATCAAAATCGGTAGCCAGTAGCTCCTCAACCGATTTGCCGCCAAGCAGGCATACGCCCATGCTATTGGCATCCGTAACGGTCAGATAAATACCCGCTTGTGCATGATAGTCATCGTTGATGTGTTTTAAGTCCAAGGCGTCCGCAGGCTCACGCTTGATGTCATCTTGCGCGTCTTTATTAGTGCCTGTATCTGGTTTTTCAGGTTTGGCGGCCAGCTCTTTATCATCCGTTGGCTGCTCGGTTTGTGCGCGCTCAGCAGCCGCACGCACGCGCGCATTGTGGGCCTCGACTTGTGCTTTTTCAGTTTCTTTGATAGCTGCGCGCTTGCTGGTGAGTGACTGCGTGATTTGTGCAGCGGCTTCGATTAAGCTGATAGAGGATAAGCTGCTGCCTGATATCACCAAAGGTTTGTCCGCTTGGATCAAATCGTAAGCGATTTGCTGCGCCAGTACCTGCATCGGATCACGCTCACTACCATCATCTTCGGCATCAGTGTCCGTAATCAGGGTCAAGTCATCTGCCAATGCATTGATTGCTTCAGCGACCTTAAAGCCCAGCGTGGTGATGTCTTCAGGTGTGGCCACGACACTCACCTTGCTGATGTCATCAAGCTTGGTCTGTGCCACATCAATGACATAGACTGGGCTGAGCGCATTTTGGGCAATACGTTTGACCGGTTCGGCAAGCCATGGCTGCGTCTTTAATGCCGCCGCCATTTTAAGACCTTCATTTTTTGCCGCTTGACGTACAGACAGCGCCACACGCGATGAGGTTTGCGTGATATCTTCACCCAGCACAAGTACCGCATCGTGGGTTTCGATATCGGTCATGCTGGGGTTATACATTCCTTCGGTGCTCAGCACCTCAATACATTTATGCACCAAAGCTTGCTGTTGGTGGTTGAGACCTGTTGAAAAGTTCTCAAAACCAACCAAGTTTTTGAGTGCAAAGTTGGTTTCAAGGCTGGCACGCGGCGAGCCAATACCGATGACTTTTTTGTCTTTGATACGTTTGATGGTTTCATCGAGTGCATAGTCAATATTGATTTTGACATGCTTGTCATTGATACGCTCTAAAGCCTGTGTTGGGCGGTCAGTACGGTTGACATAGCCGTAACCAAAGCGACCACGGTCACACAAAAAGTAGCGATTAACCTCACCGTTATAGCGGTTTTCGATGCGGCGCAGCTCACCATAACGCTCACCGGGTGAGGTGTTACACCCTGCCGAACAGCCATGACAGATGCTAGGCGCATATTGCATGTCCCATTTACGATTATAGCGATCGGAGTGGGTTTTATCGGTGAATACACCCGTTGGGCACACTTCAGTTAAGTTGCCCGAAAATTCGCTTTCAAACTGACCATCTTTATCACGACCAAAATACACGCGGTTGTTTGATGCATAAACGCCCAAATCTTCACCGCCAGCGTAGTCTTTATAAAACCGGACACAGCGGTAGCAAGCGATACAGCGGTTCATCTCATGCGCGATAAACGGCCCCAACTCTTGGTTGTGATGGGTTCGTTTGGTAAAGCGGTAGCGGCGGCGGTTGTGGCCTGACATATAGGTCATGTCTTGTAAATGGCAATGACCACCCTCTTCACAAGTGGGACAATCATGCGGATGATTGGTCATCAGCAGCTCAACCATCGATTTGCGAAACGCTTTGGCTTCATCATCGGTGACCGAAATGTACATATCACTACTGGGTGCAACCATACAAGACATCACCAAGCGACCCTTGCCTGCTTCCATGTCTTCTTTTGACTGATATTGTTTGACCGCGCACTGACGGCAGGAGCCGACTGAGCCTAACGCAGGATGATAACAAAAATACGGCACATCGATGCCAAGTGACAGACACGCTTGTAGCAAATTGTCCGCGCTATCTACTTCGACAGTGGTTCCATCAATATGTATGACTGCCATGCCGCTCTCCTTATTTCACATCTGGCTGTTGATTGGCTGCAGCCTCAATGACATCTTCACCAACCGCCCGTGCAATTTTTTGATCAAATTCGGGGCGGAAATATTTAATTGCGCTCATCAAAGGTTCCATCGCACCGGGGGCATGGGCACAGAATGTCTTACCAATCCACAAGTCGCGCGTTAAACCTTCAAGCTTTTCAACGTCCCCCACTTGGCCATCACCATCGTTGATGGCTGTCAGCAGCTTGACGCCCCACGGTAAGCCATCACGGCAAGGGGTACACCAACCGCACGACTCGCGCTGGAAAAAAATCTCAAGATTGCGTACCAATGCCACCATGTCTTGCGTTTCATCAACGACCATGATTAGCCCCGTACCCAGACGGCTGCCCGCTTTTTGAATGGGGTCAAAATCGACGACCACATCCAGATGGTCGGCCGTTAAGAAATCCGTCGATGCGCCGCCCGGTAACCATGCTTTGAGCGTTTTACCGTCTTTCATGCCACCCGCCAAATCTTCAATAATTTCGCGTGCCGTGTAGCCAAATGGCAACTCCCACAGTCCCGGATCATTGACCAATCCTGAGCAGCCAAATAACTTAGTACCCGGCGTTTTGCTGGTGCCCTTGATATCAGATAATGACTGATACCACTCGACGCCATGGTTTAAAATGGCAGGCATGTTGCATAAGGTCTCAACGTTGTTCACCACCGTGGGACGACCCCATGCACCAGAGATTTGTGGAAATGGCGGCTTGGTACGTGGATTGGCGCGGCGACCTTCTAAACAGTTAATCAAGGCCGTTTCTTCACCGCAGATATAACGGCCAGCGCCTGTGTGTACATGCAAGTTAAAACTAAAACCTGAGCCTAGAATGTTGTCGCCCATCAGATTGTTGGCCAAGCATTCTTCAATGGCCGCGACTAGACGCTCAGCGGCCAAGATGTACTCACCGCGGATAAAGATATAACCATCTGTCGCACCAATCGCATGCGCTGTGATCAGCATACCTTCAATCAGTTGAAACGGCAGACGCTCCATCAGCAAACGGTCTTTGAACGTACCGGGCTCCATCTCGTCCGCATTACAGATAAGATAGCGCGGCAAACCGTCTGGCGGTGACATAAATGACCATTTCAGACCCGCGTTAAAGCCTGCACCACCGCGACCTCTGACATTGGCGGCTTTGATCATGTTGCCAACGTCTTTGGGGGATTTAGATAGCGCTTCTTTTAAACCTGTAAAGCCTTTTAGAGACTCATAAGTCGGCAAATCAAGGATCGCATCATGATGCGCCAAGCGCCATGTTAGCGGTTTGGTTTCGCTGGTGGCGCTGGCTTTGTCACCATAGATTGGCACACGCTGGGCATTTAGTTGGCTTGGCGCTTGCCCCTGACCACGGCGGGCAATTTGCTCTGAAACTGTTAAACTCATGCGTATAGCTCCAATAATTGCGCGACCTCATCAGGCTGAACGGGGCCGTAGGTGTCTTCATCAATCAATACCGCAGGGCCTTTGTCACAATTCCCCAAACAGCAGATCGGTAATAGGGTAAAACGGCCATCGGCAGTCGTTTGGCCATACCCTATTCCAAGCTCGTCTCTAAGCGCAGCAGACAAAGCCTCATAACCTGTCAAATAGCAAGCCACAGAATCACAAATGAGGATCACATGACGACCGACAGGCTGACGGTAAATACGGTTAAAAAATGTGGCCACACCATCAATGTCCGTAACAGGAATGTCAAGTATATTGGCGATGGCATTGACCTGCGCATCATCGACCCAGCCATTGCGCTTTTGCACGACTTTTAGCGCATCGAGCGAAGCGGCACGAGCCTGCGGATAATGATGCATAAACTCATGAATCGCCTCAATCTCCTCACTGGTGAGAATGCTTGCCACATCCACTTTTGGCGCTTTATCAGAAACAATTTTCATCATCTTTTTTTCTTTCCTCACTCATCATGCGACGTGATGCGCTGGCATCAGGTGGCACTTTGGTGTGCCTATTGGCGATAACGGTACTATAAATGGTGGTTAATGATGCGGCGCTCATATGACCTGACGCGGCACTGCCGATTTTATCTGCTTGCGCTAGCGGTCGCAGTCCGCCATCACCACATCGATTGAGGCCAAATACATGATGGCATCAGAAACGAGAGACCCATTAATCACCGATGGCATTTGCTGCAAATGGGCAAATGTGGGCGTGCGAATACGGGTACGATAGCTCATGGTAGCGCGGTCAGAGGTGATGTAATAGCTGTTAATACCCTTGGTCGCCTCAACCAGTGTGGTGCATTCACCTGCTGGCATTACAGGGCCCCATGATACGGACAAGAAATGGTTAATCAGGGTTTCAATATCATTGAGCGTGCGATCTTTTGGCGGTGGCACAGCCAGTGGGTGATCGGCTTTATAAGGGCCTTGCGGCATATTGTCCAAACACTGACGGATAATGCGCATCGACTGGCGAATCTCTTCGATTTTAATCATGCAGCGGTCATACGCATCACCGTTGTAGCCAATCGGTACGTCAAAATCAAAGTTCTCGTAACCCATATACGGACGCGCTTTACGCAAATCAAAATCAACACCTGTGGCACGCAAGCCTACGCCTGTCACGCCCCAAGCCAGTGCATGCTTGGCATCATACTGAGCCACGCCTTGGGTACGACCCTTTAGAACGCTGTTTTGCATCGCCGCTTTGACATACTCATCCAAGCGTTTTGGCATCCATTCTAAAAACTCACGTACCAGACGCTGCCAACCGCGTGGCAAATCTGCCGCCGTACCACCGATACGGAACCAAGCAGGATGCATACGATAACCCGTTACCGCTTCGATCACATCATAGGCTTTTTGGCGATCGGTAAACATATAGAACACAGGGGTCATACCGCCTGCATCCTGAATAAAGGTACCAACGAACAATAGGTTATTGGTGATGCGGAAAAACTCGCTCATCATCACGCGAATGGTTTCTGCACGCGGTGGAATGGTGATGCCTGCAAGTTTTTCAACCGACATGATATAAGGCAACTCATTCATCACGCCGCCCAAATAATCAATGCGGTCGGTATAAGGAATATAGGAGTGCCATGTTTGGCGTTCGGCCATTTTTTCAGCGCCGCGGTGGTGGTAACCAATATCAGGGATACAGTCGACCACTTCCTCACCATCGAGCTGTAGTACCAAACGGAATGCGCCATGAGCAGAAGGATGGTTTGGGCCGATGTTCAAAAACATAAAGTCTTCGTCACGTCCTGATCGTTTCATGCCCCACTCTTCAGGAACAAAGCGCAGGTTTTCTTGCTCATACTGCTGCTTGGCTGTGTTTAAGAAGTATGGGGTAAATTCGGTAGCACGCGCATGATATTCTTTACGTAGCGGATGACCTTCCCAATATTTGGGTAATAAAATACGGGTCAAATGCGGATGACCGCTAAAGACAATACCGAACATGTCCCACACTTCGCGCTCGTACCAATTGGCATTGGGCCAAATTTTGGTCGCGCTGGGCACATTCAGATCATCTTCGCTCAGCGCCACTTTGACACGAACATCACTATTGCGCTCAAGCGACATCAGATGATAAAACACCGTAAAGTCGCTGTCTGGCAGTCCTGCACGGTGCTGGCGCAGTCGCTCATCCATCGCCGAAAGATCAAGCAACATGACATAGGGTTTGGGCAGCTTACGTAAAAACAATAAAACATCGAGTAAGTCGTGACGTGCCACCCACACAGTCGGGATATCATCCACAGTCTGCTGCACCACAAACTTGCCAGCATACTTTTGCTCCAGCTCACGAATTACCGCTGGTACGGGTTTGATCTTAGGATCTGTATTTTCAACTACCGTAACCATGAATGATGTCTTCCTTCATTAATCCTAACTAAACTGTGATGAGGCATAATACTCAGCACTGTATCGAGATACTAAGCACTGTATCGAGGCATTTGGCCGTTAAATACTGTCTGGACTACGTAAATTTTTCACTGCAATACGATCTGCCTGCTTACGATCACGCTCAGGCGTCATTTGCGGCTGATAAATACCCTTATCATTAACATGAACACCAAGCGGGCGGCGTTCTTTGGTAATTGACTCTTGTAGCAACATCAAACCTTGAATCAGTGCTTCGGGGCGTGGCGGACAGCCAGGAACATAGACATCGACTGGAATGATCTTATCCACACCCTGTACCACAGAGTAAATGTCATACATGCCGCCTGAGTTAGCACACGCACCCATAGAGATAACCCACTTTGGCTCCAGCATTTGCTCATAAAGACGCTGGATGACGGGTGCCATTTTGATAAAGCAGGTACCAGCGACGATCATCACATCTGCCTGACGGGGAGAGGCACGGATAACCTCAGCACCAAAGCGTGATAAGTCATGTACTGCCGTGAGCGTGGTCGCGTATTCAACATAGCAGCAAGAGGTACCAAAGTTGAACGGCCATAGAGAATTTTTGCGTCCCCAGTTCGCCGTTGAGTTGACCATATCCTCTAGGCGACCCATAAAGACATTTTTGTTTACCTCATCTTCCATCGGATCATTGACGGTTTGACGGGTTTGTGCAGGATAAGTATCTGCATCAGGGTTGGCTTTTGTTAGTGTGTATTTCATAACATACAACCTTTATCGTAAGCATCTCGTGACCACAACCTTGGCAAATCGTAGTCCACTCGCATGCTTTGGGCGTTAACGCTGACGCTCAGTGTGTTTCTGACCAGCAGGCGTCGCAAAATCCACAGAGGTGATATTACCTGTGGTATTGATATGATCGATATTTTGTAGATGACGGCGATTGGCGTCGATGTTGTTTGACACATTGATCTGACCAGAGGACTGCGCGGGCACTTTACCTGTTGGATCGGTCATCAGCTCATCGACCCCATCAAAGCGAGTGATGTCAGCCAAATTAAATCCTGCGGGCGCAGCATACAGACGCACTTTTTTGCGTATTTTATCCGCAGGTGCCCAGTTTAATGCACCGAGGCTGAGGGCATAAATCAGGCCAATCAGCAGATCGACGACAAAGGTGGTGGCGGCAATAAATCCAGCCCACCCTGTCTCTCGCACTGACACCGCATAGGCGTATAGATAGAGGGCTTCTAAATCGAAGATGACAAAGAAGATCGCCACCAAATAAAATTTGGCGGACAAACGAATACGGGCGTTACCAGCTCCGGCAACACCCGATTCAAAAATTTCTTCTTTTTGGAGACCTTGGGAGCGTCCGCCAAGCAAGCGCGGAACGGCCAGCATGAACACAACCAAGCCGATAGCGGCGACAATAAAGGCAACTGCTGACCAATTAAAGGCAGACATGATAATACGTGCTCCTCACCCAATCGAGTGTCATAAGCGCTGTCATCCCTCACCATAAACTTAGGCGATAAAGGACAACGGCTTGACGCTGACGAAAACACAAAACAAGCTGTGTTGGTAGTGGCCAATTATCAAAACTATTGATGGCAACGCAAGAGGAAGATAGGGTTCATCTGATGATGGCTTATCTTGGCACAAACACAACGCGCAAGACGCTGTGGCAAAATGATTGAGATTTTTAACTACATCTCATTTGTGTCAATGAAGCCGCTCACTCAGATAAAAGCTGGTATTCTCACGCACCTTTGACAACGCAAGATAAATTATTAAATCAATGTCATACTCTTTTATTTAATTGATTTAATAACTCATCACACGCAAACAATAATGGTGTGACAACTGGCATAAACGGTTTACTTACTATACGCATCTCAAGCGTCAAAAGCCAGTTCTTAGCGTCATTGGGCAGTCACATTATATGCTACAAAATATGTATGCAGCACAATAAAAGGTGCTACAGCGCCTCAAACAAACAAATGTCTGATTATATTTTCAGACACTGCCATGATAGGACGTGGCCTCGACAGAACTTGATATATGTTCTGTTAGAGCCAATATTGTAAACCAAATACACCCAATTGCAACCCATCGGCTCCCTACCTGCCCTGAAATATCAAGATATTTTTGCAAGTCCAATATTTTTGCAAAAGCACTGTAAGCATAAGCCATCGCGCTAAAAAGTAAAGCTTAACAACCCCCTGAGCAGCAGTACTATAAATTAGCTAAATAGTAAGTATAAAAAAAGACAAGCACCTATTAGATGCTTGTCTTTTTATTAATCAGCATGGTTTTTGGTTGTCGGCGTGTTATTGGTTAATTACATCAACCCCTTTTGGTGGTGTGAATTTAAACTGGCTGCTGCTGATTTTAGGGTTCATCTTGATACCATTAAACTTGATAGACGTGGTTTGACCCAAGGTATCATTGAGTACCATCATCACGGGTTTGCCGCCGCTAAAGCTGACCGATAAGTTCTTAAAGCTGGCGCTGTCTGATTTTGGATACAACACATAGTAGTTTTTGTTATTGTACGGCTGGGTGATCTTAAAGTTTTTGTCAATTTTGCTTGGGTCACCAGACAATAGCAGCGCTGGTGTATTACCCACTTGATTGTCTACGTTTTGCTTAGTAGCTTGCTCTAAGTCTTTATCATAAATCCATAGCGAGTTACCATTGGCCACAATCAGCTGCTCTGATGGTGATTTGGTTTCCCAGCGAAAATTGTTAGGGCGCTGTACACTCATTGAACCTTTAAAGGTGCCATTACTTGCGCCTTTGGTGGTTTGGGTAAAGTTTGCTGACATGCTCTTAGTGTTGGTAAGCAGTTTGTTTAGGCGCTGGGCGGCGACTAAGTTATCAGCGGCGGTGGCATTGGCTGATTGTGTCATGGCTACCATCGGTGCAGCGGCACCCAATGAGGCCAGTAATACGCCTGCCAGTGCGCCACCCATTACTTTTTGCTTGACTGTGATCTTGGTTACTGCCGTTGATACGCTCATGGTGTTCCTCTCAAGTAAATATAAAAAACAAGGTTTCAAAGTGGATGTTGCAAAATAATCTGCTGTCACAAATCAGTGACTGACGTACGATTCTTATTGCGATGGTCGCATTGACTGCGTGGTTTCTTTCGGCGCTGACATAACAACAATCACTCATAAAAGCACTACGACCCACCAATGAGCACAGTGTGCCAGCTTTTTTATTACGCGCCTAGTCTTCAATTGCAATCAATACTACGCCTCCCATACACGCTTGTAACCAGCACTGTTACAACATATGCGACTGGCAATCGCACATAGAACACACCAAAAAAATCCCCATCACCCGAAGGTCATGAGGATTTTTTATTGCGATGCGGGTTTGAGCTGTCTGTTGATACTTGACACAATAAGTGCCTAAAGCATTATGGCCAACTTAACCCACCATCAAAGTGCGATTACTCGCCTTCAACCGTCACATAACGACGGTTAAATTTACCTTTGGTCGCAAACTTTACCACACCGTCATTTAGTGCGAATAAAGTATGGTCACGACCCATGCCAACGCCTTCGCCTGCGTGGAATTCGGTACCACGTTGACGAACGATGATGTTACCAGCAACGACGTCTTGACCGCCGAAAATTTTTACGCCAAGCATTTTTGGGTTTGAATCACGACCGTTACGAGTCGAGCCTGCGGCTTTTTTATGTGCCATGAGAAAATCTCCTTGTTAATGTGATTATCGCTACTGCGATAGATCTGAAGCTATCCGCGCATTATTAAGCGTTGATCGCTTTGATTTTTAACAAGGTGTACCATTGGCGGTGACCTTGCTCTTTGTGGTAATGCTTACGGCGGTTGTGTTTGATGATACGGATTTTTTCGCCGCGACCATGCTCAACCACTTCAACTTCAACGCTGGCGCCGTCAACAACTGGCTGACCGATTTTGACGTTGTCGCCGTCAACAACCATCAATACGTCTTCAAACTTGATTGTCTCGCCTTTTTCTGCTTTTAGTAGCTCAACTTTTAAAAGCTCATCGACGACTACACGGTGCTGTTTGCCACCACTTTTGATTACTGCGTACATGATATGACTCCGTTTAACCCGTGTGCCGTGGCTGATATGATACCAACGCTTCATCGACGAACACGACAGGGAAAAATTAAAGGCAAGATTTTACGTCTTTTTTCGTATAAAAGCAAGCCGTTATGCTGGTATTTCAAGTGCTGAAATGTATACCTACACTCAAGATACCGAATGCGCGCTCATCTTAACATGATTGCTGACCAATCCCTATAAGAGCGCTTGATGCTGACTGTCTTGAGCCCAGCGATCAGAAGGTGTCACATTTTAATCACCGATTTGCACGGTCTGCTATGCTATGATAAGCGCATTGATGACGCTACTGCCAATCATGCCATCCGCTTTTTTACTCCACTCAATATGACTATTTACTATGACCAGTACCTTATTATCTAACGCGTCTACCCCATCGTTATCCACGCCAAACTATGCCGATATCCAAAGCATCGTCGCCGATGATTTTGAGATTATGGATAAGCAGGTTTTTGGCAGTTTAAACTCCAAAGTGCAATTGGTGATGAGTGTCTCACAGCATGTCATTAATGCTGGTGGCAAGCGTATGCGCCCGCTGATTACGCTATTGTGTGCACGCATGTTTGAAGATGCGCCGTCACAGCAAGCAATGCATTTGGCCGCCATCACTGAGATGTTACATACCGCGACCTTGGTGCATGATGACGTGATCGATGAGTCCGGACAGCGCCGCGGTAAGCCAACGGCCAACGCCACGTGGGACAATGCCACGGCAGTATTGGTTGGCGATTATTTGATTGCACGCGCCTTTAACTTGTTGGTCGGCTTTCAAAGTTTGCCACTATTACAGCTGTTTTCAGATGGTACTTGCGACATTGCTGAAGGCGAAGTCCTCCAGCTCCAGCATCAGCACAACCCTGCGGCCACAGAAGACGACTACTTACGCATCATCGATGGCAAAACCTCACGGCTGTTTATGATGGCCACCCAAGGGGCGGCTATTTTGCAAAACCAAACCCAGCATATGGCAGCACTCGCTGATTTTGGTCAGCACTTTGGCAATGCGTTTCAGATTATTGATGATGTGTTGGATTACAGCGGTGACAGCGAGGTGATGGGCAAAAACTTGGGCGATGATTTGGCCGAAGGTAAACCCACATTACCAACCATCAAGGCATTAGAGCTACTGCAAGCCAGTGATCACGCAGGCTATGAGCAGCTGCGTATTGCGGTACAAACGGGCAAGACGCCTGATGCAGAGCAGCTGATTGCACTGGTTCGCAATTCAGGCGCGCTTGATTACTGTACCGAGCGCGCACTAGAAGAGACGCACTTAGCGCAAAAAGCACTCAGCACCCTGCCAGACAATCGCTATCGCCAAGGCTTATATCAGCTGACCGAGCTTGCCAGCGCCCGCTTGGTGTAAATTAACGCGGACTGGTCACATTGCCTATTTGATTATCGCCTATTTATGATCACGCCAGCGCCATTATCCCTAATGGCGCTGTTCTTTTGACTTATAGACACTCTATCTTTTCAGTTCATTATTAAGCCCACAAAAACAATCCACACTTACTGTCACAATCACCTTAACAAGCGTGATTTGCTTTCAAAACGCTTATTTAGCATTTATTTGCAATTACACGTTGCAAAAAAGTCACTTTTGAGTACAAGCGTGTTTTTTGCGCTTTTACGGCCTCAATACCTTATAAAATAGACAATTCATAGAGCTTAATAACAAAAAATAACAATATTTTATACTTTAAGTTATTGCAAAGTTTCTTCTTGGTTTGCGCTTGTAACGCTTGTGTTATCAAGGGTTGTTACAATAGTCATGTATTTGGCAACGAGCTTACAACGCTTAGCGGCGCTGATAATCGGCTTGACTGTAGGGTATACCCCATAGTTTATAATAATCAATCATATTTAGCCTATTTAAATCTGGTTCTCTGTCAGCCAGACGGCTTGATTGGTCAGCGAGCCGCATTGGTCTCACTGAGCAAGCGAACCACACCTCTCCTATTATTAGATTGTATCCACTTCATATTTTATATTATTACCGAGGACATTGATGAAGCACTCTTATCTTGCGCTTGTAATAGCCGCTGTACTCTCTGGCGCTGTCTTGGTTGGCTGTAGCGACAAAGAAGAAGCTGCAGGCGACCAACAAGCTGCACAACAACAAATGCCACCTTCCGTTGTAAACGTCCAAACCGTGGCCTTTGAGACCATTCCTCAGATTCAGACCTTTTCAGGACGTACAGCAGCGTATCAAACCGCTGATGTGCGCCCGCAGGTCAATGGTATTATTGATGAAGTGCTGTTCCGCGAGGGCAGCCCCGTCAAGAAGAATCAGCCGCTCTACCGTATCAACACGGACAACTACGCCTCTTCGATCAATAGTGGACAGGCAGCGGTGCAACAAGCCAAAGCCAATTATCAAACCGCGATGGCCAACAAAGCCAATGCCGAAGCTGAGCTGGTCAGTCGCCAAGCGTCCTTGATACAAGCGCGTAATGATTTGCAGCGCTTAGAGGGACTGATCGATATCAATGCCATCTCAAAGCAGCAATATGACCAAGCGGTAACCGCTGTTCGCACTGCACAGGCGGCTGTAGAAAGCGCCAAAGCGGCTATTGGTCAGAGCCAAGCGGGTATCGAGAGCGCCAAAGCAGGTATCCAAACGGCCAATGCCAGTCTAGATGCGAGTACCTTGGATTTGAACCGTACCATCGTACGCGCACCGTTAACAGGCCGTACCGATCGCTCAAGCGTCACTGCAGGCACACTGGTTAATGCCAGTCAGGCAGAGCCTTTGGTTACTATCTCACGCTTAGATCCTATCTATGTGGATATCAGCCAGTCGTCCTCCGAGCTGCTTAAATTGCGCCAAGAAATCGCTGCTGGCAAAGCAAAACCTGGCATGAATACGGTTGAGCTGGTACTCGAAGACGGCACGGTTTATCCCGTACGCGGTGAGTTGGCCTTGTCTGAAGCCAAGGTGGATGAAGAAACGGGTGCTGTGACGCTACGCGCAGTCTTCCCCAACAAAAACAATATCTTGCTTCCTGGGATGTACGTGACCGCACGGTTGGCACAAAGCGTCATCACCAATGCCACCTTGATTCCTCAAAGCGGCATCATGCGCTCGCCCAAAGGTGAGACGCAGGTTTATATTGTTGATGAAAACAACAAAATCCAAGTTCGTCCTGTCACTGTTAACGGTACGTATGATGGACAGTGGGTGGTTACCGATGGTCTACAAGCTGGAGAACAGGTAGTCATCATCGGCGGCTCGAAGGTCAAACCTGAACAAGAAGTGGTGGCCAAGCCGCTAGAGGCCGCAAATCCTGCACCCGCTGGTCAACAAGCGGCAGGTAGACCCGCGCCCACCAAAATGACCCCGCAGCAAGCCGCAAAAGTGATGGATAACGATGAGTCAGCCGCAGAGGCCGACGCCAAATAACTCCATTCAAAGATAGGAAGACCTAGGGATATACCATGTCACGTTTTTTTATTAATCGCCCTATTTTTGCATGGGTGATGGCTATTTTGGTGATGCTGATCGGGATCATCTCGGTACTCAACCTACCGATTGAACAGTACCCGCGCATCGCCCCGCCAACCATTTCTGTCAGTGCCAGCTATCCGGGTGCCAATGCCCAGACCGTTGAAAACTCTGTGGTACAGATCATTGAACAGCGTATGAAAGGCCTTGATGGCCTGATGTATATGTCATCGTCAAGCTCTTCAAACGGCAGCGCCTCAGTGACGCTGACCTTTGAGAACGGCACTGATTCTGATACAGCACAGGTACAGGTACAAAACAAATTACAAGCGGCCATGAGCTCATTGCCGCAAGAAGTACAGCGCCAAGGCGTCAACGTCAATAAATCCTCCAGCAGCTTTTTGATGGTGCTTGGGTTTATATCGGACGGCGAGATGGATCGTAGCGATATTGCCGATTACATCAGCTCAAACGTGGTCGATCAGATCAGCCGCGTTGAAGGTGTGGGTGAGGTACAAGTTTTTGGCTCCTCTTACGCGATGCGTATCTGGCTCGACCCTGCACGCCTACGCAGCTATAACATGGTGCCATCAGACGTGGTCAATGCGGTACGAGCTCAAAACGCGCAAGTCTCTGCAGGTCAGCTGGGACAAGCGCCCGCTGATACCGAAAACCAAGTCATCAGCGCCACCGTTACCCTACAAAGCTACTTACAAACACCTGACGAATTCAAAAATATCTTGCTAAAAACTGACACCACAGGCGCTCAAGTACGCTTGGGTGATGTGGCAGATGTGGAAATTGGTAGTGAAAACTACGGCATCATCTCACTGTATAACGGTCAAGAAGCCTCAGGTTTGGGTATCAGCTTGGCAGGCGGAGCCAATGCGCTCGAGACTCGTGAAGCGGTTGGCGCACGTTTGGCTGAATTGGAGAAAAATTTCCCTGTAGGCATGAGCTCTGTGATTCCTTATGACACCACGCCATTTGTACGTTTATCTATCGAGCAGGTGGTTCACACCTTGCTTGAAGCCATCGCACTGGTGTTTATCGTCATGTTTATTTTCTTGCAAAACTGGCGCGCCACCATCATTCCAACGCTTGCTGTACCTGTGGTACTGCTGGGTACGTTTGCCGTGCTGTATGTAGCAGGCTTTAGTATCAACGTTTTGACCATGTTTGCAATGGTGCTCTCCATCGGCCTACTTGTCGATGATGCGATCGTCGTGGTCGAGAACGTCGAGCGGATTTTGGAAGAAGACCCTGATATTTCTATCAAAGCCGCGACCGTACAATCAATGGGCGAAATCAGCAAAATTGTTATTGGTATCGCACTGATTCTATCGGCCGTCTTTGTGCCGATGGCCTTCTTTGGTGGCTCAACAGGGGTGATTTATCGTCAGTTCTCCATCACCTTGATCACCAGTATGGTGCTCTCGGCATTGGTGGCGTTGATTTTTACTCCCGCGCTATGTGTGACCTTGCTAAAGCGTGGTAAAAGCCATGATAAAAACAATACAGAAAATCAAAAAGGCTTTTTTGGTTGGTTTAACCGTACATTCTTCAAACTCAGCCGTACTTATGAAAACTTTGTTGGTAAAAGCTTTCGTTTCAAATGGTTGTATCTGATCGGTTATGCAGCCATTATCGGCCTCATGGCCGTGGTATTTTTGCGTATTCCCGGCTCGTTCTTGCCAGAGGAAGATCAGGGTATTATGTTCACCTTGGTGCAGTTGCCTGCAGGCTCTACCCTGAACCAGACGCAAGATGTGCTTGATAAAGTGGACGAGTATTACCACACCCAAGAAGGGGACAATGTCGCCTCTGTGTTTACCATTGCTGGCTTTAGTTTTGCCGGCCAAGGGCAAAACATGGGTCTTGCATTTGTGCGATTAAGCGATTGGGAGAACCGCGAGGGCGAAGAAAATACCGCGCAGGCCGTCGCTGGACGGGCGATGGGCTACTTTATGACTCAGCTCAATGAAGCCCAAGTCTTTGCCATCGTACCGCCTGCCATCACAGAACTGGGTAATGCCAGTGGTTTTGACTTGATGCTGCAAGATGTCGGTAACGTCGGTCATGAAGGGCTACTTGAGGCGCGCAATATGCTGCTTGGCATGGCAGCGCAAAGTGACCAAGTCACAGGCGTACGTCCTAACGGCCAAGAAGATGCGCCGCAGCTAAAAGTGGATGTCAACCAAGAACAAGCCGCCGCTTATGGTTTATCATTGGCCAATATCAACAGCGTTATCTCAACCGCATGGGGATCAAGTTATATCAATGACTTTGTCGACCGTGGTCGTATCAAACGCGTGTTTGTCCAAGGTGAGCCCAGCAGCCGTACCAACCCAGACGATATTGGCAAATGGTATGTCCGCAATGATAGTGGTAGTATGATTTCGTTCGATGCGTTCTCAAGCAGTGAGTGGGAATCTGGTTCACCGCGTCTGACCCGCTATAACAGCTTGCCATCAATGAATATCCAAGGTAGCGCCGCGCCAGGCCTCAGTACTGGTGAAGCGATGGGCGCGATGGTCAGTATGATTGATAAGCTGCCCGATGGCATCAGCTATGAATGGACTGGCATGTCACTTGAGGAACAAAAATCAGGCGCACAAGCTCCGATGCTTTATGCCATCTCTATCTTAGTGGTCTTCTTGTGCTTGGCAGCCCTTTATGAGAGCTGGTCGATCCCTTTCTCGGTACTACTCGTGATTCCACTTGGGGTATTGGGAGCGGCGATCTTTACATGGTTTAGAGGCTTTGCTAATGATATTTACTTGCAGGTGGGTCTGCTCACTGTTGTCGGTCTGTCCGCCAAAAACGCAATTTTGATCATCGAATTTGCCAAAGATCACCAAGAAGAAGGCTATAGCTTAAAAGAGGCGGTGATGACTGCCGCGCGTCAACGTCTGCGCCCAATCATCATGACCTCGCTTGCCTTTGGTATTGGGGTTGTGCCATTATTCTTGGCCACAGGTGCAGGCTCAGGCAGCCAAAACGCCATCGGTACCAGCGTACTTGGCGGGGTTATCAGCGCCACGTTGTTGGGTATTTTCTTTATTCCCATGTTCTATATTTGGGTACGCGGCATGTTCCCTTACAAATATGATAAGCCGCCACATGGCCCCAGCGGCGGTACGCCAAATTACGACCTACAGAAGCCAGCTTCTTCTGACGGCTATCCCTCTGTAAGCCTTGGAGACAACACAAAATGAGTTTTCGTTCCTTTTTTATGCCTCATTCAGCCGCAGCCGTCAACACGACGGTAGCTGGCGTCAGTAGTCACTCGTCAGCTGGCGCACGCGCGGGCAAGATTGGCGGGCGCGCACTGGCGCTGACCGCTTTGGCGCTGAGCATGGCGGCATGTAACACCATTCCCAAAGCAGACATGAAGCCCGTACTGGCTGAACCCAACTTACCGATTGAGCAGCCGTTTGGCGCGTTTGATGAGGAGACAGTCAGTACCCCCGAGCAGCCCAGTATTGCTGCTGAGCGCTGGCAAAACTTTTATAGCGATAAACGCTTAAAAGGGCTGATCGCGCTTGGCCTTAGTAACAATAAAGATTTTGAAAGCGCCAGCCTTGCCATCGAAAAAGCACGCGCACAGTATCAAATCACCGATATTAACGACGTGCCTGCCATTAATGGTAGCGCAGGCTACAGCCGCCAAGCGCAAAATCGCGTCAGCAGCAGCCCAGACAGCAGCTATAACGTGCAGCTTGGTCTGGCGAGCTATGAGCTGGACTTTTGGGGCCGTATTGCCAGCCTAAAAGATCAAGCACTGCAAAACTTTTTGGCCACCACCGCGGCTAAAGACGCCACCCAAATCAGCCTGATCAGCAACATTGCCCAAAGCTATGCCAACCTCAGTTATAGCGTGGCACAACTGCAATTGGCCGAAGCTACGGTAAAAAGTCGTGAAGAGTCTTTGTTCATTACTAACAAGCGCTTTGAGGCTGGTATCGACCCCAAACTGCCTTCATTGCAAGCCAGCGCGTCATTAGAAAATGCCAAGCTGGCCGTAATGCGTGCGAAAAGCAGTATTTTAACCTCACGCAATGCCCTGCAGTTTTTGGTCGGTACAACCATACCTAATGAGTTAATGCCTGCCCCTGCTGTCAAAAACATTACTACAGACGATATCTTTAACGCAGGCCTGCCCAGTGAGCTGTTGCGCTATCGTCCTGATTTGCTACAGGCCGAGTACAACCTGAAAGCGGCAGGTGCTAATATTGACGTGGCACGCGCCGCTTATTACCCGTCTATTAGTCTGGCCAGCAGCGTGGGCATAAGCAGCAGCAGCTTAAGCGATTTGTTCAAAAACAGTGCTGTCGGCTGGTCATTTGGACCCAATATCAGCGTTCCTATCTTTGATGCAGGCCGTTTGGATGCCAATTATGAAGTGGCACAGATTGAGCGTGAGCAAACGCTGGCCACTTATGAGAAATCTATTCAAACCGCATTCCGCGAAGTATCAGATGTGCTTGCCACGCGAGCCACACTGGGCGAGCAATTGCAGTCGCAGTACCGCTTACAGAAGAACTTTGAACAAACGTATCAGATTTCTGACGCGCGCTTTAAGGCAGGTATCGACAACTATCTAGATGTGCTTGATGCACAGCGTTCACTGTTCTCAACGCAGCAAGGCATCTTGGATCTAGAGCTACAAAAGATCATCAGCCAAATTGAGCTGTATCAAGCGCTTGGCGGCGGTGCCAATCTTAATGTGCCCGTGGCGATTCCTGTACCGCAGCATACCAACCTTGTTCGTATCACAGATAAGCTTGGTAACAGTGCCGAAGCAAAAGCGGCCAATGCCGTCAATGCAGCTGGCTCTGCGCGCGTCAGCTCAGTTCGAGAAGCCGTCGCTCTAAAGCAGGCACAGGAAGCCGAAAAAGTCACCTTCCACCCAACCGACACGGTAGACTTGGATCGTGACGACCGAACCGATGCGGTCGTGGGTATCATTACCAAAACGACGCCCACAGAGACGTCAACAGATACGCCGACAGATGACGTACCCGTCACCCCAATAGCGGACCAATAAGTCCTATAGCAATCACTCTTTGACAATCAGCCCTGCCGCATCGGTGGGGCTTTTTACTTTTATACACTGCCGTATGCGCTGGTGATTTGATACCATGACATACCATTTGTACTACTGTCTGTACTTTGCGGCCACCAACGTGACCTTATCCTCCCTGTTATTATAAGGAATCCTCATGAGCTATACCTTTAACCGTCAATTTCCCCAAACCCGTCTGCGCCGCTTGCGTTATAACGACAATGTCCGTGCCATGATTCGCGAAGTAGAGCTGCATCCTAAACATTTTATCGCGCCAGTATTTGTTTTAGAAGGTACCAATCAGCGTGAGGCCATCAAAAGCATGCCGGGCATTGAGCGCTTGTCGGTTGATTTGTTGATCAACTATGCCAAAGAGCTACTTGCTGAAGGCGTGACCACCATTGATATTTTCCCCGTTATTGATAACAGCCTAAAAACCGAAGATGGGCGCGCCGCCTATGATGAAAATGCCCTTGCCGCCCGTGCGGTCAGCGCGCTAAAAGACGCAGTGCCTGAAATGGTAGTGATGACCGACGTGGCGCTTGACCCTTATACCTCACATGGGCAAGATGGCCTGCTCGATAACAGCGGCTATGTGGTCAATGATGCCACGGTCGATGTGTTGGTCAAACAAGCCCTTGTCCATGCACGTGCAGGTGCAGACATCATCTCACCAAGCGATATGATGGATGGCCGCATCCGAGCCATGCGTGATGCGTTTGAAGCCGAGGGTTTTGCCAATACCGCGATCATGGCCTATTCTGCCAAATATGCCTCCGCCTACTATGGCCCGTTCCGTGACGCGGTTGGCAGCGCAGGTAACCTAAAAGGTGGGCACAAAAAACAATATCAGATGGACTTTGGCAACCGCGCAGAAGCCCTGCATGAAGTGGCGATGGACATCAACGAAGGGGCCGATATGGTCATGATCAAGCCCGGTCAGCCGTATCTTGATCTGATCCGTGAGGTTAAAAACACCTTTGGCGTCCCTACCTTTGCTTATCAAGTTTCTGGCGAGTATGCCATGCACATGGCGGCGATTGAAAACGGCTGGCTGAGTGACGCGGTTATTTTAGAATCCTTGATTGGCTTTCGCCGCGCTGGTGCCGACGGCATCTTGACCTATTTTGCATTAGAAGCGGCGCGCCAGTTAAACAACGCTTGATAGCTCTTATTAACAAGTGATCGCGCTTGAGTACCTTCACGTACTGATGCATCACTGATATGGACTGGCAGCCTGCTTGACCTGTGGCTGCCAGCTTTTTTTGATACCATACCCTCCTCCCTACCAAACAGATCACCCGCATCTACTCCCAAAAAACCATCATTTTGCTTTATAATAGCGCAGCTGATTTTAAGCGCGCCTATCGCGCCAACCGCTATCTGTTTCTGCCTTGATGATGTCGCGTGTGCCCAGTCTATATAATGGCAGCGCCGTATCCGCCCTCTTTTTTGCTTTTGTCTGACAGGTCACCTTATGAGTCAACTTAATCCCAAACAAACCGAGGCCATGCTCTACGTCTCAGGCCCATTGCTGGTACTGGCAGGCGCAGGATCAGGTAAAACATCGGTCATCACTCGCAAGATCGCCTATCTGATCGAAGATTGCAACATGCCTGCTGAGCGCATCACCGCCGTAACCTTTACCAACAAAGCAGCACGCGAGATGAAAGCACGGGTCAGTAAGCTGCTGCCAAGTGAAAAGACGCGCGGCCTGACGGTCTCGACCTTTCACCAATTTGGGCTACAGTTTTTGCGTTATGAGCTGATGCATACCCCGCTTAAGGGCAACTTTTCCATCATGGACAGCGATGACAGTAAGCGTCTGTTGATGGAGCTAATGATGCGCGATAACTTAAGCGGTGCTGAAAGCCGAGAACTGATCGGCAAGGCGATTAAGTTCATCTCTGACTGGAAAAACGACTTGATTGAGCCAGATAAAGCTGCCGAGACCTTAGATGATCCTGAAGACATGATCTTTGCCACGCTCTATGCGCTGTATGAGCGTAATTTGCGCGCTTATAATGCTGTGGACTTTGATGATTTGATTGTACTCCCGACTAAGATTTTGCGTGAGAACCGCGAGCTGCGTGACAAATGGCAAAACCGCATTCGTTATCTGCTGGTCGATGAGTATCAAGATACCAATACCGCCCAGTACGAAATGATCAAATATCTGGTTGGCCCGCAAGGTCGCTTTACCGTGGTGGGTGATGATGACCAATCCATTTACGCATGGCGCGGCGCGAAGCCTGAAAACATGGCGCTGCTTAAAGAAGATTTCCCCAAGCTAAAAGTAGTCAAGCTTGAGCAAAACTACCGCTCAACCAGCCGCATCTTGACCGCAGCCAATGCGGTAATTATCAACAACGAGCATTTATTTGAAAAAAAGCTGTGGTCGGACAAAGGCCATGGCGAAAAGATCCGCATCGTCAACTGCCGCAATGACGATGATGAAGCCGAGCGCGTGGCCAAAGAGATCGTCACCCACAAACTGCGCTTTGGTAATGAGTGGGAGCAGTACGCGGTGCTATACCGCAGTAACTTTCAGGCGCGTATGTTAGAGGCGCAGCTGCGGCAGCTGCAAGTACCCTACAAGCTCTCAGGCGGCCAGTCGTTCTTTGCCCGCAGCGAGATCAAGGACATCATGAGCTATTTGCGCCTGATCTTAAATCCTGAAGACGACAGTGCTTTTTTGCGCATCATCAACACGCCCAAACGTGGCATGGGCCCAGCGACGCTTGAAAAGCTTGGCTTATTTGCCCAAGAGCATAGCGTGTCACTCCTTGCGGCCTGTAGTCATGCGGGTCTTGGTCACGTACTACCGATCAAGGCTTATAGCACGCTCAAAGAGTTTGGCGACTTTATCGAGCACTATACCCGTGAGCTGGATCAGCACCCAGATCCAGTGCCTTTAGTACGCCAGATGATCGATGAGACCGGTTATATTGACTTTGTTCGTGATGATGCCAAAACCCCGCAACAAGAAAAAAACCGCATTGATAATATCGAGATGCTCTATAGTAGCATTCAGGCACTGATTAACCGTGCGGACGAAGACGAAGACCGCACCATTGATACCATCATTCGTAAGTTGGTGTTGCTCGACATGCTTGAGCAGCAGCAAGAAGAAGAAAACACCAATAAGGTCAACCTAATGACCTTGCATGCGGCCAAAGGCTTGGAGTTTGATTTTGTCTATATCATGGGGTTAGAAGAAGAATTGCTGCCCCATCGCAACTCCATCATCAGCGAGACTGTAGAGGAAGAGCGTCGCTTGATGTATGTGGGCATTACTCGCGCTCGCCGTGAGTTGACGCTGACGATGGCCACCCAGCGCCGCTCAGGTGGACAGATGCGCGTCACTTCTGAATCGCGATTTTTGGATGAGTTGCCAGAGGATCATATCGACTGGCCAGCAAAAGCCAAAAAAGCAAAAGCCGAGAAAGATCCCAAAGCGGTTGCTGATGAATATCTGGCCAATATTCGCGCGTTATTAGGCAACCGCTGATTGCTCGACTGTTAACCTAACAGGCATGGTCAAGCGCTGATAATATGTTTAATGATGCTTTCATACTGCCTTGACACCCTTGTTTTTTATTTTTTCATACTATTGGAGTGCTTATGCCTACCGCCGCCCCAAACCCTGATCGGTCCAACAAGCCGCAGGGCGACTACCCTTCACTTGAGTATAGCGCCGAATCCAAGCTGCTATACCTGCAAGGGTTAGTGGCGGATGGTGCGTACACGACCATTACCGAGTTTTTGGCCGAGCAGTCAGAGTACGAGATTGCCAGCTTGCTTGAGTCATTCCCCTCGCAAGATCGTCTCCTAATCTGGACGCAAGTACCCGAAAATCTAAAAGGTGAGGTGCTCGCTGAACTGGAGATGGATACCCGCCAGCCATTGATGGAAAACATCTCCTCAACACAAATCTCCATATTGACCCAAGATTTGGACGCGCAGGACATCTCGGAGATTTTGGATACCGTGACCGATACGGTGCGCACCTCGGTCATGGCCACGCTTGATGAAGACATCCGTATTCAGGTCAACAAGCTCGACACCTATGAAGATTGGGAAGTCGGCAGCTATATGGACCCTGACATTATCCAAATACGGGACAACATCTCGCTCTCGCAAGTTCAAGACTGGCTGCGCAGTAACGACGATCTGCTCGATGACCAAAGCCAAGAGCTACTGGTCGTCGATCAAAGCCAGCAGCTGCTTGGTCTACTCAGTTTGGTGGATTTGATCAAACACAGTCAAAATGCGCTGGTTACTGATTTTATTGATAATGCCATCACCATCAACGACCGCTTAGATATCCAAGAAGCGGCAGCGATTTTTCGCTCCGAGGACATCCGTTTCGCCCCTGTAACCAATGCCCATGATGAGCTGGTCGGTCAATTAAACGCCGAAGACATCATGGAGATCATCCAAGATGATGTCGACAGTACCATGAAAAATCTGGCTGGTGTCAGCCAAGATGAGGAGCTGTTTGCACCGATTTTGACCAGTGCCAAAAGCCGCAGCATTTGGCTGGGTATTAACTTAGGCACAGCACTGCTGGCAGCTGCCGTCATTGGGCAGTTTGAAGCGGTACTTGCCAAGGTCGTGGCGCTGGCAGTGCTGATGCCTGTGGTCGCCAGTATGGGGGGCATTGCTGGCTCGCAGACGCTGACCGTGGTCATTCGCGGCTTGGCTATGGGTCAAATCGGCGGCTCAAACCGCTGGTGGCTGTTTAACAAAGAGCTGTGGGTCGGTGCGATTAATGGCATTATTTGGGCCATCATCATGGCACTCATTGCGCAAGTATGGTTCCAAGACTTCAGGATCAGTGCGGTGATTGGCTGCGCCATCGCCATCAATATGACTGCGGCTAACGCCTCTGGCATCACCATCCCGCTGATGCTCAAACGCATGAACATCGACCCTGCACTGTCCGCCTCGGTGATTTTGACCACGGTGACGGATATTGTGGGCTTCTTATCCTTTTTAGGCTTGGCCAGTATTTTGCTGCTCTAGCAATAAGCGCTTGGCAAGCGTTATTTTATGTTTATCCACGGCATATTTGCCGTATTTTATACAAAAGTGAGTGTATTATGAAGGCTGTACAAGTTAAAGTGCTCAACCCAAAAATCTTTGAAGATGCGGCGTTTGCTATGCCCACACGTGCCACTGACGGTTCAGCAGGTATCGACTTGCGCGCTTGTATTGACGCACCATTGACCATCAAAGCAGGCAGCACTGAGCTGGTAGGTACTGGCCTTGCTGTGTATATCCAAGATCCCGATTATGCAGGTATGATTTTACCGCGTTCGGGCTTAGGACATAAGCATGGCATCGTGCTTGGCAACTTGGTCGGCTTGATCGATGCAGATTATCAAGGGGAGCTGATGGTCAGTGTTTGGAACCGTAGTGATACCGATTTTGTACTGAATCCTGCAGAGCGTATGGCACAATATATAATTGTGCCTGTTGCTCGTCCAGAATTTGAGGTGGTTACCGAGTTTAGCGATACCAGTGCGCGCGGTGCTGGCGGTTTTGGGCACTCTGGTCGTCATTAATTGGTGATGGCTCATAGCGACGTCAAGCGCCTGCAATGATGCACGTGTATTCAGGCAGCGCTGCGATTGATAAAAAGCGCGGCTGATTGTTGATTGGTACGTACATGAGTGAATGACTTTAATAAGGAGATTTGGTTATGCCGCCTTTTGCCGCTCAGCATTCTTTATTTCGTGCTTATGATATTCGCGGCGAGCGGCATTATTTTACCACTGATTTTATTTATGCCGCTGGCGAAAGCTTCGCGCAACTCTACCGCGCGGCGCACCACACCTGTCCCAACGCTGATAGTGATACGAGTACACCGCTGCCAACCGTGGTCATTGGTTATGATATGCGCCTCGGCAGTAAAAATATTGCCCGCATTTTGGGCGATGTGTTGGCCACGCGTCAGCTACAAGTGGTTGATCTGGGTCTGGTCACCACGCCGATGATGGCCTTTTGGGCGCAGCAATACGATGGCCACGGCATCATGGTCACCGCCAGTCATTCTGCCAAAGATATTTTAGGCATCAAATGGCTGGTCGACCATACTTCACCCAGCAGCAAAGATATTGCCAGCTTTTACGCCAACTTACCCGCTTCTAATCACACAACTACCCGTCATCAAACTCGCCTCAGCCACTGCCCGCAAATTACCCACTCTCCAATCACCCGCCTATCAGCAGATCACGTTGCGCAGTGCTATCAGCAAACGATGACGACCGTATTTACCCGTCTTTATCGCCAACTGCCAGCGGCTACCACAGAGACCAAAAGCATTAATGTAGCTAGCCAAAAACTGGATATGACCGTGGTGATTGACTGCTTGCATGGCGCCACCAGTCGCATCGCCGAAGCCTTGTTTAAGCAATGTTGTGCGCGGGTAATTATGCTTAACGACACCCCTGACGGCAACTTTCCTGCTGGTAACCCAGACCCAACCGAGCGCGGCCGCCTTGCAGAATTACAGCATACCGTCATTTTGGAGCAAGCCGATATTGGTATTGCCTTTGACGGTGATGGCGACCGGGTCATGGTGGTAGACAATAGCGGTAAGGTTGTCATACCTGATCACTTACTCTATCTATTAGCACAAGTCGCCTTGAGCACACCCCCATCCGACAACGCCTGCCAAACCACTCAGTCATCACAAGCTGATGATCACAAATTTGACCGTCAAAACGCTGCGCCCGAAGTCATCTTTGATATCAAATGCGCGCATCACCTCACACCATTACTCACCAAGCTGGGCGCGCAGCCTATCATGAGTAAAACAGGCAGCAGCTTGATGCGCAAACAGCTACAAACAGGGATGCAGCAAGCCGTATTTGCAGGTGAGTTATCGGGACATTTTATCTTTAATGATGGTTATTTTATCGTCTATGACGATGCCATTTATGCCAGTTTGCGTCTGCTCTACTGGCTGGTATATCACGCGCCCATCGACTACCCAGCCGCCAATAAAGGCATAAGAACCGATATCTGGGGCGAACGTAAGCCTGTTGACGCTCCCCTACAGCTCACAGACATTACGCGGCATCTGCCCACCTTGATCAGTACTGCAGATCATTATCTACCGCTACCCAAACTGATCTCTAACGAGTGCTCTATCGTGCATCACTTGACTGAACTTTGTCATTATTTGCAGCAGCAGGTTGTTATACTACCGTCAGCACCAAAATCAACGCGACCTGACTGTCATTGTTTAGCAGCAGCGCAGCATGACTTGCAACCACAAGCGCAGACGCTATTGCCAGCAGGGACACAGCTGACCTGTATTGACGGCATTCGGCTGGACTTTGCCCATGGCTTTGGAATTTTGCGCGAGTCCAATACCAGCCACAGCCTGACCGTGCGCTTTGCAGGCGATAGTGTGGCGGATTTGGAAGACATACAGTCGCGCTTTGTCAGTCTATGTCGTCCTTTCGATGCGCAGCTGGCGACGCAAATCGCCAATATCGACATGGTATGATGGCCGCTTGATATCGATTACACCGATCGTCGTCTACACCATGCATAATAATACGTTTTATAATTTTAGGAGTTTATGATGTCGCTTAATTTGGATGATGCCAAAATCACCGCTGAAGTACTCACCACCGCGCTGCCCTATATTCAGCGCTATGAAGACAAGCTGATCGTGGTCAAATATGGTGGCAATGCCATGACTGATCCTGAACTTGAAAGCTCATTTGCCCGCGATATCGTGCTACTCAAAACCGTTGGTTTGCATCCTGTGGTTGTTCATGGCGGTGGCCCGCAAGTAGACAACCTGCTTAAAGAGCTGGGGCGTCAGTCTGACCGTATCGACGGCATGCGCGTCACGGATAAAAGCACCATGGATGTGGTGGAAATGGTGCTTGGCGGCAGCGTCAACAAGTCCATCGTCAGCTTAATCAACAAGCATGGCGGCCGCGCCATCGGTATGACAGGTAAAGATGCCAACTTGATCCGCGCCAAAAAACTGATGATAGAAAAAACCAATGAAGATGGCATCGCTGTCCCGATTGATTTGGGCTTCGTCGGCGACGTGGTCAGTGTTAACAAAGACGTGATCAACATGCTGATCGCCTCCAACTTTATCCCCGTGATCGCCCCGCTTGGTGTCGATAACGAAGGTAACACCTACAACATCAATGCTGACTTGGTGGCAGGTAAAGTCGCTGAGTTTTTGCAGGCTGAAAAATTGATGCTGCTGACCAATATCAAAGGCGTGTTGGGTAGTGATGGTGAGGTGGTCACAGGACTAACACCCAAAAAAGTAGACAAACTGATTGAGGACGGCATCATTTCAGGCGGTATGATTCCAAAAATTCAGTGCGCCCTTGATGCCGTGCGTAGCGGCGTAAAAAGTGCAGTGATTGTTGATGGCCGCGTCCCTCACGCCACCTTGCTGGAGATTTTTACCAATGAAGGTGTTGGGACGCTCATTAGCCGTGATATTGACTCAGCAATGAGCTAAAAATGCAATATTAATGCGCTAGGATTATCAAAAGGTCGTTATCCATAGCGGGTAACGACCTTTTTTTATGTCCTATGACGTTATCAAATGACTGTGTTCATACAGACGCTTAATACACACAGAAATCAATGGCACTATGATGGCTGCTACCATAGACTTTGATGTAATGGTTGCCCTTACGTTTGGTATAAAAGCTGGTATCTGCACCATAGCGATCACCTTCCAAACGCTGCTTACCATCTGAGACATAAGCGACACTGATTTGATCATCGCCAATGTTGCTGACGACCAAATTTTGTTCTGGGCTCAGCCACAGACGGAATACCTTACCGTCTTGCACATCGCCTGCAAAGCTGCCGCAATAACTGTCTTTAGGAAAAGTAATTTTGGTCGATGCAGGTGCCGCTTGCGCGGTACTGGCCAAGAGTGGGGTCAGTGCCAAGGCGGCGGTTAACAATACTGCTTTCATCATTGATTCCTCACATTTATTTAGCGAACTTTATTTTACCAAATAAATGGGTAGTAAAGCTCGTTATCTTGTCAGCACTGCGTAAATAGCAATGGCTTCACTCGCGCTGCTGCTGACAACCTTTACTGTTTATCAGCCAAGCACCTTATCAAACGCGGCGTCATCAAAACCGCACAGCAGTATTGGTTGATCTTGGTTTTTGTTGTCAGCGTCGCCTTCTATTATCGGGCGTTTGATCATACTGGTATTTTCCACCAGTAAATCTATCGCGGCGTCCACGCTGGCATCAGCCGCTTGCTTTTGACTGTCGTCTAGCTTGCGCCATGTGGTACCGCGTTTGTTGAGTACCTTATCAATACCCAGCGCATCCACCCAGCGCTGTACTTTCACTTTATCAATGCCTTGTTTTTTATAATCATGAAAATCATAGCTGACATTTAACTCATCGAGCTTGTTGAATGCCTTTTTCATCGTGCTGCATGATTTGATACCGTAGATGGTGATGGTCATAATATTTCCTTAAAATATGGTTAAGATAGCGGACGCGTTATTTAAAAACCACAAATAAGTAAACAGCCAACAGCAGCACAATCAATACCAATGATAAATATTTGGCTTTTTTGGTCATGAGCTTCATTCGCTCCATCTCTATAGGCTCATAATGTACCGCTGCACTCCCTTCAAAGGCAAGGTTGACCGTATTGACAATTTCTAATTCGTTCAAAATACAGTTTTTATATCTCATTGGCCTTATGGGGTATTGTATCGCTTTACCCTGTTTGGGCTGAATAAATAACGTCCAAATCTCACTATGCTTGATAACGCGGCGATCAACATCTATATCATAAATGTCTTGCCATAATAGTTTTTTCTGCTGTGGCCATCGCAATACTTGCAGCAAATCTATCCCACTGTCTGTAATACGAAGTACCGGCTCGCCTTTGATCAAAGCCATTAATATGGCAATGACAGCCATGACAATAAAAAACATGAAAAGCCATATACATAATACAGCCACCCACTCATTATCTTCTTGCGCCAAGGGCAGACCATAAAAATACAATGGAAACAGCAGCAAACCGAGGGCCATAACGAATGCGATGGTCTTTTTTGATAAGTACAGTTCGATGGGATACGGTAGTACCTGTCCTGTCTCTGGTTTTTGCATATTTCGCCTTATTATCATTTTATAATACTATTGTGGGTGCTGACACTGATAACATTTGTTTATTGAAGTAAATATTTTATCTTGTTATGGTCATATTGACTACGCTCTACTCAGCTATTATTAGCTCGCTCCCATCGCAATTTTGCTCAATTTACGCTATCCTATCCCATCTAAATGTATTCCTATTACCCTTCAAAACCTTAATTTTCGAGCCAACTATGAGCAATGCCGTGACAGCAGACCAAATCGACAACAATTATTACAACCCGCAAGCGATAGAAGCCGCGCAGCAAGCCAAATGGGCAAACGACAAGCGCTTTGAAGTCGACAATGAGCCAAGCGACAAGCCCAGCCGCTACATGCTCTCTATGTTCCCTTACCCAAGCGGCAAGCTGCACATGGGTCATGTGCGCAATTACACCATCTCGGATGTGTTAAGCCGCTATTATCGCCTCAAGGGCTATGAGGTCATGCAGCCAATGGGTTGGGATGCGTTTGGCCTGCCTGCAGAAAATGCAGCCATTGCCAATCAAACTCCGCCTGCCGCGTGGACGTTTGCCAATATTGACAACATGCGCGCGCAGCTTAAATTGCTCGGGCTGTCTATCGACTGGTCACGTGAGTTTGCGACGTGTACCCCTGAGTACTATCAGTGGGAACAATGGCTCTTTTTGCAATTGTATAAAAAAGGCTTGGTCTATAAAAAGCTATCAACCGTCAACTGGGATCCAGTCGACAATACCGTACTCGCCAACGAGCAAGTGGTCGATGGTAAAGGCTGGCGCAGTGGCGCACCCGTTGAAAAGCGCGATATCCCAATGTATTATTTTAACATCACCGACTACGCCGATGAGCTGCTTGATGACTTGGATCAACTAGAGGGCCACTGGCCACCTGAAGTGTTGACCATGCAGCGCAACTGGATCGGCCGTAGTGCGGGGATGGAAGTTCATTTCCCTTATGAGATTGAAGGTCAAAGCAACTCGCTAGACGTGTTCACCACTCGCCCTGATACCTTGATGGGTGTCACCTATGTTGCGGTTGCCGCTGAGCATCCTTTGGCACAGTACGCGGCCGAACGCGATGACATCATTGCTGATTTTTGTGCCCTGTGCAAAAAAGGCTCAGTCGCCGAAGCAGATCTGGCCAAAGCCGAAAAAATCGGTATGGACACTGGCTTGACAGTCACCCACCCACTAACAGGCGAGCAAGTACCTGTTTGGGTCGCCAACTATGTACTCATGAGCTACGGCTCAGGCGCGGTCATGGCGGTACCTGCCCATGACGAACGTGACTATGAGTTTGCTAGCAAATATAACTTGCCGATCAAACAAGTCATCGATATCCCTGAGGGCTACTTTGAAGCGCTGGCCGAAGATGGCGCGGCAGATGACAACCGAGCTTATACCGAGCGTAACACCTTGGTCAACTCAGGCGACTTTGATGGTATGAACTTTGAGCAGGCCTTTGACGCGATGCTCGATAAGCTTGCGCCGCAAAAACTGGCCAACAAAAAAATTCAGTACCGTTTGCGCGATTGGGGCGTTTCTCGCCAGCGCTATTGGGGCTGTCCAATCCCAATGGTCAACTGTGAGCATTGTGGCACCGTGCCTGTCGATGAAAAAGATTTGCCAGTCGTATTGCCAACCGACGTCGTACCCGATGGTCGCGGCAACCCGCTGAAAAACTTGCCAGAGTTTGTCAACACCAGCTGCCCTAAGTGCGGCAACCCTGCCGAGCGTGAAACCGACACCTTTGATACCTTTGTGGAGTCCAGCTGGTATCATTCGCGTTTTGCCAGCCCAAATGACACCCAAAATATGGTCAACAAGTCTGCCGCTAACAAATGGCTGCCAGTCGATCAGTATGTCGGCGGCGTTGAGCATGCCGTCATGCATTTGCTTTATGCCCGCTTTTTTCACAAGTTGATGCGTGATGAAAACTTGGTCTCAGGTGATGAGCCCTTTGCCAACTTGATGACCCAAGGTATGGTGCTAGCAGGCACGTTCCATCGCGTCAATGCTGATGGCAGCACCACTTACTACTTTGCTAATGATGTTGATATCGAATACAACGATCGCGGCCAGCCGATCAATGCCACACTCAAAGCGGACGGTCAGCCCGTCACCATCGGCAAAATCGAGAAGATGTCTAAGTCAAAAAACAACGGCGTCGACCCCCAAACCACCATCGACCAATACGGTGCGGATACCGTGCGCTTGTATACGCTGTTTACCGCGCCTGCTGATCAGACGCTAGAATGGTCTGATGATGCGCTCAAAGGCCCCTACAACTTCATCAAAAAAGTATGGCGTATTGCCAGCGAGCATATTGACGCCTTGAACAGTACAGAAACGCCGCTGGCAGTATTTAACTCGCAAGCACTGAGTGCCGCTGATCTGAGCCGCGCGGCAAAAGACTTGCGTCGCAAAACGCACGAAACCATTGGTAAGATTGACCATGACCTTGGTGAGCGTTTGGCGCTTAACACGCCTGTATCAAGCTTGATGGAATTGGCAAACGAGCTTAGCAGCTTTAGTGTCACCTCAGAGCAAGACTTGCAGGTCAAGCATGAAGCCTTGATTGATTTACTGATCATGTTGTCCGTCTATGCACCGCATGTGGGCGAGCATCTGCTTGAAGCGCTGGGTATGGAAACCAAAGACATCCGCTATCCTGCAGTTGATCCTGCCGCCTTGGTACAGGACACCATCACCATAGTTATCCAAGTAAATGGTAAGATGCGCGGCAAAATGGATGTGGCACCAAACAGCGACCCTGAAGCGCTCAAAGCGCAAGCACGCAGTATTGAGAGCGTGGCAAAATTCATCACAGGCGAGATCAAAAAAGAGATCGTCGTGCCCAACAAACTGGTCAATATCGTGGTGGCAGGCTAGGTTACGCTGGCGGCTATCTTCATTACAAGGATCGCGATTATGTCATATCAGCAGCTGCCGCACCCGATGGGCAAAAAGCTGGGCAAAAAAATGGCTACGGCGCTGTGTGCGGCGCTGCCAATGCTCAGCATATTGGGCACTGCGGCCAGCCTGAGTGCCTGCGGCTTTCATCTGCGCGGCTATGATGCGCCCATGCGTTTTGATGCGGCCAAAACGGCGATTGTCATTGATGATGATCGCACCTCGTTTCCGCTAAAGTTGCCGTTAACGCGCCAGCTAGAAGCGCTGGGCGTTGACGTGGTCGATAGCATGGCACTGATGACCACAGGACAAACGCCTGTTAGTGTCCGCAATAGCAGTGATGAGCCTATCGCGACCATCACTGTCGATAACGTACGCTTTAAGCGCTATGAGTTGGTTGGGGTCTTGACTGAGATTCGGCTGGTCTTGTCTGCTGATGTGACGTACCAAACGGTACAAAACGGTAAGCCCGTGACGTTGACCAACCCCACTCAGGTCACGCGCAGCTATCAGTACAATGAAGCCTCGGTCAGTACCGATGACCAACAAGGGATTCAGATTCGTGACTGGCTCTATGACAGCTTGGCGCGCCGTATCAGCGATCAGTACGTGGCCATTGGTCTACCCAAAATCGCACCAACTGCAGTACCTGCCAGCAAACCGATATTAACAGCGCCTGTAGCGCCGCCTGCCACCACGGTGGTGGTCGACCCTGACTCTAAGTAGCATGCAGACGGTTAGTATCCCTATCTGATGTGATCTGTTATTGTAGGCTAAGTGCTGCCCGTCAGTGCTTGGCCTATTTTATTGATCGGTTATTTATTTCAGTAATCTATGATAGCCAACCCCTCATTTCTGTTTACCATCGGTCACCTTACCTGTTATGCAAGATACCTTTATACAAGCTTATCCCAAACTGCTCCAGTCTGATGTCACCGTAGCTGGTTTGTGGCTCGCGCATGGTGATGAGCCGTTGCTACAGCAATGGCTGATTGATGCGCTACGGCCACACTGGCGCGCGCGCAATTACGCCGTTAAGCGTATTGAGCTGGTATCAGTCAAAAGCTGGCAAGAAGTGTTGTCCGAACTTGGCAGCTTATCACTGTTTGATGATGCCAGCGCGCTGATCGTGACAGGCAATCACAAACCCGACAAAGCCGTGCTGACTGAGCTGATACAATTTGCGGAAGCTGCGCAAGCCGATGCTCAAACGCACAGCTTGTTGTGGCTTACCCCCAAACAAGACCGCCGTAGTCAAAGCAGTAAATGGTTTACCCCATTTGCGCAATACGGCCATGTGATTGACTGCAACTTATATGACGAGCGTCAGCGCCGCCAGCTGCTACAACTGCAAGCGCAGCAATTTGGCTTGCAGCTGTCACAAGAAGCGTGGCAACTGCTGATGTCGCACACCCAGCACCACTTGCTCAGCGCTTACCAAACCTTGTGGCGCTTATCCTACCTGTTTGCGCCAGCCTTGTTGGGCAACGATGCGCCCGATGCGTCAGTGCCGCCCAGCCATCAAACTACTGAAACGGGTAACAAAGTCGCTTTAGACATCGATGATTTGCAAGCGGCGCTGGTCAGTGACGCCCGCTTTAGCGTGTTTGATTTATCAGATGCGATGCTGGCGGGTGACAGTCAACAAGTAGTCAACATCATCTGGCAACTCAAAGCCACTGACGAGCCTACCACGCTGGTGCTGTGGGCAATCAGTAAAGATATGCGCCAGATCATGGCACTACTTGATGGTCAAGATCCGCAGGCGCTGGGCATTTGGCGCAGTAAGCAAAGCCTATACCAGCAAGCCTGCCGCCGTCAGTCAAAAGCTCAAACCACTGAGTGGCCTGCCATCTTATATCGCTGCGATCAGGCCATTAAAGGCATCATTCGCCAGCCAGCGTGGGAGCTGTTACTCCAAGCTGCGCTACTATTGTCAGGGCAAACGCTGTTTACTGCCAAATAATAGTGGCAAGCACCTAAAACACATTTTTGTCTATATCAACGACAAATGCTTAACTTTTCGCAAACTAATTATCATTTCTTTTTGGCTATCCAGCCTTTACTATAGCCATACTTGATTTCACTGTAACTGGATAGTCGTCATGCGCAAAATAAGCAAAAAGTCTGCTATAAAATGGGGCGTGATCGCGCTTGTTATCATAGCCCTAGGGGCTGTGGCCTATAATTTTTTAACCCCTGAAGAAACCACCCCCAACTATCTGACTGCAACGGCTGAGATTGGCGACATCGAAAACAATGTCATGGCCTCAGGTAAGGTCAAAGCCCTCAATACTGTCGATGTCGGCTCGCAGGTTTCAGGTGAGGTTAAACGGCTATATGTCGAGGTCGGCGACGTGGTACAAAAAGGTGATCTGATCGCCCAAATTGACCAAGTCACCCAAAAGAATACCTTAAACAACCAGCAAGCCAGCCTTGAGCAAAGCGAAGCCGCGTTACAAAGTGCCCGTGCGGATCGCTTAAGCCGTGAGGCCAGTCTCAAGAGCGCCTTTGCTGATTTGGCCAGTCGCCAATCTGAGCTCAAGCAAGCACAGTCTGACTTTGCTCGCCTGCAATCCCTACTCGCTATTGATGCTATCTCCCAGCAAGAATATGACACCCAAGGCACGGCTGTCGAGACCGCCAAGGCAGCGGTTGACAATGCACGCGCCGCTATTGATACTGCTCGCGCTGCCATCGCCACGGCTGACGCCAATATCAGTAGCCAGCAAGCAGAGCTGCGCAAATCTCAAACCAATGTCAGCACCGCGCAAGAAGACCTCAGTTATACCACCATTCGTGCACCCATGACAGGCACAGTGGTCTCGATCACCACAGAACAAGGCTCAACGGTCAATGCCAATCAGACGGCACCGACCATCGTCACCCTAGCCGATCTTTCTACCGTGCGTATCAATGCGCAAATCTCGGAAGCCGACGTCATCAACGTCCAAGCAGGCATGCCCGTTTATTTTAATATCATCGGCAATCCTGACCAAAAATTTGACGCGACGCTCAAAGCGGTCGAACCTGCGCCAGAGGTGATCAGCGATACCAGCTCAACCGATACCGCCATCTACTATGTGGGCTATATCGAAGTACCCAACCCAGAGCGCCGCTTTCGTATTGATATGACCGCGCAGGTATATATTGTCATCGATCAAGCCAAAGACGCTTTACTGATCCCCTCCGCTGCCCTACAACCAACTACTAAAAGCCAAAGTAATACGGACAACCCAACCAGCAGCGATAATGGCAAAGCCGCCATGGTGCGCGTGCTCAAAGCAGACGGTCAAGTGGTCGAGCAACCAATCACTGTCGGTATCAACAACCGCGTGAATGCGCAGATTTTGACGGGCTTAACTGAGGGCGACGAGGTCATCCTTGGGGAAGAAGACGCTGGCAAAGGTGGGCCACCGTTCTAGGGCGTCTCCCTCATATCGCTTAGCAGCCTCCTAAACCGCTTGCCTTTCGCAGCTTGTGAGCACTGCTAGTGCCGTTTTGATTTGACGGTATCCTTAGTCCAGATTCGCCATTGATATTGATTGACATAGGCAGTACCCAAATGAGCAAAGACTTTACCACCGCCCCTGCAGCCGATGTGCCGTTGATACAAGTCAATGGCATCATTAGAGAATTTAAGGCAGGCGAGCAACTCATTCGCGTGTTACACGACATTAACCTCACCATCCATCAGGGTGAAATGGTCGCCATCATTGGTCAGTCAGGCTCAGGCAAATCCACCTTGATGAATATCTTAGGCTGCTTGGATCAAGCCAGCGCAGGTGACTATCAAATATTTGGCCAATCTGTCAGTAGGCTTGATGCCGATGAGCTGGCCAAACTGCGCCGTGAGCATTTTGGCTTTATCTTTCAGCGCTATCATCTGCTCGGCGATATCAGTGCAGGTGATAACGTATCCGTACCTGCTGTTTATGCTGGTATGGATGGTGAGGCTCGCCAGCTGCGCGCCAAAAAACTACTGGGTGATTTGGGACTGGCGGACAAAGTCAATAACCGACCAAGCCAGCTCTCAGGTGGTCAGCAGCAGCGGGTATCGATTGCCCGCGCCTTAATGAACGGCGGTGACATCATTTTGGCCGATGAACCAACGGGCGCGCTCGATAGCAAATCGGGCGAAGATGTGATGCAAATCTTACAATCGTTAAACGAGCAAGGTCACACCATTATTATGGTCACCCATGACCCCAATATCGCCGCCCAAGCCCAGCGCGTGATCGAAATCAAAGATGGTCACATCATTGCCGACTACAAAAATGAGCATTATCACGCCAACGAGCAGCAGCCTGAGACCATTTTGGGCAAACATCGCAAAAGCGCGTTTAGCAGCTTTATCGATCGCTTGCTTGAAGCCTTTAAAATGTCGCTGCTGGCGATGCGGGCGCATAAAATGCGTACTTTGCTCACTATGCTGGGGATCATCATCGGCATTGCCTCCGTGGTCTCAGTGGTGGGGCTGGGCAAAGGCTCCCAAGCGCAGATTTTGACCAACATCAGCTCTTTGGGCACCAACACTATTACCATCACCGACGGCTATCCGTGGGGTGACCCCAGACGCAGTTATAGTGATGACAACCTCACGCCCGAAGACGCGCAAGCGGTTGCTGACCAGCCCTACGTCGTCAGTGTCAGCCCGCAAGTCAACAGTAGCGGCAATGTGCGCTATCGTAATATTGAAGAAGCGGCCAACATCAGCGGTATTGGCAAAGACTATTTGGGCGTCACGGGCGAAACCTTGATACAAGGCCAAGGCTTTGATAAACAGAGTATTTTGCGCCGTACCCAAGATGTCATCTTAGATGACAATGCCCAAAAAACGTTCTTTCCAGACAACCCCTCACCCATCGGCGAAGTATTATTAATCGGTAGTGTCCCTGGACGGGTCATTGGCGTATTAGCGCCAAAAGACAGTGGTTTTGGCCCAAGCAGCGACTCTCCCACCTTATATATGCCCTACACCACCATCATGTCACGCATCAAAGGCAGCGCCTATATCGAAAGCTTTGTCGCACTGATTAACGATGACATCTCTTCGTCGGCTGCCGAATCTGCCATTTCGCAGTTGATCGAAGGCCGTCACGGTGCTGAAGATTTTCGCGTGCGCAACTCAGACTCGATCAGACAAACCATCGAGGCGACCACCTCGACAATGACGCTGCTGATCTCCTCTATCGCCATCATTTCTTTGATTGTTGGCGGCATTGGGGTGATGAACATCATGCTGGTGTCCGTCACTGAGCGTACCAACGAGATCGGCGTGCGTATGGCTGTGGGTGCCAGACAAAGCGATATCATGCAGCAGTTTTTGATCGAAGCGATTTTGGTCTGTATTTTGGGTGGGCTTTTGGGTATCGGACTGGCCTTTGCCATCGGTGAACTGATTAACAGCGTCGCTGGCGATAACTTTAAAGTCATCTACTCCTCGACCTCGATTATCGCCGCCTTTGTCTGTTCGACCTTAATTGGCGTTATTTTTGGCTTCTTACCTGCGCGTAACGCGGCCAAACTAGACCCTGTAGAGGCACTATCTCGCGATTGATTCGCACTTTTTGCTATGATTTTGGCCAAAAAAGGCTTTTTTTGCACAAATGGCACTTTTTTTAGTACTTAGGGTTGTAATTCTCATAATTCTATATATAATGTGCTCTCAAGTTTAGAGATACACAATATCTAAACGAGAAAGAAGAGTAAGGGCCGATAGCTCAGTTGGTAGAGCAGTTGACTTTTAATCAATTGGTCCCGCGTTCGAGTCGCGGTCGGCCCACCACTTTTTCTTTCACACCCTTTTAGGGCCGATAGCTCAGTTGGTAGAGCAGTTGACTTTTAATCAATTGGTCCCGCGTTCGAGTCGCGGTCGGCCCACCATATTTAAGAAAGCCCAGTCAGATTATTGACTGGGCTTTTTTTTGTCCTAAAATTCAGCTTCATTTTTATGCGTTATGAAGGCATGTCCCCCAATCTGAACGGAAGCGCCTACATGGGCTAAAAATACTGCATCATAATCGTTTTTGAGTGGCTCTTATATAGCGCTGCTACCATTAGCCAAATATGGATTTTTTTCCAGAGCGCCACAACAGTTTGTGCAAAATGGTGTCTTTGATGGTACGTGGCTCTTTTGGAGCATCGGCAATCAGCTTATCAAATGTTGCTGCATCAATCACCAGCTCACGCCCATGCGCCATCATCACATTGGACGGTTGCAAGTTTTTAATCTTTTGTAGCGAGGTGGCGTAAGTCTTGGGGTCATAAATCGGAAAGGGCGCGACAAATTTGTGCCGCAGTTTGATGATCAGATCAGCGGTATACACTTGCCGACTGGGCAGATGAAAAAAAGACAAATCACGGTCAGTATGACCCGGAGTCTCCAACACCTGCCACTCTACAAACTCAGGAATGCGGTCGCCATCATTGACCGTGATATCAGGGTGCAAATGCGCAGGATACCACAAGTTTTTGACAGGCCGCTGTTGGCGGTGCGCAACATAGTGCGCAAGCCCCGTATCGACCATGTGCATCAGCTGGCCGCCCAGCCCTGCATACCACTGCCGCGCCCTAGAAGACGAAACAATCAGGCAACCTGTGGCGACTCTAAGCCTGTGTGCGCCGCCCGCATGATCAGGATGCATGTGTGACACCATCACCACTTTGAGATCAGTGATTGGCCTGTTCAAAGTGCGGCGAATGTAGGTCAGCACCATAGGCACATCACTACGGCAGCAGCCATCAAGTAGCAGCAGCTTGTCTGCATATACCGCCAGATAGATGCTTTGAATATAGCCATCCAAACGTACAATCTCACATGTGCTCATCGGTCATCCTTGATCCGTCACTTCTCATCTATTATCGGTTCGCTTGTAGGCTACCTGCACATCCTGTGCGATAACCTACCCACCCTTTGTATACGCCTTATTTTAGTATAACGCCCTAGCGAGGGGATAACAGGGCTTTGGGTGAACGCTTGTGACCACAAATAATGCTCCTTATAAACTAAAAACTTCAGCACATAAGCTGAGTTTTATCAAGAAATATGGCATGGTTAAAATAAAATCCTGATATGATTATAGGCTCTAACAAACTAAGCGCTGACGAGTTGGCTATGAATAAGACGGCAGAAACTATGAAACGACCCACCCACCCTTTTTTAACGCTTATCTCTAAGGGTTTGGTTGTCGCGCTATGCACAACAGGCGTGATGGGGTTGTCTATAGCCGCACAAGCGGGTGGTGGTGAATACTGTGGCGCGAATTTTTCATTAGACAATCGACACTATAATGGATGCAAAATCAACTCGCCCACGCTAGATACTGGCAATGACACCCAAACCAATCTGTATTTATTACTTGCCGACAAAGGCTTAATAACCTTCGATGTGCCTGATACGCTAAACACTAGCAGCTATTATTATGACTTTCCGCTTAACTTGAGCACGTTAAGACAAACGGCAGTCAATACCATCCAAAATCCCAATCAGCATTTTTTAGAACCTTCTGAAAAAAATTATTATGCCGAATATTGTAATAGCTTTAATACAGGCAAAGCGGCGTTAGAAGAAGCGCTCACACTTGATACGACACTGACGTCAGAGGAGCGCTCACAACTGATACAGTTCCGCGACGCCATTCGCAGCGAATGCAATGACTCGTTCGATTTTGACACCGCCTCAGTAGAGGAGACGCCCATTTTTCCATTAAAATGGTCCGTCCATGCTCAACCATATGCAGACTATATTATGGCGACGCAATTGTTTTATTTAGGCAAAAAATCAGACTTTAACAGTGCCCATAATCTCTATCGTGCTTTGACGTCTCTTGAAGCGGGTAACAACGAAGGACTGGCTTGGCTGGTTGATACCGCAAACTACATGCTGATTCGCACGGGTATCAATCGTATTTATCAGCAAGGCATGGGGGATTATCGCTATGACAGCGAAGCCGTTGATCAAAGACTGGTTGCCAGCACGCAAAAAGCCATTGATACCTACCTGAGCCACTTTAAAAAGGAGCGCTATATTGCTTCAGCGCGCGGTTTACAGCGCCGACTCTACTGGCTTTCAGATCAACAAGACAAGCTGGTTGATGAGATTGAGTGGCAAATCAATCACCCACGTTCCACCTTGTTCAATCTTGACAGTCGCATATTGCCAGCAGAGATTGAACGCAGAGTCTTTTTTACAGATTTTGATGTGATCACAGATATTAACCAGCTTAGCGACCCCCTCTTACTGACCAGTTTTGTTCTCTACCGTTTAAGACCCGCTGACCCTTTTTCCGATACCAAACCCATGACATTGGCAGAACTTCAGCGTATAAAACCTAAGTTTAAAGGCAGCATGGAGTCATACCAGTATCTCATCGCGACCTACTACTTTGTGCAAGAGGACGATCCAGCACGGGCCATAAAGTATTTGCCCACCACGGTGCCGACAGGCAAGATGTCATACCTAACCTTTAGCCAATACGCGCTAAAAGCCAAAGCGTTGCAGCAAATAGGCCGCACAGACGAAGCAAACACGCTGTGGCACCAGCTGCATCAGCTGCCCAAACAACCGTTTCAAAACACAGTAACCGAGCTGGCATTAGCACTACAGGCTGATCAAACCAATGACTACCGCGCATTGTTTGGCAATCGCGCCAATATAACCTCACAAGCGCTAAAAATGCGCGTGATAACATATTCTGCAGGCCCCACTCTGCTAAAACAAATTGCGAATAATCATGCCAGCACAGACGCAATTGGTGCAGAGGCGCGTTACGCACTGCTTGCCAAATCACTCATCCATGGACGTTACAATGACTATTTAACCTACCAGCAGCGTTATTTGCCAAAAGATGCCAAAAAATATCGAGGCTTTGATAGTGAGGATGAGGCTCTAAATCACTTCCCTACCTTTAGTCAATTTAATTGGCAAGGTAAGCAGATCAGTCCCCGTATCAAGTGCCAAAGCTTAGAGCAGACCGTGACGCACCTGAGCCAACACCCACAAGATAGACTGCAAAAATTATGTCTAACCGAATTTATGTATGATACCAATCTGGCTGGCTATCTTGAAGATTCCGACCAGACTTATCATTCTTCTGCTGACAGCGATTCAGGCTATCGCTATGCTTACTTGGGTGATATACCCAGTCGTTTTGATGGTCAGGCGCTCAATAGACTGGATATGTACCGCGCCATATTTACAAACAGTCGCGATGATGAGCTGTCGGCCTATGCGCTGCATCGTGCGATTGGCTGCTTTGCCAGCTCAGGTAACAACCAGTGTGGCGGTGAACCCGTTGATTTATCCGTGCGTAAAGCGTGGTTTCAACGTCTAAAATCAGACTTTAGCCGTACGACTTGGGCCAAAAATCAAAAATATTATTGGTAAGGGTAAAGGGCTATTGATGTGATGAACCATCAGCAAAAGTATAAGCGGCCGGTATTAGGCTTTGTTGGGCTTATCATCATGATGGTTGCGGCGTTGGCGTATCAGCACCTCACTAGCCGCCCTCTTCTTGCTCACTCTGAGCCTAACCAACAAGCCCACTCAGAGGCCAGTCTTTTGAGTAACATTCAGCCTATTCATACGGCGACTGCAGCAATTGGCAATACGGTTATTGCTGCTGACAATTATGAGCAGTTTTGGATATGGACACCACCCAGAGCGGACAGCAAGATCAGCCAAGCACACACCTTGTATCTCTTACAAGGTGAAATACGTCCGCCCAATATGCCCTATTATCGACCCAGTACCAATGTTAGTACCAGTGCCAGTACCAACGGCACCAACACCCCTACCGTTCAGGCATCACAGGCCACCCTAACACCGCAAGGGTTAGGGGTGCGCACTTTGAGTGATAAAAAAATCTGGCTGGTCTATCGTGCAACCAGTCAGACGTGGTCAGGTGAGGTGATGGGACAGCTTGTTGGTCGTTTGAAAGCATGGCAGCGCGCAGGCAATCAAGTCATGGGGATCCAAATAGACTATGACGCGCCAACCTATCAATTAGATGAATATGCCCAACTGCTTAGAAGTATTCGGCAGCAACTACCTGCGCGTTATCAATTGAGTGTGACTGGGCTACTGGATTGGTCAAACCAAGCCGAGGACTCTCAATTTATTCAGCTCAATGACGCCATCGACGAGTTGGTGATACAAACCTATCAAGGCACCACCACGTTACCGAATTACGCGCAATATCTGACCAGATTGGAAAACTTACCCTTTGATTTTAAGGTTGGTGTGATTGAAGGTGGTCAGTGGCAAGGGGCTGCATTTTTGGAAAACAACCCGCACTTTAAGGGCTATGTGGTATTTTTGCGCTAAAAAAGCCCCAGCACAAGGGCTGAGGCTTTATTGGTGTATAGTAGAACCTAAATAAAATTGATACAGTGTAGGAAACACGCTCGATTAAACGCTATTTTTCTTGCTTGCTGTGACTGCGTCTCCAGAGGCTGCGCAAAATAACGTTTAATCTTGCTATACCATTTTTATAATGGTTTCAATATATCATGACGCTTTGTTATTGCTTGCGATTATGCAAGGTCACGTACCTTTGGTTCACGCTCCCATAGACGGGTTTTGGCGTTTTCAATAAAGCCATCCACATCATCCAATGGCGTCACGAACGCATCTTTTTCAATGGGCAACTTGCTTAAGATATGCTCTTCGGTGGCAGGGCAATACGCAATGGCTTTACAATGCGTATAAGCATCATTAAACCAATCTAACGCAGCACCGTCCATTGCCAATTTTTTGGCGGGTGGATGCATAATGATGCTGACAATCGCATCAAAGAGCACCGATGGCGCGCCAGCCAAACGCTCGTCCGTTTGGATATGCGTGCCATCATCGAGCGTCACTTCTTTGTTCGGCGCGACGATTTTTACGGTTGCACCCGCTTCTTTTGCGGCTTTCTCGAACTTCTCAACTTCGCTATGGCTGGAGCCTTCAGCAACCAAGATACCGACCAAGCGACCTTGTAGGCTCTTCGGTGAGATACCGATGGTTTGCAACGCTTTTGAGGTACCAAGATCCTGTACAGGAGCGGCGGCGTCTGCTGGTTCTGGCAGTTCCATACCAAGTGCGCTTGCCACTCGGTTCGCTAAGTCTTCATCGATATGCGGCAGATGGCTCAGCATACGCGTACGGACATGGGCAGTATCCACTTTGCCCAGCTCAAAGGCATAAGCAGAGGCAATGTGTGCCTTGCCTGCGTCAGTCTGGCTGCGATAGAACATACGCGGCTGGCTATAATGATCGGCAAAGCTCTCGGCTCTGATACGACCTTTTACGCCATCATCCAGCTGCTCATGGAAAGAAGCATACCCACGCTTGTCACTTTCGCGTGGACGCGTTGGATCAAGGCTTTGTGGCTCATAGAGCACGCGCGTTTTTGGCACTTGCATCTGCATATGACCGTCTTGCTGATTGTTGGCAAACGGACATTTTGGCGCGTTGATTGGAATTTGTGCAAAGTTTGGTGAGCCAAGGCGTGACAACTGCGTGTCTAGGTAGCTAAACAGACGGCCTTGGAGCAATGGATCGTTACTATAGTCGATACCTGGCACCACATGCGATGGGCAGAATGCCACCTGCTCGGTTTCGGCAAAGAAGTTATCAGGGTTACGGTTCAAAACCATTTTGCCGATGATTTTAACCGGTACCAATTCTTCTGGAATCAACTTGGTCGCATCAAGGTGGTCAAATGGGAACTGCTCGGCTTCTTCTTCAGTGAATAACTGAACACCAAATTCCCATTCAGGGTACATTTCGTTGTCGATAGACTCGAACAAATCGCGGCGATGATAATCAGGATCCGCACCTGAGATTTTTACCGCTTCATCCCACGTGGTGGACTGTACGCCAAGGACAGGTTTCCAGTGGAAGCGCACAAAGGTGCTTTTGCCTTGGGCATTGATCAAGCGGTAGGTATGAATACCAAAACCTTCCATCATACGCAGACTACGCGGTAGGCCGCGATCACTCATCAGCCAAATCAGGTTGTGCATGGTTTCAGGGCTTAGTGACACAAAGTCCCAAAAGGTATCATGGGCAGACGCTGCTTGCGGGAAACCGCGATCTGGCTCAGGCTTGACCGCATGAATCAAATCTGGAAACTTAATGGCATCTTGGATAAAGAAAATCGGCATGTTATTGCCCACGATATCCCAGTTGCCCTCGTCGGTATAAACTTTTACCGAAAAGCCGCGCACATCACGTGGCGTGTCTTTAGAACCTTTGTTGCCCGCAACGGTAGAAAAACGCGTGAATAGTGGCGTTTGCGTACCTGTCTCGGTCAGAATTTTGGCAGTCGTATAATCTTCTAATGATTCAGTCAGCTCAAAATAACCGTGGGCGGCACTACCGCGCGCATGAACGATACGCTCAGGGATGCGCTCATGGTCAAAATGATTGATCTTTTCACGCAGTACAAAGTCTTCTAGCAGTGTTGGGCCACGGCTGCCTGCCTTGAGCGAGTTTTGGTTGTCGCCAATGGGCACGCCTTGCTGGGTGGTCAACACTTTGGTGTCGTCGCCAGCTTGCTGATGCGTCTCGCCGCCCTGACCACGTGTTGGATTCATGTCTTTAGCGGGGTCAGTATGATCGATATTCTTTTTCATATTATGTCCTGGCTGATTTATTGTTGATATGCGCTGTTTTAGGTAAGTTATTGTTTATATAAAATATTTTTTAGCAAACTTATGTCTTAGACAATGTGTAAATATCAAACTGACTAAGACCGTCATAAGCTCACTAGTGATTCATACTACTTAAAAACCATGACAAACACATGCCAAAGCTTGTTGAGGTTTGGTTAAAGTTTGCATCCACGCACCAAAATCGCTGTCTTACTTTTTTGACGCCGTGCTACTATCGATAGTCGATGTCTATGATTGTTTTTGATGGCAGTAGGCCGCCGTCAATACCAAAACAGCACGTGAACAACATGAATAGACACACTGCCACACCCACTATTCATCTTTTCTTTTACTCATTGTCAATAACGAGGTCTTTTATGTTGTCACCGTCTGCAAACACAGCCCATACATCAACCACCACCCGCCGCACTCTACCCATCGCTGCTGCATTGGGCACCATGGCGCTGATCGTCAGCCAATCAGCCGCTGCCATCACCACTGAAAACGTGGTCTATATGGTTGATGACCAGCCTTATGAAGGTTATTACGCTAAGGCCGACAAACCCAATGCCCCTTTTATTTTATTGATTCACGACTGGGATGGCCTGACCGACTATGAGCGCACACGTGCTGATATGTTGGCAAACGAAGGCTATAACGTCTTGGCGGCTGATATGTTCGGACAAGGCATCCGCCCGACTTCTATCGCAGAAAACAAGCGTTTGACAGGAGAACTCTATAACGATCGCAACAAAATGCGCCGTATACTCCAAGGCGCACTCAATGCGGGACGAGTAGAGGGCAATGATGTCCGTAATGGCACGACGATGGGTTATTGTTTTGGTGGGACGGTGGCACTTGAGTTGGCACGATCGGGCGTTGCGCAAAAAGCCTTTGTCCCCTTTCATGGCGGCCTAGACACCCCGCCGCGTCAAGACTATAGCAATACCAAAGGCGAGATTTTGGTCTTTCATGGCTCAGCCGATCAGTCGGTATCGCTTGATGACTTTGCCACCTTAGGTAAAACATTAGAGACCGCCAACGTACCGCATGAAATGATCACCTATAGCGGCGCGCCGCATGCCTTTAGCGTGTTCGGTAGCGACAGATATGATGCCCGTGCTGACGAGCGCTCTTGGGCGCGCTATTTGGACTTTTTGGCACAGACTTACCCTGACCAGCCCTAGTCTACACTTGGGCTTAAATCAGTGGTATCGATAGATGATAGGTAAAAGGGTCATGCTGAACACTTAAGTGTCGCATGACCCTTTTTGATGCTGGCTATAGGGCATGCCCCTATGAGAAAGATAAGAAATAAGGATAGCAATTCTAATAACCGTACGAACACGTTAGGCTGGCTGTTTTTTAAACACCAATAGCAGGTTGTTGGCAGGCATTTGATAAGTTTGGGATAAACTCAAACCATGACCCGTCGCCAGCGTAGTCACCGCTTCGATATCGCGAATACCACTACCCGTACCACGCTGACGTAGTGACGTATCAAACTGGCGATTGCCCGCACTGGTATACTGTCCATCGATATTAAATGGCCCGTAAATCACCAGCGTGCCACCTTGCGGCAACGCATCACCTGCCAGCGCAAAGAAACTTTCGACCAGTGGCCACGCGATGATATGCAGTGTGTTTGCTGTATATATCGCATCATAGGGCTGCTGATGGGTTAAGCTTGTCGGCAAATGGCGCTGCGCCAAATCTAGCACGAGCGGCGCACGCACGTTAGGCGCAGGATATGCTGCATGCCAAGCGCGTATCGCCGCATGGTTGTCACTCAAATCACTGGTCTGCCACACCACGTGTGGTAGCTGCGGCGCAAAATAAATACTGTGCTGCCCTGTCCCAGAGCCAATCTCCAGCACATGCTCAGAGCTGGCCAAAACAGTTTGTAGTACCGACACGATCGGCTGCTGGTTGTTTGCACAGGCCTGCGAAAACGGCAGCGTCTCCTGTGGGTTGACATCGGTATTGCCCAAATTATTCGTGTGCAAATGGCCTCCTATTGGGCGCTATCCATACTCCTAAGTATCGGCAGTATTAATAAATACCCGCCTCTACCCCAGCCGCCAATGTCATCGCAAGCTCTTCTACTTGCTCAGCGAAGCTGTCCTGCCACTCGCCCTGCAAGATTAGCGCCTCTTGTATCCATGACCAGCGTAGCCCTGTTGTGATCGTCTGCATGGCAAGCTTGGTACCCGTCCCATCATGCCCTGCGCGTATATATAACGCAAACGGCATGCCTTGCTTTTGTTCCAGCACAGGATAATAACAGCGATCAAAAAAGTCCTTGGTCAGCCCTGCCATATAAGACAGATTCTCCGTCGTGCCAATGATTAAGGCATCGGCTGTCAGTACATCCTCAGGCTGGGTGTCTTGTGGCGATTTTAATACCACATTGATATCGATATCAGGATGATTCGCGCCAGCATACGCCGCCTGCGCCAAGCGTTCAGTGTTGGGCGATGGTGCATGCGCGACGATGAGTAATGTTTTTGTCATCATCTTAAAGGGCATGCGCAGTACGGAACGTGAGGTTCTGCGTGATATCAGGGTGGATACTTTTGGCGACTGGGCAAGCTAAGGCCGTGTTATAAAAGATGGTTTGCGTTCTATCATCAAGCTGACTGTTAAAGGTGATGATGACATGGATCTCGCTTACGCGTCTTGGGTCAGCGGCCATGATTTTGGTCACTTCCGCCGTCGTCCCTGCAAGGTCAATCTCCATATCACGGGCTTTGATACCGATGATGGTGAGCATACAGCTTGCTAAGCTGGTCGCTAGCAAGTCAGTCGGTGAAAACGCCTCACCCTTGCCTTGGTTGTCCGTTGGCGCATCGGTGATGATTTCATTATTTGATTGCAAATGAATGGCGGTGGTACGCAAATCGCCTTGGTAAGTTACTTTTGATGTAGTCATGGGGTTCTCTTTATAGGTTATTTTTAAATTACTACTATATTAGCTATACTTGATTAATTACTATGAATGAATTAAAAAATGATTCGCTTCATAGATAAAATACTCGATTCCATCTAAAAGTTCTTCACCATTTTCTGATCGACGAACCAATTCTTGCAAAATCATTCCATTTCTTCGTGCTTCTAAACTCGACGGATCTACATGAATCAAATCTGGAAATACACTTCCATGAGTCACAACATCTTCTATTAATCCACGCCATTTCACTGCAAACTCATCAGTGTTCTCTGGATTACATGCATAAGAAAAAGCTGCGGCAACTGCATCAGCAAGTTGTACTCCTGCAACATCTTTTGAATCAACTAAGTTTACAGATTCCGTTAAATTGAAGGTAATAGGAAGACTTTTATCACCAAAGCTTGAGAATATATTATCAGTACATCCAATCATTGTATTCAGAAGCTCTCCATCTGCTTCTAGAGGCTTAGATTTATCGCAATATGCTGTTAAAGTCTTATAGCTTTGTCCCCAATCAGCTAATAGCGTATACAGACTCGTATTTGTGAGATCAAGACTCCACTTCCCTGATCCTTCTCCTATATAACTATCAATTTCTTCGACTACAGTCGTTTTGTTATTTTTAGCGAAAGTAAATACATATTCAAGAGTTTTTGATAATTTACCGGTAAATTTTGAGTTGAATAAAGTGCTTAAATCATTAAAATCGCCAGTCCTCATTAGAAGCTCAAAATCTTCAAATATTTCTTCTGCATATGCTTCATTTCTTACGAAATCAAGATAGAGCATGTTACTAACAAATTTGTGAAAATTAATACCGTAAAATATAGAACTACTTTTTGCTAAAGAAGGTTCAAAAATGTATTCGAAGAACTTACCTGCTAAAGCATATTTTTTATTTGAAACTGATACTCTCATTTTCCCATTTAATGAATTTAATATCTCATCTATCGCTCTGCGACCTTTAATTTTTTTGACTAACTTTCCACCTTTTATCTCACCGTTTTGAATTTGATATTTTTTTATAATATTTTCTACCAAATCCTTGGCATCTTTTTCAGAAATAGCAATAGCTGCGTAACTAAATATTGGCTGTTGAGAATCCAGTAGCCTATTCCCAGTGAATCCTGACTCGTCAAAATAAATATTTGCGTGCTCTTCCAAAATATACCCCTTAGAAATATAACATCTCGCAAATCCAAAAATTATTACTGTTATATCACACTGATAATATATAAATAATACACTTTCTTACCTTTCCAGAAATCTTTAGATTCATCTCTCATCATTCTACACCCTTCCCACCCCATTTTATCAATACATATCCCACAAAAAAACGCAGGCTTGCACCTGCGTCTATTACGCTCATATTGGCATGGTTAGCGGTTATAGTGGCGCGCTGTACACCTCTTGACCGCCCAGATAGGTTTTTAGCACTTTCGTTTCACTCACTTGGTCTGATGGCGTGTTGAGCAGATCCCTATCAATGATGATCATATCCGCATACTTACCCACTTCTAGCGAGCCGACTTTATCATCCATGT
>NZ_JBHNYR010000016.1:0-82596 GCF_054960615.1 Psychrobacter sp. PSi21
CATCGCGGGGTTTTTTATATCGATGACCACTTTTATAATGTGCTAAAAGCATGATGAATACGGTGCAGCCCCTCCGTCAATACGGATCTAGGACAGGCCACATTTAGGCGCATTTTTAAGTGCCCTTCCTCGCCATATTTTATCCCCGCGTTTAGCTCCACTTTTGCCGCACGCAGCACATCATACAGCTGCTGATCATCTTGGCTATACGCTGAGCAATCGATCCAAATCAGATACGACGCTTCAGGGCGCATGACTTTGATACTGGGCAAATGCGTTGCTAAAAAGTCTAGCGTAAATGCAATATTGTCCTCGATATAGGCCAAGGCGTGCGTGAGCCACTCGCCGCCCTCGTTATACGCGCTCTGCATCGCTGCATACGCAAATAAATTGAGCTCATACTCATCATTTAACTGCTGCTGTTGACTGATTTTTTCGATTAAACCCTTATCTTTAGCAAAAATCATCGAGCCTTTGATACCCGCGATATTAAAGGTTTTGGTCATCGATGTCAGGCTGACCACCTTGTGCTCATAGCCTTGTGCCACTGTTAAAAACGGCGTGAACGTGTGACCGCGCAAGGTCAAATCCTGATGAATCTCATCACTGACTATTGCCACATCATGCTTTTTGCAAATAGCAAATACGGCTGCTAGCTCATCCCGCGTCCATACGCGCCCGCCCGGATTGTGCGGATTGCAGAGCAAATACAGCTTCACATCGTGCTGGATAATCTTAGCTTCCATATCAGCCAAATCCAGATGATATTTGCCCTCGCTCTCTTTAAGGTTTGAGGTCACCAGCGTTCGTCCGTTTTGCGCGACCTTACTCATAAATGGCTTATAAATCGGATCATTGACCAGTACCGCGCCCCCGACTTCGGTAAAGACGTTCATCATTAAAGCTAGGCTTGGCACCACCCCTGGTGAAAACAAGATATTATTTTGATTCAGCGCCAAATCATAGCGACTGCCATGCCAGTTAATAATCGCCTCATACAGCGCCGCGGTGGGCTTGGTATAGCCCAGTATGCCGTGCTGCAAAGCTTGCTCAATTGCATTTAAAATTGGCGGCGCGGCCTTAAAGTCCATATCTGCCACCCACAGCGGGATCGTGTCATCGTCATAATGCCACTTGAGCGACCCTGTACTGCGTCGGTCGATGACTTCATCAAAGTTATAGATCACCCGCACCCCCCTTCATTTAAAATAATGGTTCAGGGTACAACAGGAATGGCGTCATCAACAATCGCTTTATACAGGATATATAAAGTCGCTATATGATTATCAAAATCACACCTATTTCGTCCCTTTTAAAACCTGATACTATTGGCTGATAGTGGTATACACTCAAGACATCAATCAAGGAGATCGATGATGACGACAGAACAAAAGCCGCGTAAAGGCACACGAACATACGTCTTGACCAAATCCGCTATCGATAACACACCTGAGACCCGCCATGTGCATCAGTTCAATGAGCACGCTATTCGCCATACGGTGTCGCTCAGTGACATCGCGGGTCTGACCAAGGTTGGCTTGCATCTGGTGCGGGTGGCAGCAGGCAATGAGACAACGACCCATCACTATCATGAGGAGTCTGATGAGTTCATTTATATGCTGTCGGGTGAGTTGTCACTGCGCTATGGCGATGAGCAGTATGTGCTAAAGGCTGGCGACTTTGCGGCGTTCCCTGCGCATGGCGTGGCGCACTCGATGCGCAATGATAGTGATGCGTACGCGACTTATTTGATGGGTGGCAGCCGACCTGATATTGATATTACCCTGTATCCAGAGATCGACCGTAAGATGTATAAGATCCATGGCAAAAAAGAGTATGTGGATTTGGAAGATTTGGGTGAGGTATAAACTATGTAATGGCAGAAAGTAGCCAATCCTGCCATCCGCTATTATCTGCTTATCTAGGCGTGGCGAGGCTACGGTTTGGGTCATTCCTGTTTGGTCACGATACTGCCCCAAAACCTAGCCTTCGCAACACGCCTATCCAAGCAGGATAGCCGATACTGTCAGGGCTAAAACGCGACTTCGTAGCAACCTTTATAGAAAAAGTAAGATTGTACTTAATCAAAAATAAAGTTTTCCACGTCATTCAAAGCATCGTTTCTATTAGTTAAAATTAGTTTTTTAATATGTTCAATTAACTCAAAGCTCCATTCTCCATAACGCGAACCACCCATACGACAAACTAGACTTTTCTCAAAATCGTCCAACTCTTCAAGCATTATAGCTTGCTTATCGTTTAAGACTAATTCAAAAAAATCTGTTTCTTCATAAGTAAAATCATGAGAATGATGTTTGTTATTCAAATAAATAATTTGACTGTAACAATCGTATTTTTTGATTAGATAGTATAGGAAATGAGAGTTTTCATTGTGTGTGAACCCTATTTCCTTTTTCCCTCTATCTTTTACCTCTTCAACTTGACTGAAGAACACTGAAATTAGGGTTATTTTATTATGTATATTTGCAATATCTAGCGGTTTTGACTCTAGAATTTTATTAATCTTTGGAAGTATCCAATTGTCTTCTATTATTTCTTTGTTCATAGAAAATGCCATATCAACAACATTATCTGAATAATATCGTCCGCACACACGTTCAAAAACCTGTTGTTTAACTGCATGATGCACTATGTAATATGCGGTAAAATATTCTTGAAATGAGCGATGAGTAAAGCAATAATTTAAGCCATCTCGCATTAGAAGAGGCACATTATTCAGCAACTCTAATTTCAAATCTTTGTAACTTACTTCAGATTTTAGATGTATTAGGCATTTTCCTAATAGTGTATTAATTTCATTTTCTGTCACTTCAAACATCTGTTTGCTATAAGTAAATAGACTAAATAAAGCGAAAATATTCCTTAACTCATACATATCTAAGTTTGTTAAGCTTTTTCTTAAAAATCCTTGCTTAGATACATCATGTTTATTGAATAATGCCTGATAGGCTAAGTCATAAAATATATAAGCCCTATCAGGAATACTTCCAAATTGCTCATAAGTTACAAGCATAATTGTGAGCAAGAGCGGGTTACTAGAAAATCCTTCCTGCTTATGAAAAAGACTATTTTGTAACGCTAAGATGAATCTTGCTTTTACATCTTCATCGTAAACTAGCTTTCTTATTACCTCTATGGCTTGAGGCAAGATTAGAGGCTGAATATGAGCGACGTTATATAGCGACCAATCAGAGAATAGATTGTATTCTGGTCTTGATGAAACTAGGATGATAAGATTTGGATACTTATCTGCTAAGTTATTAATTTCTTTCGTGAACCTATCCTTTAAATCATGGTTCACTTCATCAAAACCATCTAAAAATACTATTGTCCTTTCTCTATCAAGTAAATAGTTCAAATTATCTTTATTAAATTTTTCGTTATATATTGCTATATCTGTCCTGAGCGTTTCGAAAATAGAGTCGTTAGTCTCATTCACTTTTCTAAGTTCTAGGAATAAAGGCAGTAGATTACTCTTATCTCTTATTACACTTATAAACATACTCTTCAGAAGACAGGATTTTCCTGAGCCTGCTGTGGCACTAACTACCATTTTTTTATTTTGTAAGAGTGAATTAAAAAAAGTTTCCTGTGAGCAGAGTTTACCTCCTAAACGAATAAACTGCGCGACATAAATTTCATCAAGTTCAACTACTTGTGAGGAAAAAAAAGCCATTTTGACTTTAGAAAGGCTGCTTCGCTTAGCTTCTAAGTAGTCACTCAACGCAAAGTTGTATTTGGTAGCGAACTTTTGATAATCCTTACCAATAAAATTAGTAACAAACTGACTAACCTCTACAAAGACATCTCTAATTTCTTTGACACTTCCTGTAGTTTCAATACCCATATCAACCTACCTATTCCAACTCTAATTATCTACCGAAATCTGTTTGTTAATATTAGGGCTTAATATTAGAAAACCTATACTTAACGCCCTTTAAACTCAGCCTCCCTTCTCTCAACCATCGCCATCACACCCTCTTTCGCATCTTCTGAATGAAACAGTGGCGGCAGATAACTATGGATATTAGCCAGTGCCGTCGCTGCCCCATTGCGGCTGGCATCTTGCGCGGAAGATAGCGCGCCTCTGACGCCCAGCGGCGCGGCTTGACAGATTTCTTGTGCCAGCGTCAATGCACGCTCATATTCAGTGCCATTTGCCACCACCTCACTGACCAAGTTCAGTCGATCAGCCGTCTGCGCATCGAACGCTTTACCCGTAAGCAGATACGGCATGGCTTTTTGCCAGCCTGCCGCCGCGACAAACCGTACCGTCGCCCCGCCAAATGGCATGATGCCGCGCTGGACTTCCATTTGCGCAAAGTTGCAGTTGTCACTGGCGATGACCACGTCACAGTTGAGCATCAGCTCGATAGCCACGGTAAAGCATGTGCCTTTGACCGCCACCACCACAGCTTTGGTACGCAGGCGTCCGCTAATGCCCCACGGGTCAATGTGGTTGTCATCAAACTCAAATACACCATCACCCAGCTTGTCTTGCAGCTCGACCAGATCAAGCCCAGCGGTGAAATGATCGCCATGCGCAAAGATAAGCGCGCAGCGTAAATGCTCATCGTCTTCATATTGAGTCAACGCATCAGATAATTGGGTGATCATATGACTGTCAAAGGCATTGCGTTTGTTGGCGCGGTTGAGCCCGATCAGGCAGATAGTGCCGTCCGTGTCATACGTGATGCGCTTGTCTTGGTGGTCACTGTCCGTCGTCATGGTACTGTCCTTGTAAAATTCAGATTATTGTTATAAGTGTAGTCATTAGTGCACTTTTTTAATATAGACATCCTTACGCGATAACACAAGTAAGAGAACTGACGCGAATAAATCGCACACCGATAAAAGTTGACCTCATTTGCGATAAGTGCAACTATGATTCGGACTGGGTGACGTATCAAGGTATAGAGGGTTTTATGGAGTTTTGGCACGGGTTTTTGTTGATCACCAGCGTTCATTTGCTAGCGGCGGCCTCACCAGGGCCGGATTTTGTCTTGGTTTCACAGCAGACCTTAGCTAAGGGTCGCCGTACTGGGTTGATTTGTAGTTTGGGGATTACGTTAGGGCTGTCGGTGCATATCATCTATTCGGTGTTGGGGCTGGCGACAGTGATTGCCCACTCGCAGCCGCTATTGACCGCGATCAAATGGCTGGGCGGCGGTTATTTGATCTATCTGGGATGGCAAGGCATTCAGGCCAAACCCAAACAGCCAGCAGAAGTAGCAACGCAAGAGCGTGCGCCCGTGGATACGTCCGCTAGAAATACCAGCTCAGCCGCCACCACATCAGCCACCTTGCGCCGTGGGTTTTTCTGTAATGTCTTTAACCCAAAAGCGCCTGTGTATTTTGTGGCGATTTTTACCCTCGTCCTGTCGCCAGACATACCGCTTTGGCAATTGGCCATCTACGGTGTCTGGATGATGGTGCTACAGATGGCGTGGTTTAGCACGGTGGTGATGCTGCTCTCTATCCCTGCGATTCACCGCCGCTTTCAGCGTTTTGAGCATTGGATCGACCGCGTGCTGGGGTCGGCGATGATTGTATTGGGACTCAACCTGATCTTGCGCCATCGATAGGGTATCGATAACTCATTTGTCAGCATTGAAATCTGCTACACTGCTGACTTATAACCATATATCGTAGCCTAATATTATGACCAGCAAGCCCATGACCCGTAATCCTGCCAACAGCAAACACAGAAACCGATCGCCTGCGACTGCCAAAAAACTCGGTAAGCTGCATCCGCGCAATCCGCACCAAGGTCGTTACGACTTTGCCGTATTGACCCGCGCCTTGCCCGAGCTGGCTGAGCACACCATCACCAACCCAAAAGGCGAGCCGACGATTAATTTTTCGGATCATCAAGCGGTTCGTGTGCTCAATAAAGCACTGCTGGCACACTATTACGGCGTTAAATTTTGGGATATTCCTGATGGTTATCTGTGTCCGCCGATTCCTGGACGTGCCGATTATATTCACTATATTGCGGACTTACTGGCGCAGACCACGCATGTCAATGCCGACAACACACCGCCGACGGGTAAAGAGATTCACGCCCTTGATATCGGTACAGGTGCCAGTGCCATCTATCCGATCGTCGGCAGTCAAAGCTACGGCTGGCGCTTTACCGCGAGCGATATTGATCCGATTTCAGTCAATACGGCTGCCCTTATTTGTGATGCCAATCCCAAGCTAAAAAGTGCGGTCAAAGTTAAGCTGCAACCTGAGCCTAAGTTCATCTTTAAAAATATCATCGGTCGTCAAGATTACTTCGATGTGGTGGTGTGTAACCCGCCGTTTCACGCGTCATTAGAAGAGGCGATGGAAGCCAACAGCCGCAAACAGCACAACCTACAACGTCATCGCGGTAAAAACGAAAGCGAGCAAATCAGCCGTCATTCAACCAAGTCGGGCAATGCGGCGCAAAACCTAAACTTCGGTGGTCAGCACAAGGAGCTATGGAGCGAAGGCGGCGAGATTGCATTCCTTACCAAGATGGCAAAAGAAAGCCAACAATTTGCAGAGCATGTCGGCTGGTTCACGACGTTGGTGTCAAAGTCTGAAAACGTGAAACCTTTGCAGCTGCTCTTAAAGCAGCTCAATGTCGCACAAATGCGTATCATTGAGATGAGCCAAGGGCAAAAAAGCACCCGCGTGCTGGCGTGGCGCTTTGATACCGACGAAGCATAATTTTTATATACTCTGAATTTTGTTTCACGTGAAACAAAAAAGCACCGCTTTGACCATCGAAGCGGTGCTTTTTATTAGAAAATAGCTTGAAGCAAAAGAAATGATTAAGGCGGTGTCCCTATTTTAAAAATGGTGATAAACGTTTGAATGAGGGACACGCCCTAGCCAAAGAACATCACTTTTATACCAATCGCAATCAGCACCACGCCGCCCAATGCCTCAACCTTATCCTCCAGAAACGTGCCAGAACGGCGGCCCAGATACACCCCAAGCCAACCAAATACCGCGGTTACGACCCCGATAATCAAACAGGCAAGCCACGCATTTAACGCCAATAAATTGAGCGTAAATCCTGCTGCCATGGCATCGATACTGGTGGCAATGGCGAGGGTAAACATGGTGCGGTGATTAATGACACTACCACCTACCTCAATGTCATCCTCGTCATCATCGCCGCTGAACACTTCGTACAACATCTTGCCGCCCAGCGCGATCAAGATAGTACCGCCGATCCACGGCGCCGCCGCTGCCAACCAGCCTAGAAGCGCCGCTCCCAACAAGTACCCGATGAGTGGCATCACGCCCTGCGCAACCCCAAAGTATAACGCGGCATAAATAGCCAAACGGCGTACATATTGCTGGCTGTGTCTTTGCGACTTTGCGCCAAGGCCGATGGATACCGCAAACGCATCCATCGCGAGCGCAATCGCTAATAATATGACTTCGATCATTTGATTTCCACAAATTATGACTGCTTATCAATAGCAATCTGGACATACAAGTTTCACGTGAAACAAAAAAATACCGCCTCAGTGATAGATGCGGTATTTTTAACACTGATGCAGCAGTCACCAACTAGATGTCTAGGTTCGATACTGTCAGGGCGTTTTCTTCAATAAAGGCGCGGCGCGGCTCCACATGGTCACCCATGAGGCAGGTAAACAGATGATCAGCGGCGATGGCATCTTCGATAGTGACGCGCAGCATACGGCGATTTTCAGGATCCATGGTCGTATCCCACAGCTGGTCGGCATTCATCTCACCCAGACCTTTGTAACGCTGAATGGCCAGACCACGGCGCGCATCAAGCATCATCTGTTGCCACAGATAATCAAAGTCACGTATTGGCATGTCTTTGCTGCCACTGCTGCTCTCACGGCGGATAAAGGCGCTGTCCGTGAGCAGGCTGTTCCACTCAGCAGACAGACGCAGCAGACGCGCGTATTCTCCTGAGTTGATAAAGCTGGCATCCAGCAAGTAATGATGCGCCAATTGATGCACATAAATGGTCACACGCGGCAGCCACTGCGCTTTGCTTGAGAGCAGCTCACTGCTTGGCGCGGCCTCTACCTGCGGGGGCATGCCCAAAAGGTCTTGCGCCGCTGCATCCATATTTTCGTTTTGCGGGGCATGGATGTTAACCAGCTCAATCTCAGGACGCAGTTCAGGGGCAAAATGGGTCAGCTGGGTTTGTAGCGTCTCTTTCCATGCCTGCATCGCATCCGCGTCATACGTCATGTCCGTTGACAGCTTTGGCGTGTGCGTCAACGCATCCAGCATCACGGCAGGATAGCGAATCTGCAAACGCGCTTTGATCAGCTGGGTTTGGTTATAGTCATTGAGTAAGGCTTCGAGCGCTTGACCTGTAATGGCAGGCGCATCTTCGCTGACATGCAGCTGCGTGTTGTCAATGGTCGATGACAACAGATACGCTTTTAGCGCCTCATCGTCTTTTAGATAGAGCTCTTGGCGACCTTTTTTGACCTTGTATAGCGGCGGCTGGGCAATATACACATAGCCACGCTCGATCAACTCAGGCGTTTGACGGAAGAAAAAGGTCAGCAGCAAGGTGCGAATGTGCGAGCCATCCACATCGGCATCGGTCATGATGATGATTTTGTGATAACGCACCTTATCAGGGTTGTACTCATCAGGGCCAATACCGCAGCCAAGTGCGGTGATGAGCGTACCCACTTCTGCTGAAGACAACATCTTGTCAAAGCGCGCACGCTCAACGTTTAGGATTTTACCTTTTAGTGGCAAGATGGCCTGCGTTTTACGGCTACGGCCTTGTTTGGCTGAGCCGCCTGCTGAGTCACCCTCCACGATATACAGCTCAGAGAGTGCGGGGTCTTTTTCTTGGCAATCGGCCAATTTACCCGGCAAGCCTGCGATGTCCAGCGTGGTCTTACGGCGGGTCATCTCACGCGCCTTACGGGCCGCATCACGGGCGCGTGCGGCATCGATGATTTTGCCTGCGATGGATTTACTGGCGCTAGGATTCTCAAGCAAAAAGTCATTAAATTTATCATGCATCGCCGACTCAACCGCCGACTTGACCTCGCTTGAGACCAGCTTGTCTTTGGTTTGGCTTGAGAACTTAGGATCAGGCACTTTGACCGAAACAATGGCGGTGAGGCCTTCACGCGCGTCATCACCACTGACCGCGACTTTCTCTTTTTTAAATAAGTTTTCACGATCCATATAGCTGTTCAAGCAGCGGGTAAGTGCTGAACGAAAGCCTGATAAATGCGTACCGCCATCACGCTGAGGGATATTGTTGGTAAAGCAGTAGACTTTTTCGTTATAAGTGTCTGACCACTGTAGGGCCACTTCGACCCCGATGCCGTCTTCTTGGCTACTGGTAAAGTGAAACACCTCATTGATACTGTCTTTGCCTGCATTGATGTAGCTGACAAATTCCGATAGACCACCTTTGTGCTCAAACTCATGGCGCTTATCAATGCGCTCATCGGTTAGCACAATACGCACACCAGAGTTCAAAAATGACAACTCACGTAGGCGCTTGGCCAAGATATCATAATCAAATACAGTGCCCGTGAACACATCACTGCTCGGATAAAAGCGGATTTGTGTGCCAGTCTGTTCAGTGGCTTCTAGCTGTTCAATATCGTGATCTGGCACACCATCAGTATACGTTTGCTGATAGTGATAGCCTTCGCGCCAAATGTTCATTTCCAGCTTTTTTGATAGGGCATTGACCACTGAGACCCCAACGCCGTGTAGACCGCCTGAGACTTTATAGCTGTTGTCATCAAACTTACCGCCTGCATGCAAGACAGTCATAATCACCTGAGCCGCTGATACGCCCTCTTCAGGATGAATATCAACGGGTACGCCGCGGCCATTATCCATTACGCTGACTGACTCATCCTCATGGATGATGATGTCAATTTGATCACAGTGGCCAGCGAGTGCTTCATCGATAGAGTTATCCACCACCTCAAACACCATATGGTGCAGGCCTGTACCGTCATCGGTATCACCGATATACATGCCCGGGCGTACCCGCACCGCTTCGAGTCCGCGTAGGACGCGAATGTCTTTAGAGCTATAATCAGATGGCAATACGCCTTCAGGAGCGATGGTCTGCGCCATGCTATCGGCGGTCAGCATCTCATTATCCGTAGGTAGTGACTCATTCATGTGCATTCCTTAATTAAGCCATCCTCATCCAGCAAAAACGCGCACGCCCTACTTATACTGGTGGGCAAGCATCATAGTGTTGTCTATCAAGCCTCTCATAGGCTTATTTAATCGGCGCACGCAGCAAAAAATACGGCCGAGTCGCCGTCATCTTGTCGCATACTGCTACTGTGATCGTTGCTAAAAGCATCATAAAATAAAAGCGAGAAATAAAACGCTTTATTTTCAAATACTTAAAATAGAAATACGATAGGCTCGCAGTCGATAAAATAACCAGACAATCTGCTGAAAATTGGACAAAAACAAAGCTGTATTTTAGCATTTTTTTGGCTTTAAGTCACTGTTTACTGGGCAGTTTATGGTGACCGCTGAGCCGACTGGATAAGGCCAGCAGCACTTGTAGATTTGTACCAAATCATAGCGAGATTTAACCATTTTCAGGCCATTTAGAAACCTTCGTTCAAATTGAGCACACGCCCTAGATAGATAAACCTAAAAAACCGTAGATGGCGTATTAGGGAGGAGATATCGCGCCATGTTTCACATGAAACACATTAGGCTCTGACCAATACTTCTTGATCAATGGCAAAATATCATCGGTCAAACTGGTCATCATAATTTGGCAAGGCAGCTGCGCGAGTGTCGACAACAAGATCTCAATCGCTCGGGTATCAAGCTCGGCGGTCAAGTCATCCAGCAAAACCACTGGCGTGGCATTAGCACGAGTATTGACCAGCCGTTGATCTGCACCGTCCGCATTCAGCAATAGTGGCAGCTGTGACAAGCGCAGCGCAGTGATCAAAAGCTTTTTTTCGCCGCGTGACAGCACATTAGCGGCTTGCTCTTTTAGCGTAGGTAGCGATGCGGCTTGAGTGTGCGCTGATGCGTTATCAGCATCACTAGAGGCAGTGTTATTTTTTGCCGCGTTTGAACGCCAATGTACATGAATATCGGCGCGGTGACTGCCGATACGGGTATAACCCAATTGCAAATCCTGCATCAGACGCGCCTCAAGCTGCTCATCTAACGGAATACTGGTATCGTAGCCAGCGTGGTAGCTTAAACTGATCTGCTCTGCATAGGCAGGCAGTAATTCAGCAATACAGCGCTCAAAATAAGGCTGCCATGCAGCAAACAAATGCGAGCGGTAATGGTGGATCAGATCCGCATGATTTGCCAAACCACTATCCCATGACTTTAACTCGGCGCGCTCAGCAGTGCTTAACTGCTTGGTTTTTTTTAACAAACTGTTGCGCTGCTTGAGAAGTCGCTGATACGCCATCCACTGCGGATGAAAACCTTGTTTCATGTGAAACACCAACCAATCTAACAGCTGACGACGGCTGGCACTGCCTTGCTCCAGCATGTCCATCGATGACGGATCGATAAGCAAGGTTGGCAACTGCTCGGTGAGCATACTTTGGTTATAGACTGTGGATTGGTCGAGACGCAGTACCGTGGTGGCATCAATCTGCTTTTGAATCGCCAGCGTACTACCATCATGTAAGCGGGCATGAACAACAGCCGCTTGCTCATGATGCTGGATATAGCGCTTGGGCTGATGATGGCGAAAGCTTTTGCCACGTGACAACAAAAAAATGGCTTCAAGAAAGGAGGTTTTACCACTACCATTGGCACCGATAAATACATTGCAGGCTGCGGTTTGCAGATCAAGATGACTCAGATTGCGTAGATGCGAGACCTGCAGACGTTCGATCATAATATTCACACAATCTAAGAGAGATAAAAAAGCAGCGCAGCATAACTGAGACGTTGTTATCTATTTTTGTCTACCACGCATGCAAATAGAGGCGATTAGGGCTTGTCCCTATTTTAAAAATAGTGATAAACGTTTAGATTAGGGAGAAGCCTTAGATGCGCATCGGCATAATAACGTACTGGTGCAGCTCATCCCCCAGCTGATTGACAAGCACAGAGGCATTAGATTGGCTCATATGCATCTGTATATCACCTTGGGTAACACTAAGCACATCTTGCAAGTAAGCGGCGTTAAATGACAGCTCCATAGGCTCACCTTGATATTTCACTTGCAACATCTCTACCGCTTCGTCTTGCTCTGCATTGTTGGCACGTATTTCAACCATACCATCATTAGCAAAATTAAAAATCACGCCACGAGATTTTTCATTGCTCAAAATGATCACGCGAGTCAAAACATCACTTAGCTTTTGCTGATTGAGTAAAGACACCTTGTCATTACTATTTGGTATCACACGGCGATAGTCTGGAAACTTACCATCGATAAGGCGTGCTGTCAGCGTTATCAATAAAGTATCATCTAATTGAATATTGTTATCAAAATCACCAAAAGCGATGCTAACTTGCAAGAATTCACGTCCAAATTTTAGATGTATCTGACTATCAACAACGCCTTGATGTTTTCTTTTCTTTACCTCAGCTTCAACCAGTTTTTCAATCGTTTCTAACAATCTTTGCAACTCTAAGACAGCTTTGCGTGGCAAAATTGCTTGCATGTTTAGATCTTTATTAATATCCACAGCACTACGCGCCAAAGCAAGCCTGTGACCATCGGTCGCAACCGTCGTTAACTTTTGGTCCGACACATCAAACAGCATACCCGTCAGATAATAACGCACATCTTGAATGGCCATCGCAAACTGAGTTTTTTGAATCAAATCTGTCAAACGGCTACGACTGATATTTAGCGCCGTGATGTTTTCAGGATTGCCTAAACTTGGATAGTCCTGACTTGGTAACGTACCTAACGTAAAGCGGCTTTTACCACTGGTGAGCAAGCAGCGCTCATTGTCTTGAGTTGTTAAGGTGATTTGAGCTTGTGCTGGTAGCGACTTGCAAATATCTTTTAACTTTATCGCAGGCAGGGTAGTGCTACCCGCTTGCACACAGGCACCAGCAGGTAGCTGTAAGGTAGAGGTCAGCTCAACCTCCAAATCTGACGCTGTCAGTACCAATACTGACTCAGACAGTTGCAGCTTGATATTACCCAAAATTACCATATTGTGCCGCTTATCGGCAGCCTTGGCGATCAAATTGATGGCTTTAAGTAGTGACTCTCGATTAATCGATAATTGCATACTGGATTACTCTTATTTGAATAACACTTAGGTATATATGGGCTGTCAATAAGCTTACTGAAGCCCTTTTTGCAGCGGCACAAAGGATCATATTATAAACCATTTTGACTGCTTAAACATCTCACAACCACAATCAGCTAAGCTGCTTGTAACATCAGCGACAAAGCCTTGTAATCTTTGTCAAACGAAGGGTCAGCTGCACGCAGCTGTGCCACTTTATCACACGCATGCATCACTGTTGTGTGATCACGACCACCGAATGATTGACCAATATCAGGATAACTATCACCAGTCAGCTCTCGAGCTAAGGCCATGGCTATTTGACGCGGACGCGCAATGCTACGCGTTCGTTTTCGGCCCATAATATCTTTTACCGTCACATCATAATATTCAGCGACTATCTTACGAATGTTATCCATATTTACCGCCTGCACGCGCATGGCGACAATGTCTTTTAAAGCGTATTGCACCATCTCAAGGGTGATGGGCGCACCTGTTAGATTGGCATTGGCAAATACTTGATTAAGCGCTCCTTCTAGGCGTCTGACATTAGATACCACGTTTTGCGCGATAAACAACGCACAGTCTTTAGGCAATGCCATACCATACCATGCCGCTTTTTTTTGCAAGATTTGCACTCGCGTATCAATCTCAGGAGGGTCGACAGCAACTGTTAACCCCCAAGAAAAGCGAGACCTAAAGCGTTCATCAAACTCTGTCATTTGTGAGGGATGGCGATCAGAGGCTAAAATCAGTTGTTTATCACCACTGGTGAAATCTGCAAACAATGTTAAGAATTCATTACTACTTTTGGTTTTTCCTGCCAATACATGAATATCATCAACAATTAATAAATCCACTTTTTTTATTTTCTTTTTAAAATCTTCTATTTTATTATTTCTTAATGAATAAACTAATTGATTAATAAATTTTTCAGAAGTGAAATAATAAAAACTTCTATTTGATTTTAAATAACGATGTGCAACAGAATGCATCAAATGGGTTTTGCCCAAACCTGAAGGTCCGTAAATAAACAGCGGGTTGTGACGATTTTTTGACTGGCGTTTACCAAGCTCGTAGCAGGCTTTATAGGCTAGATTATTGGACTTGCCAGTGACAAACGTTTCAAAGGTAAAGTCAGGATTGAGATAACTCAGCGACTTGGTATCAGCGGCATCGGCAAGAGAGGCTTGCAAAAAATCATCAGAGATATTCTTCTTAGAATCAATAGCTTGCATATTAGAAACTGTAGGCACAGTCGGGGTAGGGGAGGGGTTCTCTTCAAACAACGAGACCGAACGCTCCGAGGTACTCTCGCTGATCGGAGCATGTTGACCCACGTTATCGACGCGAACCAATACCTCTTCAATAGAACCTTGACCGTGTTTTGCTACCAGCTGCTCAATATCATACAAATGGTTTTTTTTGATATAAGAAACAAAGTAATCATTGGGGGCTCGCACCACTAGCGTGCTGCCCTCTTGATGTGCTGACAAAGGACGAAGCCACATCGTGAAGACGTTGTCTTTGACTTGATAACGCAAGTCGTTGAGACATTTATCCCAAATGGTTGCCGTGTCGATCATGGAGTGTATGAACCTCTTTACCTAAAGTGATTGATATCTCGCTTATACAGACGCTACAGCGATCTTTTACTCACCAAAAATGCAATATTACTGAGTTGTCTCTAGCAAAATAGCCTGTATCAGGCTGGGCGCTAATTTAACACAAATAGGCTGTGGATAACATCTAATTTTTTGGGGATAACCTTGTGGATAGATTTGGTGACAAGTAGAAACTGCGAGTTATCCATATTTCATACACAGGTTATCCACAGGGTTACCCATAGATCAAAATGTTGATTTATATATAAAAAATAGACTTAACCCCAGATTTTACCCTCCCCAATAACAACAATACTTATATATATATTAATAATAATTATTATAGAGCAGACCAATTTCTGTGGATAACTTATCAAGCAAAACCTATTTTTTAAGAAAATTACTGCTCAGTAAGACTACGCTCTGGTCTCTATTTTACATTTACTGACTTTTAGATTCTGCATGAATAGTTCATTGACCAGTATATGATGAAATGATATAATTCTCCGTTATTGCCAATTCAGTCCATTATTTAGATAGGTGAGTTATGAAACGTACATTCCAGCCAAGCGTGATCAAACGCAAGCGTACTCACGGTTTCCGTGCTCGTATGGCAACTAAGAAAGGCCGTCAAGTTTTGGCTCGTCGCCGTGCTAAAGGTCGTCATCGTCTTACCGTCTAATATCATTAATCGGTAACACACGATAGCCATGGCGCTTATTGATTATCAACTGATATGTTTGAAGATAAGCAAAAACAGTTACTATCAATACACTGCCATATAAAAAAGCGCCCATTCAGGCGCTTTTTTTATTGCTATATTTTACTTATATATCATATGCTTATCATTAACCGCCATTATCAGGTGCTGTCATGTCTCATGTCTCTTCATCTCAATTTACCAAGGCTCAGCGTTTACTGACGCCTGCCGCTTTTCGCTATGTGTTTGATGCGCCTGAACGTAAGCTACATCAAAGCCATTTAATGGCCTTTGTACGTACCAATGATGCCCATCAAGCACGAGTGGGCATGGCCATTACCAAGCGTAAGGTGCCAACGGCGGTTGAACGCAACCGCATTAAACGGCAAATCCGCGAGCAGTTTAGAAAAAAATCAGAAAAATTAGAAAATAAAGATATAATTTTTATTATTAAAAAATTTAATAAAGAATTTTCAAACTTAGAAATAAAAAATGAAATAAATAAAATTTTTAAAAAAATAGAAAAAAAATAATATGAATTTTATATTAAAATCAATAAACAATTTTTTTTATAAATTAATTTTAAGTATTGTTTATTTCTACCAAAAGGTTATCAGCCCAATTTTACCAGCACGTTGTCGCTATTATCCAACCTGCTCACATTATGGGCAGCAAGCCATAAAGTGGCATGGCGTTTGGCGAGGCAGTTGGCTTTTACTTAAACGTCTTGGTCGCTGTCATCCACTGGGTGGCAACGGCATAGACTTTGTGCCGTTGCCCTTAGCGACTTACCGCTATCAATATCTTCCTCAGACTGCTTTGTTGCCCGCAGCTATCAATTTTTATCCATATGTCTACCGAGATGGCCACAGCTACGTCGCTCGCTTAAACGCTTGGATGGCAACAAGATAAGTTCGTCTATACAGTGCTGCGTAGCTTATCTGTGCTGTTGGTATCATTCGAAGTGGTTTTTTAGTAAAATGATGACCATTTTATGTAAATGATTGCACCTGTTAGGGCTACTTATATAAGTAGCCGTAGGGTGGCAGTCAGAATACATGCCCTAACTTCTCACTCTAGGAAAGGTTTATGCAAAAGATATTTCGGGTGATGATCCTCATTGCGATGGGCATCACCGCTTATCTGCTGATTTTGGCGTGGCGAGATGATTATGTGAATGTACCAGTAGTCAACGCAACACCAGAGATGGCCACGACAGTGGGTGCAGATATTCCATCTACCACAGGTACTGCGGGTGACATTCCAGCCTCAACCTCATCTGGCAATACCGTGATGGCACCAACAGCACCTGCTAAAGATGCTGGTTTGATTACGGTCACGACTGATCGCTACGATATCAAAATCAACCCAGAAGGCGGTGATATTGTCTATGCTGCGTTGAAGAAATATGATGCCACGCTCAATAGCGATGAGCCTTTTGTATTGCTAGAGAACAATAGCAATCGGGTCTATGTGGCGCAGTCAGGTTTGATCGGTCCTAACGGTATCGATACCGCTGCAGGTCGTGCCAATTACAGCCATAGTGCCAACAGCTATACGATGAAAGATGGTCAGCAGACATTATCAGTACCGCTGACTTATCAAAAAGATGGCGTGACTATCACTAAGACCTTCACCTTTACTCACGATAAATATCCTATCGATATCAGCTATCAGATTCAAAACCGCTCTGATCAGCCGTGGCAAGGTCAGATGTTTGCTCAGCTCAAACGTGATGACAGTAAAGACCCTGGTATGTCTAACAAAGGCGCGCTCAGCATGGCGACTTACTTGGGCGGCGCATGGGGCACACCAGACGATCCATACAATAAGCTGAAATTTAAAGACTTTAGTGATGGTGAACTGACGGCGTCTAGTGACAAAGGCTGGGTGGGTGTTGTTCAGCATTATTTTGTTTCTGCATGGACACCTGATAACTTCACGGGTAAGTTCTTTAGCCGTGAGACCAATGGCGACTACTTTATTGGCTTTAACAGCCAGCCGATCAATGTGGCAGCCAACAAGCAGATGACGCTTGATGCGACATTGTATGCAGGGCCAAAAGTACAGTCAGACTTAAAAGAAGTGGCCGTTGGTCTGAACAAAACGGTCGATTACGGTCTGTTATGGCCGATCTCAAAAGTCTTGTTTGCACTGCTTGAAGGCATCCATAAAGTCCTTGGCAACTGGGGCTGGTCCATTATCATGCTCACCATCTTGGTGAAAATTGCGCTGATGTGGTTCTCTAACAAGAGCTACTACTCAATGGCGAAGATGCGTGCGATTGCGCCACGTTTGCAAGCGCTTAAAGAAGAGCATGGCGACGATCGTATGAAGATGTCGCAAGAGATGATGGCGATCTACAAAGAAGAAAAAGTCAATCCAATGGCGGGTTGTTTGCCTATTTTGATGCAGATGCCCATCTTCTTAGCATTATACTGGGTATTGGTTGAGAGTATTGAACTGCGCCATGCCCCTTGGATTTTTTGGATTCATGATTTGTCAGCGATGGATTCTGCGTTCATTTTGCCAGCGCTAATGGGTGTATCTATGTTTGTGCAGCAGCAGCTCAACCCGCAGCCAACTGATCCGATGCAAGCAAAAGTGATGAAGTTTTTGCCGATCATCTTTACCGCTTTCATGTTGTTCTTCCCAGCAGGTCTAGTGCTGTACTGGACAGTGAACAACTTGTTCAGTATGACGCAGCAGTACATCGTCAACAAAAAGGTACAAGAAGAGCAAAAACGTCGCACAGTAAAAGTATTAGACTGATTTACCAGATAATGTATTAAAACAACCATCGCTTCGGCGGTGGTTTTTTTATGGCGTCAGAATAGCAAGTTGTATCCAGTCAAAAGCAAAACCAGATTCTTTGTAGTAGCAGTCGTGTACTATCAGATAAAGTTTATTTTGTCAGTGCTGTTATAGGTGTCTATAATGAAGCCCTGAGTCATTTAATACGATAGTGAGAGAGATTGTGGATTTTGTTAATGCAGCGGCCATGCCGACTGATGCGGCGCATGGCACGTCTGGGATGAGCACCATAGCTGCAATCGCCACCCCACTAGGACGCGGTGGTGTGGGTATCATACGTCTGTCAGGCGCTAAGGCATATGCGATTGCTTGCCTACTGACAAAAAAGCGCGAATTTACGCCGCGTTTGGCCAGCTTTTGCCGTTTTTATAATGCTGATGGTAGTGTCATCGATGAAGGATTGGTGTTGTATTTTAACGCGCCGCATTCCTTTACGGGTGAAGATGTGATCGAGCTACAAGGTCACGGCGGCGTGATTTTACAAAATCTGCTGTTAGCACGGACATTTGAGCTGGGTGCGCGGCAGGCAGGCGCGGGCGAATTTTCTTATCGCGCTTTTGATAATGATAAGCTAGATTTGGTGCAGGCTGAGGCGATAGCTGACGCCATTGATGCCACCAGTGCCGCCGCCGCCAGCAGTGCGATTCGCTCTTTAAGCGGTGAGTTTTCGGTCAAAATCAATGCCTTGCTAGAGCAGCTGATTCATTTACGCTTGCATGTAGAGGCGGCTATTGACTTTCCTGACGAAGAGGACGTTGATTTTTTATCCGATGGCGTGATTTTAGCCAAACTTGAACACACACAGACGCAAATTCAGCAGGTACTGGCAACAGCAAAACAGGGCCAACTATTGCGCGATGGTATTCATGTGGTGCTTGCAGGCAGACCCAATGCTGGTAAATCAAGCTTGCTGAACCGTCTGGCAGGACAGGAGCGTGCGATTGTCACCAATGTGGCAGGGACAACGCGGGATACCTTGCAAGAGACAGTGGTGCTGGGCGGCTTGACCCTACACCTAACCGACACGGCAGGGCTACGCGATACTGAGGATACCGTGGAACGTATTGGTATAGAACGTGCGCGTACAGCCATCACGCAAGCGGATATCTTGCTACTGGTTTATGATGTGACGCGTGATTTGGCTGGTGATGGTAACCCGTTAGAGCTGGCAAAACAGCTTTTTGGCACGCTGCCTGATGCCAAGCGCTTGCTATTAATTGCTAATAAAAGTGACTTACTAGACAGCGCATCGCAAAGCGCAGTACATGTCGAGCGTGAAGGCTACGATCAGGTAAATGTTTCATGTGAAACAAGCACTGGCCTTGATACGTTAACAACAGTGTTGTGCGATAAAGTAGGTTTTCACCCTCCTGAAAACAGCTTGATCGCACGAACTCGGCATTTGGACGCCCTTAGACGCACTGCCGAACATTTGCAAGATGCGCATGAGCAGCTGGTTATTTTCGCTGCAGGCGAGCTGGTGGCAGAGAGCCTACGCCAAGCGCAGCAAAGCTTGGGCGAGATTACAGGCGAATTCAGTGCTGATGATTTATTGGGTAAAATATTTGGCAGCTTTTGTATTGGTAAATAGGTGATGAGTACGATTATATCCAGTCTGCCATGACTATGTTATGACCGCCACGCTACCCACCACATGATGCGCGAACACAAGGAAGAAGGTATGCACTGTCCTTACTGCAATGCTTCAGAGACCAAAGTTATCGACTCACGCTTAGCGGCCGACGGCGCGCAGGTACGTCGTCGCCGTTCCTGTAGCAGCTGCCAAGAGCGCTTTACGACCTTTGAGATGGTCGAGGTGGTGATGCCAAGAATCATCAAATCAAGTGGCAAAATCGAGCCTTATGACAATGAAAAGTTGCGCCGCTCGATTTTATTACCATTACAAAAACGCCCCATTACCTTGGATGAGCAAGAGGCCATGATCAGCCGCGTGGAAAAACGGGTACGGCAGATGGGCGAGCGAGAAATTGACAGCAAAGTACTGGGGGAGATCATCATGAGCGAGCTTAAAGCCTTAGATGATGTCGCTTATGTTCGTTTTGCCAGCGTTTATCGTGACTTTCAAGATATCGATGCGTTTCATCAAGAAATTGCCAATATTCGCCCTACCGAAAAAAATAACAGCTAAGGCTATGTCCCTACGTTGTGACTGTTAAAAAATTTTGGAAATTTTGTTATGGCACTATCAACTCAAGCGATCCATGCGCAAGATGTGTATTTTATGGCGCTGGCCATTGAGCAGGCAAAACATGGCCTGTATACCACCCGCCCCAACCCTGCTGTGGGCTGCGTGGTGGTGCAGTCAGAGGCAGTAGTGGGAGCAGGCTTTCACCCACAGGCAGGTCAGCCGCACGCTGAGGTGTTCGCGCTTAGCGATGCTGGTGTGCAGGCCGTAGGCGCGACCGCTTATGTGACGCTAGAACCATGCAGCCATACAGGGCGTACGCCGCCATGTGCCAAAGCATTGATTACAGCAGGCATTGCGCGCGTGGTTATTGCAGGTCTGGATCCCAACCCGCAGGTAGCAGGACGCGGCGTACAACTGTTGCAGCAAGCGGGCATTGAGGTCAAGGTCGGTGTATTGACCGAAGAGGCCGAGGCACTCAATGAAGGCTTTTTAAAAGCGATGCGTATAGGTTTGCCGTACGTGCGGCTAAAGATTGCCACCAGCCTTGATGGCCGTACGGCGATGGCAACAGGGGAATCAAAATGGATCACCTCAGCAGCAGCGCGTGATGATGTCCAAGCGCTGCGTGCGCGTAGCGGTGCTATCATCACTGGTAGCCAAACCGTCATCGACGACAACCCCCAACTGACGGTACGCACCACGCAGCTTGGTATTCCTCTTGAACAGATACCGCAGCCTATGGTGGTCGTGCTCGATCGCCGTATGCGCTTAGCGCTTGATGCAGAGTCGACTTATCAACTTTGTCGCCGTTCAGATACCCTATTTTGGCGCAACGATGATGTGTTAACGTTATTAACAACGTTGGTCAGCGACTATCAATGTTTTGATGTGTTGGTAGAAGCAGGAGCTGGCGTAGCAGGTCACTTTTTAAGTCAGCAATTGGTCGATGAGTTGATTGTGTATCAAGCACCGTGTTTGTTGGGTGCGGCGGCACGCGCTATGGCCGATTTTAACCCGCTGTCTCTGGCGCAGCAGCTTCGCTTTGCCTTTCAATCGCATGAGCGCATGGGTACGGATATGAAACTGACGTTGATCCCTTTATAGGTTTATCTCTAGGGACACGCCCTAGACAAAAAACAACCTACAAACCATTTATCCCCAGTATTGTGAGCTATGCTGCGACTGAGGATAACCACAAAACGGATCAAAAGGTTTCACATGGAACTGTGTATAACTTTACCTTGTTAAGGTTTCACATGGAACATACTGTTGGCTAATAAAATATCAAATACGATTAAAAATATATTAAAAACATGTGCTTAACATGATTTTCAATCGTTCTATTTAATGGGCTATATGATATAAATGGGTTGTGGATAACTCATTAAATAATACTTATCTGGGCAGTTTTGACGATCAATAACGTAAGTTATCCACAGCTTATCCCACAATACAACAAAACGAGGTGGTTATGTTTACAGGTATTATCGAGAGTACTGGGCGGGTCAAATCTATGCAGCCTGTTGGCGGTGATATCCGCTTGATCATTGAGTCAGACGATTTGGACTTTAGTGATGTCGCATTAGGAGACTCTATTGCTTCTAATGGTATTTGCCTGACAGTGGTAGCATTTGGTAGCAACCATTATGCCGTTGATGTTTCACGTGAAACTATAAAACATACGGCACTTGATACTCTAAAAACAGGCGATGTGGTCAACCTAGAAAAAGCCATGTTGCCAACCACTCGCTTTGGTGGTCATATTGTCGCAGGCCACGTGGATGGTGTGGGCACAGTACGTCAGCTACAAAAAGACGCGCGTTCTATATATATCGAAATCGAAATACCAGAAACGATTGCACACTATACGGCGACCAAAGGTTCTATTACTGTCGATGGCATCAGCCTGACCACCAATTTGGTGCGGGACAATATTGTCTGTCTCAACATCATCCCGCATACCGCGCAGGTGACCAATATCGCGCAGCATTGGTTGGTGGGCAATAAGGTTAATATTGAAGTAGACATCGTTGCCCGCTACCTAGAGCGACTGTTGACCAAATCGCATAATTTGCCTACTGATAACAGTAAAGCCGCTTCAATCACCGAAACCTTTTTGGCAGACAATGGGTTTATGAAATAAATCAGTAACTAGTCATCAAGGCTGATGTTTTGATGCTAGTGATTCATTGAGTAATGAATTGCTGCAGTGCTGCTTCAAGCTTGGCCTTGTTAATAGGCTTGGTCAAAAAACCATCCATCCCTGCGGCAAAACAAGCGGCGCAGTCATCATCGCTATCGTTTGCAGTCAGCGCAACGATAGTGATGTCATCACCAGACGCCCGAATCGCCATAGTGGCCTCCAAGCCATCCATCACAGGCATGCGGCAATCCATCAAAATCAGCGCAATGTCTGCACGCTGCACGCTCAATACGCTTAGTGCTTGCTGGCCATCTTCTGCCACGGTGCTGCGATAGCCCAATTTGCTGAGCAATTTACAAGTGATTTTTTGGTTGGTTAAGTTGTCTTCTACTACCAGCACTAGCTTGGATGGTTCTGCATCTGACGTTGTTTCTGATACTGTTTTAGGTAAGGTATCTTGGCTGTCAGAGGTTACAGCGACTTCTTTTTGATTGTTTGTCTCACTACCTAACGTAGATTCTGTTGGTGCTACGGTATGCGCTGTGTTCGACGCTGTTAAGCGCGCCAGCTCTGATAGTAGCAGCGTAATGTCTAAGGGTTTGGTCAAAAAGCTGTCAAACTGCTGTAGTAGGGTGGAGGGAATACCGCGTTCAGGCTTCATGCTGAGCAGTATTTTGGGTACGTGCGCTTGTTGCAATAAAGTATCCAAATCATGCGTGACATTGGCAATGGGTAAGGCTGGTAGGTCACTATCATGGGGGGCATGAATGATATGCTGCGCGCTGTGTTTGACATAATATTCATAGTCGAGCAGTAAGACGGGCATATGTTTATCTGACGAGCGTGTGAGCTGAGCGGTAATCTCATGCTGCGCGCCGCCAGTAAAGTCTGTATAGACATGAGCGCGAATTTGCAGGTGTGCACACAACGCTTGTAAGTAATGACGGCTGATGGCGTGGTGGACGATCGCAATCAGTTCAATACGCGAAAAATCGGCGCGAGAGTGGTATACCGGCTGATAAGTGGGTGATTCACAAGGCAAGTACAGATGAAAAGTGCTCCCTGTTTTCACTTGGCTATCAAGCTGCATAAAGCCGCCCAACAACTGAGCAAAGCTATTGGAGATGGCTAGACCCAGTCCTGTCCCACCAAATTGTCCGCCTATGCGTGTGTTGGCTTGGTTAAAATACGCAAACAGTTGGCTTTGTTCGGCTTGATTGATGCCAATGCCTGTATCTTGTATTTCAAAATGCAACCATGTGTCATGTAGACGGGTGGTCTTTTGCAGCCACTTCTGATGACCAGACTCTAGCGCTGCGATCTGATCGGTTGCAATCACTTGCTGCATTTGAGCATTGTCTAGGGTTTTTATGATCAAGGCCACATAGCCTTTACGGGTAAATTTGATGGCGTTGTCTAACAAGTTTAATAAAATCTGCCGCAAGCGGTTGCTGTCCGTACAGATATAACGTGGGCAGTTTGGCATAAAAAAATACAATAGCTCAATACCTTGACGCCGTGCATTGCCAATCATCAAATCCGTAGCTTGTCGACTGGTGTCAAAGACATCAACAGGTTCACTGACGATATCAACCTTACCTGCTTCAATTTTGGCCATATCCAGCATGTCATTGAGCATGGTCAGCATAAACTGACTGGACTCGGTGAGAATGGTCATAATCTCTTTTTCTTTGTCCGACAGCCCGTCTACCTCGATCAAATCTAATGTACCGATAATGGCATTGAGTGGAGTGCGCAGCTCGTGACCCATGACCGACTTTAAGCGCGTCATTGCTGACAACTGCTGACTCAGTTGCTGGTTTTGCTGCTCGATATGATGATTTTCGGTGATCAGTTTTTGTACGTTACTAAAGATGGCCGTGAAACCATGTACTTGTCCATGCTCGCCAAACCAAGGTGTGATATGTAGATGATAGGCTTGCTTGTCCTCTATTCCGGTAACCAGTAAGGTACGAACCACGCGCTGTGCATTTATTTTTTGTAGTTGCTGCTGCACTGTTTTGTCACTACCGACCACAAAGTCGGTCAGGGTATAGTTGGCATTACGCTGAATGGTAGTGGCAAACACATGCTCAAAGCGCTGATTGAAAAAACTGATCTGACCCAAGCGCGTGACCATCAGCATGGGTAGTGGCGAGCGTTCAACCAATCGCTCTAGGCGGTGGTTAAGATTTTTGATACGTCGTTGTTTGCTGTGCAGCTGGTAACTGATACGACTTAATGAGTGACCTAAACGTAAAAACTCAGATGTATTGCCTGCCTCTTCAAAAGGTGTGGGGGCATAATGGTCTTTTTCGGTGGTGGTAATGGCCTCTGCATAGCGCAGTAGCTTTTGCCAATCATTACGGCGTTTTAGTAAATACAAGGAGGCAATCACAAAGAGAATAATGGCCGCCATAAGCGGTGTCCATACCTGATAGGCAGTCCACTCTATATGTACTGGTCGATGATTCATTATCGCGTACATCTGCTGATCATTGGGTAGGTTCAGATGACCGATAAGGTAGTGACGGCTCACTTGATAGGCACTGCCAGCATTTTTTGGCTGAGTGGTGAGAACTGGAAAACTAACGGTGGCGAAATCATGATCACCCTCTCGTACATGGCGATACACGGCTGTTTCACCAGAAGGCATCATCATTACCAATTGATAGCTGATGTCCTGAAAAAACGGCCGATCAAGTATGGCATTGATGTCATCATCGGTTGGAATCCCCGTTTCTGTCAGTTCATGAATCAGGGCCTGAAAAATAATCTGACTGTACTCTTGACTATGAGACTTGAGTGTCAACAGCATCATGGAGTAATACAAGACCAGCATCACCAGCAAGGTCAAGGCATAAAAAGAAAGTAAGCGTTTTAGTGATTGATACTGTTGCATGGATAAAAATCCTATATCTACACGTCTTAAATATTACTCTGATCGTACTGATAGGTTCAGGTGATTTGTTGTCACGGATGATTCTGCGCTATGGCCACGTAGCCACATAAAATGGGTCACTGTTATATCTTATACCACAGTCGTCGGTATAACCGCTATGGTGTCTAAAAGCGGTATTGTTCACAATGCGTATCCATGGCAAGCGTGATTTGAGACCATATGAGGTCATCGCGGCGATGGATACAGGTGATCGTATCACTATGTACTTTGCTTAAAAGTCGTTCAGAATAAAAAGTCATCTGCAACGATACCTTGTTTATCAGATATTATTGTGACTGATCTTAATACGAGGTATTGGCTAGCGCACAACACAACCCTCTATTGAAAACAGGACGCTCGTATGATTTTTGGCGGCTATTCTAGCGCATTTTGCTAAAAGAGACGCCATTTTAAAGGTGACCTATTGCCAGATGGCACATCACTACAAACTCCCTTATAATGTGGCGGGTCTTTATCAATCATATTGAGCAGGTGCGACCACGATGACCGTTTTATCCTCTATAGCAGCAGATCCTTTGTCTCACTCGCCGCTGCGCGTTGTTTTTGCAGGGACGCCTGAGTTTGCGGCGGTCAGCTTACAGGCATTAATCGATCAGCAAGACGATCTCAATATCGATATCGTTGCCGTCTACACCCAGCCTGATCGTAAAGCAGGCCGCGGGCAAAAACTATCCGCTTCAGCGGTAAAAGAAGTGGCCTTGGCACATGATATTGTGGTTGAGCAGCCAGTGACCTTTAAAAAATCGAGCACAGAGGGTATGGCTGCACGGCAAGTGCTGCGCACTTATCAGCCAGATCTTATGATTGTCGCCGCTTATGGGTTGATCTTACCTATTGGCGTCTTAAACACGCCCACGCATGGATGCTTGAATATTCATGCCTCATTATTACCGCGTTGGCGCGGGGCGGCGCCTATCCACCGTGCTTTATTGGCGGGCGATGAGGAGACAGGCATCACCATTATGCAGATGGATAAGGGACTGGATACGGGTGACATGCTCTATAAAGTGAGCGCCAGTATCGCATCCGATGAGACGGCAGCGAGCCTACACGATAAGATGGCGGCGCTGGGTGCGACAGCGGTGAGTACGGTACTCAAAGCGTTACCAGAGTATCAAGCTAACGCAGTTGCTCAAGATGACAGTCAGGCCAATTATGCTGAAAAATTGGTCAAAACTGAAGGTGCAATTGACTGGACGAAGCCTGCTGCTACCATTGAGCGCCAAATACGCGGCCTGACGCCATGGCCAGGTGCTTATACTTTTTTAAATGGGCAACGCGTCAAAATACTCGCGGCACTACCCATAAATAGCACGCAAAAAACCGACAAGCCTGCTGGCACGGTGGTCAGTGTCGGGCGCAAGGCCATTTTGGTGGCTTGCGGTCAAGAAACAGACGCTGAACAAGCGGATACTGATTCAGCGCCTGACAAAAAACCACGCAACACGTTAGCCATTACCAATCTGCAATTTGCTGGCGGCAAGCCGATGAGCGCCGAACAACTCTGTCATGGCAATCAGCTAAACGACGGCGACCAGTTCACAACAGAATCCAAATAGCTTTTATAACATTAGCATCCAAATAGCTTTTATAACATTTAACCCTACTGGCATAAGACGCGATCGATCATACGTCAAGGAAACACAACTTCATGAGACAAACCAACAGCGCGTCTAACAACCATGCGTCTAGAAACAATAAGCTTAAACCGTCAAGTAACCTGATCATGAACGGTAGCGTACGTGTGCGCGTGATTCGTACGCTCATTGCTATCCAAAACGGACAGTCGCTCTCAAGCGTGCTTGATCCATTATTAAACAGTCTGCACGATGGTGATAAAGGCTTTGCACATGCGCTATTGCTCACCACGTTGCGCCAATGGCATGCGCTGGCGCGATTACTCGACACGCTAGCGGACAATCCGATTGACGAGATCGAAGTACGTACCACGATTCAGGTGGGCTTGGCACAGCTGCTGTATTTAGAAGTGGCGGATCATGCCGCGATTCATGAGACAGTAGAATCGGCAAAAGAGATCCAGTTTGCGCATGCCACAGGCTTGATCAATGCCATCTTGCGTAAAGTCGCCAAAAACCCGAGCAAGTTTCGCAAGAAGTGCGACAAAAAACACAGCTTGCCCAATTGGCTTGCTTATCAGTTAAAACAAGACTGGAGTGAGCACTATGATGCGCTTACCCAAGGCTTGCGCCAAGCAGCGCCGATGTTTTTGCGGGTCAATAATGCCATGACCTCGATTGCGGACTATCAGCAAGCATTGTACGGCGCAGAGATTGACGTCGACTTGGTGGAGCTAACCAGCGGCCTGCAACTGGCAGACTCAAACTCATCAGAGACAGCCGCTTTGATGCTGTCTACCAAAGGGTTAAGACTGCATCAAAGCACAGCGGTTAACGCTTTGCCACAATTTGCCGAAGGGATTACCAGCGTGCAAGACATGCACGCTCAGCTTGCCGCGCCTATTATCAATCAAGCGTTAACAAACAAAGTGGCCTGCGACAGCGACCTTACTGACCTTCATGTCTTAGATGCCTGCGCCGCCCCTGGTGGTAAGCTTGCGCATTGGCTAGAGCTGCTCAGCTCAGAGGATGCTTCATTGTTTCACGTGAAACAAGACGATACAGAAGCAGGTTCGTCAGTCTCTACCCTCAAGCTCACGGCGATCGATAACGAAGCGCCGCGTATCGAACGCATCTATGATAATTTGCAGCGTCTCAATATCACCCAGCAAGACCTGCAGCATGCTGAAAAAAATATTGCCCTTAATATCGTTTGCGCTGACGCCACCAGATGGCAGCATGGCAAAAATAAAAAAGCTGCCACCAATGAGCCCGTTTTTGACGCGATATTATTGGATTCGCCTTGTACCGCGACAGGCGTGATTCGCCGTCATCCTGATATCAGTATCTTGCGTACTGAGGAAGATATCGAACAAACGGTGCTGCTACAAGCTGATATTTTGCACAACCTTTGGCCACAACTAAAAGCGGGCGGTTATTTGCTGTATGTGACATGCTCCATCTTAAAGCAAGAAAACGTGGCGCAAATGCAGGACTTTATCAGCCATCATAATGATGCGGTAGTGATTGGGTTTACTGAGGACTGCAATTGGGGTATTGCCCAAGCAATTGGTCGTCAGTGCTTGCCAATTGATAGCGAGAGCGGCGATGGTTTTTATTATGCGCTGCTTCGTAAAAAGTAGGTATGGGTATGAATCAATTGTCTGTTGTCAGAGTGCAAAATAAGTGGCGGCCTGAAATATTTTATTCAGTTTTTGCCATTGATGGTATGGTTATTAATGAATGGATAGCCCAGTTTACCGATAGCTCTCCAAATATTTTAAATGGTTTTAGTGCTAGAGACTTAACGGTCAGCCTAGAATTGTACGACTGCTCAGATACAGAGTTAGTGTGGCAATACTTAGGACTACCAAGTAATGCGCCTACAACATACGTGCCTATATTGGCTTGCCCTGATGATTTAGATTTGGATTGTTCTGTAGTCGTTACTGAACAGTTCTCAGATGAGAATTATGTTTACTGGGAAAGGTTCGGGGCTTTGTTAGATGATTTAGAAAAACAAGATCCAGGAATAGTTGAATGGTTTGCTGATGTGCCTAAAGTGACGTTCGAAAAAACCAACTTTATGCAGGTATTTGGTCAACTTAACGCAGAAGTCGTTAAAGAGTTTCAAGATCGAGGTAAGATGATAAAGATACCTTTCCCTGCAAAACCTTTGAGAGAAGATTGGGAGAAAATCGTAGACAGTTGGTTTTAATCTGTCTGTGCCTTTTACTTTTGACCGTTTTGGCTCAAAAAGATGCTAACCTTTTTCCATTTTTACTTACATATTATATGACTCTTTAATAGGACAATCTAATGAAATATATCAGTACCCGTGGTCAGACAGCGCCAATGGATTTTAGCGACGTACTATTGATGGGGCTTGCGCCAGATGGCGGTTTGATGCTGCCTGAGCATTATCCTACCGTTGACGATGCTGTCCTTGATGAATGGCGTACATTGAGCTATCCGAAGCTGGCGATGGCGATTATGCAGCGCTTTGCCACAGATATTCCTGCGGTGGATTTGCAGGATATTATCGAGCGTACGTATACCGCTGAAGTATTTGGCTCTGACGATATCGTTCCTGTGCGCAAGCTTGAAGACAATTTATACATTTTGGGACTGTCAAATGGCCCCACACTGGCGTTTAAAGACGTTGCCATGCAATTCTTGGGCAATGCCTTTGAATATGTCCTGAAGCAAAAAGGAGCGCGCATCACCATCATCGGCGCGACCAGTGGCGATACGGGTAGTGCCGCAGAATATGCCCTGCGCGGTAAGGAAAACGTCGAAGTCTTCATGCTGTCACCACATGGTAAGATGAGCGAGTTTCAGCGCGCGCAAATGTACAGCTTGACCGATGACAATATCCATAATATCGCCATCGACGGTATGTTCGATGACTGTCAAGATATCGTCAAAGCGCTACAGCAAGACGCTGACTTTAAAGCCCAGTATGACTTGGGTACGGTCAACTCTATCAACTGGGGACGTATCCTCGCACAAATCGTCTATTACTTTAAAGCCTATTTTGCAGTCACAACCAGCAATGATGAAAAAGTGAGCTTTAGCGTGCCATCAGGTAACTTTGGCAATATTTGTGCCGGTCACATCGCTCGCGAAATGGGACTGCCTATTGAGCGTTTGATCGTCGCCACCAATGAAAACGACGTGCTCAATGACTTCTTTAACCAAGGGGCTTATCAGCCGCGCCCCACTGACAAAACCTATGTCACTTCAAGCCCATCAATGGATATCTCTAAAGCCTCAAACTTTGAGCGCTTTGTTTATCTGTTACTTGAAAAAGATAGCGCGCGTGTTCATGAGTTGTTTGATGGTGTCAAATCAGGGCAAGGGTTTGATTTGTCTGAGCTTATGGAAGCGGTCAATACGCGTTATGGCTTTGCTGCTGGCAAATCCACACACAATGACCGCCTAGCCACCATTAAGGCGCTCTATGAGCAGTATGGTGAGCTGGTCGATCCACATACGGCTGATGGCATCAAGGTCGCCAAAGAGCTACAACGTGAGAATGAAGTGATTGTTTGTGCTGAGACCGCGTTGCCTGTTAAGTTTGCAGACACCATCGTTGAGGCAGTCGGTCAAATCGACATCGAGCGCCCCGCGCATACCGAGGGGCTAGAGGACTTGGCGCAGCATGTGACTGTACTGGACAATGCTGCGGCATCGGTCGCCGAGCAAATTCGTCAGCATGTTTCTACCCGTTAAATGGTTTTTTCAGCTATTTTCTGAATAAGTTAGAGAGTCTTTTTATCTTATAACAACCTATTGTTTCACATGAAACAGTAGGTTTTTTTATAGCACAAAACCTGAGTATTGATTTGATATGATGTATTCGATATAAAAACGATGCGGTGAGACTAGGGCGTGTCCCTATTTTAAAGATGGTGATAGACGTTTGAATTAGGGACATGCCCTAGACCGCATTTTTTCATCAGTTTTGGAAAAACTATCGAGATGCAGTGGTTTTTTGCTGATCTTGGCCTTTTTTAACTTGATATAGCGTATCGTCGTGGTGACTCTGTTTTATTGAGTATTGACTATAAGATAGGGCATCAATTGATGTACTCATAGAATAAAGCAGTGTGACTGGTTTTGGATTAGATGCGCTACATTCAAGGTTTACTTATTTTTCTAAAAAATATGGTAATAAAGGTTACGCTTGTGTAAAAAGTTGTTTAATATTGTGCTATGGTAGCTTTTATTTTCTACGTTAAGAGCAGCTACTGGCCGCCTGTATTGAACTCGATGAATCACGAAGTCACTCTGTTGACTGCGCCAGTATTTTACCTGACACATTATGGATATGATCATGAAAACAAGCCTAACAAAAATGGCAAAAGTGCTGCTGATGACAGCCTTTAGTGGTGTGATGCTGATGTCAACTGCGCAAGCCAATAATCCCGCGCCCACCATCAAAGCCGATGCACCCAACCGCTATATCGTCAAAAAAGGCGATACTTTGTGGGATATCTCAGGACGATATCTGGACAGCCCATGGCGCTGGAAAGAGATTTGGGCCACCAATAAGCAGATCAAAAACCCAAATTTAATCTACCCTAATGACGTCCTCATTCTGTGTGTGATTCAAGGCCAAACCTTGGTAGGGGTTGATACGGGTGAAGGCTGCGCCGGCATAGAAAAACAATTGACTGGCACAGCGGTTGCTACGGCGGTTACCGTGACGTCAACGGCCAATAGCATTCCGCCTGTACCGTGGTCAGCAATCAAGCATTGGCTCGATAAAACCATTATTGTGAACCCTAAAGATTTCAACACCACGCCTTATATTATTGCCTCTAAAAACCGCAATCTGTTAACTGCACGTGGTGATAAAGTCTACGCCAAGGGTGTACCTTTGATCGTGGGACAGCGTTACGGTGTGTACCGTGAAGGCAAGCCGTATGTTGACCCTAAAACGCAGAAGAGCATTGGCCTTGAAGTCACGCAAGTGGCCACTGGTCTGGTCACGTCTGTCGAAAGCAACGGCGTCACCAGCTTACAGCTGATCGATACTTATGACAAAGAAGTACGTGAAGGTGACCGCGTGTTTGTCGAGCTTGATGACTCTATTCCGCCTGTGTTTTACCCGACGCCAGCGTCAGTCACACGTGGTGGCCTGATTGTACGGGTGATGAATTCTATCAACTCAGCGGCACGCGGTAGTGTGGTAGCGATTAACCTTGGCAGTACCCAAGGTGCCAAACCTGGGGATGTATTGACCGTTTATCAAAAAGGGCCACTGGTGCGCGACATACGTGACAATGATACCCCTGTACGTCTTCCCAGTGAGCCGACGGGCATGGTGATGGTATTCAATACCTTTGATAACATCAGCTATGCCTATGTGCTTAGCTCTGAGCTACCGCTTAATGTTGGCGATCAATTGCTACCGCCACCTTACTTGTAAAACCTTCGTGCCGTATGATTATGGATAACCGCGCCTGTATGAGCAGACGACTATGACTACTTTGACGCCACCTTTGTCCGACGAACAGCGCGCTATCGTCGCGCTATGGTATGAGGTTAACGCATCATTGTCTGCGTATCATAAATTGATCACAGCGTTTGGTAGTGCGGGACAAGCATGGGCGGCGAGCGCAGGCTTATGGCAACAGCGGCGCATTCATCGCAGTCACATCGTGCGGCACGAACAACATCAGCAGACGGTAGATGCCGTTACGGCTATTGAGCAGGCTTTGGCAGCAGGTAAATATCAGCTGGTCTTTGCTGAAGATGTGCGGTTCCCTCAGCAACTGCTGAATATTTATGATCCGCCGCCATTACTGTTTTATCATGGTGATATTGAACGTTTGCAGCACGTGCAAATAGCGATGGTTGGTAGCCGCAACCCCACAGCACATGCCCAAAAAACCACGTTTGATATGGCGCAGTATTTGGCACAGATAGGCTACGTCATTACCAGTGGCCTTGCCATGGGTGTGGATAAGCGCGCGCATCTTGGCGCCTTGTCTCAGACCGATCCTGAGTGCCAAGGGCGCACGATCGGAGTGATGGGTACTGGTATCAATGTCTGCTATCCCAATCATCACGATGCGCTTTTTGCGCATATTATCGAGCAAGGTGGCTGCATCATCAGTGAGCTGCTACCCGATACCCCGCCCAACCAGCATAACTTTCCACGCCGCAATCGTTTGGTGGCAGGTTTGAGCTTGGCGACCATTGTCACTGAAGCGGCTGTCAAAAGCGGCTCGCTGATCACTGCACGACTGACCTCAGAGCAGGGCAAACAAGTTTTTGCCGTCCCCAGTCATATTGATAATCATAACGCTGAAGGCTGTCACTACCTGATTAGAGAAGGGGCAACCTTGATCTATCACCCGCAGCAGGTGGCCGATGACGTTGGCCTACAGTTGATACGTCCAGTCGTTGGCATGGATACCAGCCAAACGCTCAGCGATAGCATTGAAGCGAGCAAAACAGCTGCTACGTATGATCCTGCGCCGTCTGCTTTACCACAAGCCACCTCCGCCCCTAAGGCAACCTCCAGCCCTAGCACTACTGTACCTGAGCACTTATCAGGCGTGTACGGACAGCTCGATTGGCATGGTCAAGACCTTGATGCGCTGCTTTTGACATTATCAGTGGCACCGCCGCAACTGATTGGCCAGTTGATGGAGCTTGAGTTGTTGGGTCTGATCAAAGAGCAAGGCGGACGTTACGCCCGTCTGTAATCTAAAATCACTATTTTTAAAATAGGGACACGCCCTAATGACGGTGAGCATATCTGCCTGATTTTCTCATTTTGCTATTATCGTGATTTGCCATTATGCTTAGCCTTTATGATCACCTATGACCACTGCTATGAACGCCTCCACACCTCCGCCAGCATTCACGACTTCTCAAACAGTAATGACCACCGCAACCTGTGCCAGCACGTGGCTACAAAAAGGGCGACTGTTGGCCTATCCGACAGAAAGCGTCTGGGGTATTGGCTGTGACCCTTTTGATCAAGCAGCCGTGCAGCAGCTTTTGTATATCAAGCAGCGCCCGATAGAGAAGGGCATGATCGTGGTCACTGATGAGGTGCGCCGTATTGCCCCGTTGCTCGCGGTGCTTAATGACTCACAGCGTAAAGCGGCCATTGGCAGTTGGCAAACGGCAACCGACATCAACACGCGCCAAGCGCACACGTGGTTGCTACCTGTATCTGACGCATTGCCTATAACCATTCCTGACTGGATCACGGGTCAACACAGCAGCGTGGCGGTACGTGTGATCGCGCACCCGCTGGTACAGCAGCTGTGCGCGCAGATGGTGTCGGCGCACAATCCTTATGGATTTTTGGTGTCGACCAGCTGTAACCCCTCTGGTCAACCACCAGCGCAGAGTTTGACTGAGGCACAAGCGTATTTTGCGACACCAGATTATATCGATCAAGTGGCTTTTTTGGCGGGTGAGACGCTCGGTTATACGCTACCAAGCCAAATTCATGATGCGCTAACGGGTCAGATTCTGCGCTGATTGGTAGTCGGCTGCAAATGAGGTTCGTTTGGATGAGCAGCCAGTCATACCGCCTTTTAAATGAACGAACATTATTTTATTTCACTATTGACAGAAATTAAAGAATAGCGCAAGATGGATTGAGGTTTTAGATTTTGGGACAGAAAATATATTATAATTTCTTTTAAAACAGAAATTTATGTAATAAGTATATGCATCATATCCCAATATTAAGCTAAGCATCAGTGATAACAGCAATGCCAAATGGATGTATAACATGCCAGCAAATCAGCCCCATCTTACCAAACAGAGCACCATCAAGGATGCGATTGCGACCGTTGAGTGGCGAGACCTATGCCAGCTGACTCGTGGTCAACGGATGTATAACGTCATATTGCCTTACCCCTTTTTATTGATGTCTTGGTGGTTTGCCAGTCAGTCTTGGTATCTCTTAGCTTGCAGCGCATCTTATCTGTTTTTTGCGGCAGCGTTTCGCCAAGCTCATGATGGCTATCACCACAGTTTGGGAACCAGCAAGCGCATGACGACAGCCATAGTACTGCTGCTGAGTGTATTACTGATGACCAGTTTGCACAGCATTCGAGCCACACACATGGCGCATCACCGTGATCCGCTGGGCGACAGCGACATTGAGGGCAGTTTGGCAAAAACCTCATGGTGGCAGGCGATGCTGGGCGGCGTGATGTATCGACTGGCCATCTATCGTCAAGGACTGCGTTTAAGCAGCTGCCGTAATCAGCGCATCGCTTGGCTGGAGTTTGGGTTGATTGCTGCCGTTATGATGATTGCCACCGTATTGAGCGTTTCTGTGATACCTATTGATATGACGTTCATGCAGGTACTGCTGTATCACATAGGCACGATGATGTTGGCCAATGCCAGTGTCGGCATCATCGCCGTATGGGGCGTACATCATGATTGTGAGGATACCATCGCCCGAACCGAGCGCAACCCTATTGTCAATATGCTGACTTTTAACTTGTTATATCACGTCGAGCATCATTTGTTTCCTGCGGTTCCCTCCAATCATCTGCCCACGCTTGCCAAGCGCTTAGATAGGGCGGCACCGCACCTGACCAAGCGTCATGTCTTACCCAGTCGCACGGTAGTGATGAGTCTCATCAGTCGTCGATGGGAAAACATAAAAGAAGGGCATGACAAGCGTAAAAATGACACCGACTGTCCGCTTCGTCGGCATTTTGTGTAGCGTGACTATTAAGCGATCGCCAAATAAAAGGATGGTGGTATGAAAAAACTATTGACTCAGCCACACGATCATTTGGACGTTTATCCTGAGCAAAAGGTACAGAGAATTTTTATACTCGCTGGTACTTTATTTCAACTCATTTTGTTTCCATTTGCGGCAACGTTAGTCACTGCTGACAGTAGCATCGGTGTGCTGGCGGTGTTGTTTTTCCCAGTGTATATCGTTGGTGGTGGTCTGTTTGGCATGGTCATTATGTCTGGCATCAGCACTTGGTTGGTGCACAAAAAGTGCGTTATCAAACAGGGATGGTGGAGGCAAGCTTTCTTGGTTGGTTATCTTATAACGACGATCTTCTACGTTATTTTTTTGAATTCTATGATACATATTCCCCATTTGCTGGCTATTGGTCTGACAGGAGGCATCAGTACGGTATTAGCAGGTATGTCAGCCTTACCTACAGAGGAAGAGGAAAAAGCGTTTAATTGATTTTTAAAAAGTTAGAAGATCGTTTGTGAGGCTATGGCTATGGAATCAAATACGAGTACAAGTGACAAAAATTATCCAAAATCAAAAGTCATCACTGCCTATCTGTGCTTTGGCGGAGCAATAGGTGGCGGTGTGATAGGGTTAGTACTCAGCATGCTTTTGATTTTAGAAACGATTGTAGAGGTTGGTTTCCCGCAGAAAATCGTGTTTAACCTTGTGCTCGCGCTATTAGCAATACCTAGCTTTGCATTTTGGGGTCTTATTATAGGTTTCATCCCTGCCACATTGACTGGTTGTTTAGTCGCGCGGTTGAAGCTATACCGCAATGATAAAGGTTTATTACAGTCAGCTATCATCGGTGTCATATCGACGGTTATTTGTGCTTTGCTATTTACAGTTTTTAGTAATACCACTTTTTCATTTAGCTTTTTTATCTTTGTGGTCTTTGCTGCCTTTCTTGGCGGGGTTAGCGCCTATGTAGTAGGACTATTTGTCCTACCCAAGCCCTCATTAGATATCAGCAATTCAACAAGTGCTCATCAATGATTCACAGCAAATCCATCATACGATACGTGGCTTTACCTATACTGAACCTATAGCCAACACCAATAGGAACATGATGATGAACAGTATAACGAGTGATGACAACCAGCCACCAGCCAGCAATGAGGCATATGGTAGCCAAGCAGAGGGCAGTGGCGCCAAGACGGCGACTTATCCTTATCTACAAGTTATTATCTTGTTTTCAGGATTGGGCAGCGTGATTGGTGGGGTACTGCTTGAGCTGATCGTGTTACTGGCATTTGGTATGGATAACTTTGTCAGAATTGGCTATGAGCCATTTATTTTTGGTACTTTGATAGGCTTTGTACCAGCACTATTCACAGGTATGCTATTGGCTTATCGCCAAGCACGGCGCGGCTTTGAGCACAGTATTGGCACGATATTTTTAGTCAGCTTTATCATCTCAGCGCTTTATATGGGCTTGATTGCTGGATTTTTGGGTATATCCTCAATCACGACAATAGGATTGGTGCTGGTGATGATGTGCGGAGTTGGCCTTTTTGGCAGTATCAGCGCGGTGATTACCAGTATGGTTGCATTACCAAAACCGATCTAACACATATTTTTTCAAAACAACTGTCTATAATCGATGGATATACCATAAAAGGATAACAGAGCATGAACATACTCATCAGTGGTGGATCAGGATTTTTAGGCAGTGCATTTAGTGACACGTTGATAACGTCGGCACAAAGTCGTCAGCAGCCGCTACAGATCACGTGGTTGACGCGCAATGCCAGTCAAGCGCATCCTGAGGCAGTCAAGATGATGACCTATGAGGCCTTGGCAGAAACAGACAATCATTATGATGTCATCATCAATCTGGCAGGTGCTGGCATCGCTGATGCGCGCTGGAGTGAATCGCGTAAGGCGCAGTTACTCGCCAGCCGTACCAAGCCTACTGAGGCATTGCTGGCATTTATTGAGCGTACCGCGGTAGCGCCCAAATTGTTGATCAGCGGTTCAGCCATTGGTTGGTATGGCACGCAAGGCGATAAACCTTTGACCGAAGACAGCGGCTTTGAGGATGATTTTGCCCATCGCTTATGCCAAGAGTGGGAAATGCTGGCAGCAAAAGCAGCAACATACGGTGTCCCTGTGGCGATCGTACGCACTGGAGTGGTGATTCACCCTGAGGGCGGCATGCTGGGTAAGCTGTTGACGCCGTTTAAGCTGGGTGTGGGTGGACAGCTGGGCGATGGTAACCAAATCATGAGCTGGATCAGTCGTGAGGACTGGGTCAACGCGATTTGCTTTATCATGTCGCAACATATATCCGAAACCAAAGCTGCACCAGATCAGAATGACGACGCGACAGTCACGGTATACAATCTGACCGCGCCCAACCCTGTCAGTAACCACACGTTTACCAAAGCTGTTGGTTCGTGGTTACATCGTCCAACGATATTCACCTTACCAAGTCCGTTGTTAAAGCTTATGTTTGGTGAAATGGCCACCTTACTGATTGATGGACAAAAGGTATTGCCAGAGGCGCTACTGACGCAGGGCTATGCGTTTGAGCACACCACCATACAGCAAGCCCTAAATGCGCCGCGAGGATAAATTAGATGCGTAACCAGTGCTGCGCCGTAGCAGCACGTTGCGCTACAACGTGGATAAGAGAAGTATGTCGGTTGGCCATTTGTTTTTGATCTGACGAATACTGATATTGGCTAGAGCGTGTCCTCATTTTGGTAATAGTGATAAAAAATTTTAACAGGTTATTTCTGTTTTTACAGAAATAAAAATATAAAAATAAGACAAGGAGCGAGCGATGCGACATCCATCTTTAGCAGCGGTAGCGTGGCAGGATTTGTGTCACTTAAGTCGCAAGCAAGTGTTATACAATCTGATACTGCCTCTGCCTTTTTTATTGGCATCATGGTTTTTTGCTGCAAAGTCATGGTGGCTGCTGGCACTGATGGCCTCTTTTTTATTTTTTACCGCCGCGCTCAGACAAGCACATGATGCCTATCATCGAACGCTTGGGGTCAATAAAGCAGCTAACGAGCTGGTATTACTGCTGCTTAGTATCACCATGCTATGCAGTACTCATGCGATTCGCCGCACCCACCTCAACCATCACCATGACCCACTGGGCGCAGGCGATGTTGAGGGCAACTGGGCACGTCTGCCGTGGTATCAAGCCATATTGGGCGGCGCGTGGTTTTCTGTACGTATCCAGTGGTTTGGGTTATGCCATGGTCGTATGCACCACCGACTGTGGGTGGTCATTGATATGTTGTTGATCCTTTCGGTTGTTGCCGCCGCCGCCATAATTCAGCACCCCGTACTGCTGTATCATGTTGCCGTCATGCTACTGGCCAATACGCTGGTGGGGTTTTTTGCGGTGTGGAGCGTGCATCATGACTGTGATGAAACCGTTTATGCCCGTAGTGAGCGCCGACCACTGGCAAACTTACTTACCTTTAACCTGCTCTATCATATTGAGCATCACCTGTATCCTGCGGTGCCGACCAACCATCTGCCTATGTTGGCTGCGCGCCTTGAGCGTCACGCGCCGCAGTGGACTCAGCAGCCCGTATTGCCGAGACGTAAGACGGCCAATATCGTCGACACTCAGACCGTGTTTGTGCCATCACGCACGGCAAATGTTAATGGCTCTAGATATGGACGTGCTCATGTCCCTTATCTCTGAACCATCGCTATCACCATGAATCACGCCAAAAAAAACCACTGCACGAGTGGTTTTTTGGTGTTATATATCAGTGTTTCTAAACAAAGAGGGCGTTAAAGACCAGCGATGGACTTGAAGGCCGCCTCGTCATAATCTTCGCTGTGGGTGACCACAATGATGCCTTTTTCGGTATTGATATTGATCCATTTGACGCCTTGAACCGCGCCGCCATCGCTTACAACTTTGTCGGCGGTATCTTTATCACTGATGCTGGTTTGGTAACTGGTCTGCGGCATAGTAGCCTCCATTATTTATTAAATTTTATTAGATGGGTCAGCAGCTGATCGGCGACTGCGTGGTTATGTACTTACTCATGCGGTAACATGATGCATTCATTCACCCAGTAACACCACTAAGCTGTGATGAACCACATGTAGCGCGTCGCCAGTAATTGGTCTTGACCATCACAACGGACAAGATTGCCAATCTCATAGGGTTTACCTTAGCAAACCACTATACATAGTGATAGACAGCTTATCTGTAAATAAGACGTTCTGTCCTATTTTTTGTTAAAAACAAAAATTAAATAATTACAACAACATAGTAGAGCCTGTCAGTGGGGTATGGTGTCAGAGGCTACAAAAATCCGCCATGCTTGTGAGACGATTTAGCACTCTTGTTGCACCTTGCATAAAAAATTCCTAGCGTTTAGGCTTGAAATTTACCTGCATAACCTTTATCAAGCAGCTAATCCGCTTGATTGGCGTCCAATAAATAAAACAGGCGTGGGCTGGCCATATCACCTGCACTCAGACTAACGCAGTGACTACAGACCATGACCGATTTGATTTTGAATTTGAGCATCATTATTAATCATCCTAAGGAGTTATCATGAGCGAACAAGCACCCAACCATGAGTTTGATACTACCGACCCAAAAGCGACACACAGCAATATTGACCATGACACCAGTATTCTAGAAGAAGCCATTGATGAGTTTGATCCTGAAAATAATTCAGGCGACAACGCGACCATCAAGAACGATGTCAATTTGCAAACCTTTGAAGCGCGTATCGCTGAGCTTGAGGGCGAAGTCAAACAAGCCAAAGAAGGCACCGCCCGCGCCAATGCAGAAGCTTACAACGCGCAAAAGCGTATGGAGCAAGAAGCCGATAAGAGCAAAAAATTTGCCCTACAAAAATTTGCCAAAGAGCTGCTCGACGTGGTTGATAACTTAGAGCGCGCCATTGACAACGCTGAAGGCGATGATGCCGTAATTGAAGGGGTGCGTTTGACTCATAAAGCCCTATTAAATGTACTGACTAAAAACGGCGTTGAAGTGGTCAACCCACAAGGTGAGAAGTTCAACGCGGATCTTCATGAAGCCGTGGGCATTGACCCGAACGCAGACGCTGACACGGTTGGTAACGTCCTACAAAAAGGGTATAGCCTAAATGGTCGCCTATTGCGCCCAGCCATGGTACAGATTGGTCAGTAACCCTTATTAAAGGTGAGGATATTCACAAATCTTCACAGAAAAGCGAATGATTGCGTCACCGTAGACTTGAAAAAATACAGGCGCAAACCGATATAAAGCAACAAGTGACCACTTACGGTCTGATATGTCACGCCGAGCCGCGCTTAACCGCGCGGATTCTTACGCGCGTTGGCAGCATATATAACACAATCATTTCATTGAAACAGTAACTTAAAAAAATTGGGAGTAATTGATTATGGGTAAAGTGATTGGTATTGACTTAGGTACAACCAACTCTTGCGTAGCTGTGATGGAAGGCGACAAAGTCAAGGTCATCGAAAACGCTGAAGGTACCCGTACAACACCTTCAATCGTTGCCTACAAAGACGACGAAACCCTTGTTGGTCAGTCTGCAAAACGTCAAGCAGTGACCAACCCAAATAACACATTGTTTGCCATCAAACGTCTGATTGGTCGTCGCTTTGATGACAAAGTGGTACAAAAAGACATCGGCATGGTGCCATACAAAATCGCCAAAGCCGACAATGGTGATGCATGGGTCGAAGTGAACGGCAAAAAGCTGGCGCCGCCACAGGTATCTGCTGAAATCTTGAAGAAAATGAAGAAAACAGCAGAAGACTATCTTGGTGAGTCAGTCACTGAAGCGGTTATCACCGTTCCTGCTTACTTTAACGATTCACAGCGTCAAGCGACCAAAGATGCCGGTAAAATCGCAGGTCTTGATGTGAAGCGTATCATCAACGAGCCAACGGCAGCTGCCCTTGCTTATGGCATGGACAAAAAGCAAGGCGATCGCACCATTGCCGTTTATGACTTGGGTGGCGGTACTTTTGACGTGTCAATCATCGAAATTGCAGACGTTGATGGCGAACAGCAATTTGAAGTATTGGCCACCAATGGTGATACCTTCTTGGGCGGTGAAGACTTTGACTCAGCGTTGATCGACTATTTGGTTAACGAGTTCAAAAAAGAGCAAGACGTGAACCTAAAAGGTGATTCTCTTGCCATGCAGCGTCTTAAAGAAGCCGCTGAAAAAGCCAAAATTGAGCTATCAAGCTCTCAGAGCACTGAAGTGAACCTACCTTACATCACTGCTGACAGCAGTGGCCCTAAGCATTTGGTCATCACCATCAGCCGCTCAAAACTTGAAGGCTTGACTGAAGATTTGGTACAGCGTACCGTAGAGCCTTGCAGAATCGCCCTTGAAGATGCAGGCCTAAAAGCTGGTGACATCAATGACGTTATCTTGGTCGGTGGCCAGACGCGTATGCCATTGGTACAGAAAAAAGTAGAAGATTTCTTTGGTCAAGAGCCACGTAAAGACGTGAACCCTGATGAAGCGGTCGCTGCAGGTGCTGCGATTCAAGGCGCGGTATTGTCTGGCGACAAAACTGACGTCTTGCTACTTGATGTGACGCCATTGACCCTTGGTATTGAAACAATGGGCGGTGTGATGACGCCAATCATTGAGAAAAACACCATGATTCCGACTAAGAAATCACAAGTGTTCTCAACGGCTGATGACAACCAGCCAGCAGTAACCATTCAGGTGTATCAAGGTGAGCGTAAAATCGCTAACCAGAACAAACAGCTTGGCCGCTTTGACTTGACGGACATTCCACCAGCACCACGTGGTATGCCACAAATCGAAGTGACCTTTGACATCAACGCTGACGGCATCATGAACATCTCAGCGAAAGACAAAGGTACGGGTAAAGCACAAAGCATCCAAATCAAAGCAGACTCTGGTTTGTCGGATGACGAAGTCGAACAAATGGTACGTGACGCTGAAGCCAATGCGGCTGAAGACGAAAAATTTGCCAACCTTGCGCAAGTGCGTAACGAAGCAGATGGCCGTATCCATGCGGTACAAAAAGCGCTTAAAGACGCTGAAGATAAAGTAACTGCAGACGAAAAAGAAATGGTAGAAACGGCCATTTCTGATCTTGAAGCGGCGGCAAAAGAAGACGATCACGACGAAATCAAAGCCAAGCTTGAAGCGTTAGACAATGCGTTTTTGCCAATCAGCCAAAAAATCTATGCTGATTCTGGTGCAGGTGCTGAAGGTGTTGACCCAAGCCAGTTCCAACAAGGTGCTGAAGGCGCGGCAGACAACAACCAAGCAGACGATGACGTGGTTGATGCAGAATTCACTGAAGTGAATGACGACAAAAAATAACTATCCCAGTTCATCTGAGATAACTATGCTGTTGTAATAAAAAACGCACCTTAAGGGGTGCGTTTTTTTATGGCGTTAATTCATGATAAATGTATAACAGCTTTCTACCACTAAATATCCACGCCATCTCAAGGCAAATGCGCGTCGATAATCAAGATCTCATAAGTCAGATAGACACATGGCTGACCGTCTGCATCGGTTCCTGAAAATTGCTGCCAGTAATCTTGTTCAAACGCCTGCAGACGCGCTTTTGTCCATCGAAAAGAGTGTCCGTCGCCATAAGGTTGCTGCTGCGTTTGATGGGTAGAAACACCTGTTAGTTTCATGTGTTTGAGCACGTCATAAGGACTAGTAAAAGGTACCTCAAAGCGCTGCGTGGATAGTGTGACGCGCTCAAGCTGGGTCTCATCGAGTGCGTGCTGCCACGCAGATAGTGCGGGATAGTCAAGCCCTTGACCCGTCAGCGCTTTGATCTGCAAAAAGTTATTGGGCGTAAAGGTGCTGGCCAGCAGTTGTCCGCCCGATTGCAGCCTTGTGGCAGACTGTGCGATAAAATGTAGCGGTGCATCAAACCATTGAATGGCATTGGCACTGATGATTAAGCTGTGGTTATCGCCCAAGTTTAGGCTTTCGGCATCACCAATGGACATCGTAGCGGTTGGCAGTAGCGTTTGCAGGCGCGCGGCTTGCTCAGCGCACAACTCGTTAATCAACCAATACGGACTGTCAATAGTCTCCGCGAGTAGCCGCGTCAGCTGGCCTGTCCCTGCGCCCACCTCCAGTACACTGTCATGCTGCTGACAGCTAATGCAATGAAGCAGCTGCTCACAAACCAGCTGCTGAATATGGGCATGCTGATCGTATTCAGCCGCCTTGGCAAAGTGGCGGGCGATGGTCTGCTTACGTGCGCTCAGCACCGATGCAGTGGCGTGGTGTTTCATAGTAGTTCTTCAATATCAAACGAATGAGGCTGACCAAAAGTGATGTCCTTCACGTATCCAACACGGCAATCAACCGCTCACAGTCGGCGTGACTGATTGCTGCGTTGAGTACCAAACGAATACGGGCGGTATTGGCAGGCACGGTTGGTGGCCGAATTGGCAACGCATAAAATCCTGCCGCTTGCAGCTGTTGGGCTTTGGCCATGGTAGAGGCATTATCCCCCAGTATATAAGGCACAATAGGCGACTGATAAGTCAGCGTTTGCGGCGCTGATGATACACGATGATCGACGCTGATGGTTTGGCTAAGTTGTAAAGAAATCTGTGCCAGATGCAGACGTAGGGGCTGCATCTGTGGCATTTTTGCCAAGATAAAACGCGTCCACGCGTGATTGATCGGTGGTAGGGCGGTGCTAAAAATCAGCGGCCGCATGTGGTTGATCAGCCACAACTTGACCACCTCATCACATAACATATAAGCTCCTACTGAGGCAAAAGCCTTGCCAAAGGTACCGACCAGATAATCAATATCAGCCAAGGTTTGCGTCTCTTCTGCCAATCCCAACCCTTGCGCACCCAGTACTCCAACGGCATGTGCTTCATCGACATACAGCTCAATACGGTCATCCAGCGCTTTGAGCGCGACCAAAGCAGGTAGATCCGCGCGGTCGCCATCCATACTAAAGATACTTTCGGTGACAATGATGATACGCTCTATATCTTCGTCCGCTTGGGCGAGCATGGTCGCCAGCTGTGCATAGTCATTATGCCGATAGCGACGATAGGTACACAGCTTGCTTTGACTGAGACGAATACCGTCAATTATGCTGGCGTGTACCAGTTTGTCGGCTAAGATCAGTGTCTTGACGGGCAAGGCGGTGAGCGCTGGCAGAATACCAATATTGGCATGATAGCCGCTGTTAAACACCAATGCTGACTTGGGCGCGGCTTGATGCTGCGTAGCGGACACATACCATGCCTGCAGCTCGGACTCTAACACCGATAGCTGATGGTCATTACCCGTCAGCAGGCGCGATGACGTGGCACTCATTTTGGGTAGGTGGTCTATAGGCTGCTGCTTTATATGTGCTAAAAACTCGCGCTGTAACTCAGCATTGCTACCAAGCCCCAAATAGTCATTACTGGCAATATTCACTAGCGACTTACCGCCGCTGATCACATAACGACCTTGGTGCTCAATATCAGGTAGCTGACGATATTGCTGTTTGTCCTTGAGTTGGTCTAAGGCAGCGCGCAGCTGCGTTTGGATAGAAGCGGGCATATGAACGGATTCCGTAGATTGGGTTTATCCAAAACGAATAAAAAATGGATAATACGTAGGAAGTATTGCACAAAAACGAGGCATGTAACAAAAGATTTCATATCCTAGCCTTTGTAACCCGCCCGCTGATAATTACTTGCAAAACTTAACTCGCATACCCTCAAACGATGACAGTGTGTCTGACACGATTTGTTACTATGTATTCATCGTTAGCAAGCAAGGCGATATGACCAAGATAGTCAATACAATTACATGACTTGCTTTGCTTAAATTGATTCTAAGGAGATGACGATGAAAACACTACAAAAAACATTACTTGCGTTAACTGCGGGCTCATTGATGACTGTTGGCGCACAAGCAGCAGTGTCTTATGGTAGCGGTTATACAGGTCAGCCATACGTGGGTGCTAAAGTCGGTCAGTTCGACGTTGATGTCGATGGCGCAGACGATCCAACCGCTTATGGTGTCTATGCAGGCTATAACTTTGATCCAAACTTCGGCGCAGAAGTCGAATATGTTGGATCCGATGATGCAGACTACAATAACGGCGATATCGATGCCAAAACGTATGGCGCTTATGGTACCTATCGTTATGCTTTCCCAAATACAGCAGTCTATGCCAAAGGTAAGCTGGGTATTGCCAAAACTGAAGTTGATGGCGACTATACTTTAATTAATGGCGTAAATGCTACTAAAGTTAATTACTCTAGTGACGATACCAGTTTAGCTGGCGGTGTTGGTCTTGGTTACAATGTCAATCCTAACTTTGGTATCGAAGCAGAATACGACATGCTCGGTAGCGATAACGATTTGATGACCATTGGTGCTAACCTAAAATTCTAAGTCCACTATGATGCAACTATAGCAACTGGACAAACAAAAAAGCGGTCACCTTGTGTGGCCGCTTTTTTTATATCATTAGGTCGTGTCCCTATTTTATTAAATCACTTTAGAAAATCGATCTTGGTGCTTGGTTTTTAAATATGTATCAAACACCATGGCCACATTACGCCCTAGTAACCGTCCCTTGGGCAAAATACGAATACCCGCCGCATCCATATCAATCAACTTATCTTGCTGCATGTCACTCAGTTGCGCAATTTCATCAATAAAATAGGTGATGGCATCGATACCAAATTTTTGATTGACGTCTTTAAAATCAATATAGTCATGACACAGTAGGTTCATGATAACGTATTCGCGCAAGCGATCTTTGATTGAGGTTTTGATGACTTTGACCGCTGGCAAGCGCGCAGGGTTACGCATCGCGGTAGTGATATGCTGTTGATATAAGGTCAAGTCAGTTGCGTTTTGCAAAATATAACGGGTGCTGGCATTGCTGATTTGGCTGATGGCAGAGACACCAAAGCCCAGCAAGTCGCAATCACCCATGATGGTATAGCCTTGGAAATTGCGGTGCAGCTTACCCTCACGCTGTGCAATAGCCAGCTCGTCATCAGGTTTGGCAAAGTGATCAATACCGATATATTGATAGCCAGCCTCAGTTAAGGTATTGATGGTGTTGCCCAGCATGGTCAGTTTGTCTGCAGGCGTGGGCAGCTGGTCATCTTTGATTTGCCGCTGCGCTTTAAAGCGTTCTGGCAGATGGGCATAGTTGAAGATAGATAACCGATCTGGTGCCATCTCAATAATACGGTGAATGGTGTGATCCAAACTGGCTGGGGTTTGCTGCGGTAGGCCATAAATCAGATCAATATTAATGGAGTGAAAGCCCAGCTCGCGCGCTTCTGCCAAAATATTGGCGATCAGTTCTGCTGAATGTACGCGGTTGACCGCAATTTGTACCGCATCTTCTAAGTCTTGCACGCCCAAGCTGATACGATTAAAACCAAGGCTGCGCAAAGTTTGTAGTGTCGAATCACCAAGCTCACGCGGATCAATTTCGATGGAGTAATCGCCTTCATCTTCTGGTAAAAATTCAAACTGTGTCTGCAAGAACTGCCACAACTGCACCAACTCTTCATCGCGCAAGAACGTAGGCGTACCACCGCCCAAGTGCAGCTGCTTAACCAATGGTTTATCGCCAGTTTCAGGGGTAGCCAGCAGACGGCGTTTTTGTTTGACCTCGGCGATCAAATACTGCAGGTAGTCACCTGAATCGCTATTTTTTTTGGTGATGATTTTATTACAGGCGCAGTAGTAGCAAAGGTGACGACAAAACGGAATATGAAAATATAGCGAGAGTGGCGCGCGCGATTCACGGTTTTGTAGAATCCGCAGTTCTGTATCTGCCTCAATGGGCGTGAACTCTAAAGCGGTGGGGTAGGAGGTGTAGCGAGGCCCTGAGCGATTATATTTGTGAATCAGCGTTTCATCAAAGGCTGGCAGCTGCTTGCTGCCCAGTGTGCCGCGCGGACTGGCGTAAGGGCTTTGTGTCTGCATTACAGGACGTGTGGTCGATGGTGAAGCTTCAGCATGGTTATAAGGCTGCGAAGTATTCTGTTGAGAATGGTCTGTCATGCGGTGTTCCTCATATTACTTCAGTGTATGACAGCACAGGGATCAAAAGTGACCAAAACTGGACTGCCAGATGACCGTAGCATGCACCTGTACTATTGGCTACCTGTTATGAGTCATCAAAGATGGTCACTATTATAACAAATCCTTGCTTAGAGTGTGGTGTGATCACCATGACGATGATTGACGATAGTTGCCGAGCTCCTGTTATTTTTTCGATACGCATTAGCTGCTGCCTTTGATAAAAAAGTCTTGAGACACAACATTTGCGCGCTGATAGAGAATACATTATTATCATTAGCTCCTGCCTCTGGAAGCTGCCTTATGTCATTTGCTCAAGTCTATACCCGTTCGGTCGTTGGTTTACATGCACCCAAAGTCATTATTGAGGTTCATCTATCGCAAGGACTACCAGCACTAACCATTGTTGGTCTACCAGAAGCGGCCGTGCGCGAGAGCAAAGACAGAGTGCGCTCTGCTATTCTGAACTCTGGCTTTCAGTTTCCCAATCGGCGGTTAACGATTAACTTAGCCCCTGCCGATCTGCCCAAAGATGGCGCGCGCCTAGACTTACCCATCGCCATCGGTATATTGGCGGCAAGCGGGCAGCTGGAACCAGAGGTACTATCAGGGTTTGAGTTCATCGGTGAGTTGGCACTCAACGGTGAGCTGCGCCAAGTGACAGGCAGTTTGGCAGTTGCCCGTGCGATCAAAGCCAAAGGATTGGCATCAACACTAGCGCAGAGACCGCAGCTTATTGTACCCGTTGATAATGGACGTGAGGCCAGTCGCGTCGATGGGGTGACGATATTGGCCGCGCAGAGTCTCAAAGCGGTCTGCGACCACCTGCAGTCACTGACTGATCCAAGCGGATCTTATGAGTGTTTGGAGGTGGTGCAGCCTAGTCCAGCACCGCAGCAGGTCGGCTATCAAGTAGATTTAGCGGATGTCAAAGGACAGCACCACGCACGCCGCGCCCTTGAGATTGCCGCTGCTGGTGGTCATTCATTGTTATTCACAGGGCCGCCAGGTTCTGGTAAAACGCTGATGGCGTCACGGTTGCCGACGATATTGCCGGATCTAAGCGATGAAGATGCGCTTGAGGTGGCCAGCACGTATTCGGTAGCAGACAGCGATTATGACTATGGGACAAGGCCATTTCGGCAAGTGCATCATACCATATCCGCTGTAGCCTTGGTTGGCGGCGGCTCACGGCCCAAACCAGGTGAGATCACGCTGGCCAATAAAGGGGTGTTGTTTTTAGACGAGCTGCCAGAGTTTGATCGAAGCGTGCTTGAGGTGTTGCGCCAGCCGTTAGAAGCCAAGCAAGTCACCATCAGCCGAGCCAACTCGCAAATGACCTTTCCCGCCAATTTCCAACTGGTCGCTGCTATGAATCCGTGCCCATGCGGATATGATGGCGATACCTCAGGTCGCTGCCGCTGTCGACCTGAGCAGATCAAACGCTATCAAGACAAGCTCTCAGGGCCACTATTAGACCGTATTGATCTGCATATTACCGTACCAGCATTGCCGATTGCTGACTTGCAAAATGCGCAAGCAGGTGAGACCTCAAAACAAGTACGCGAGCGAGTCGCCGCCGCGCATCAGCAGCAAGTAAAACGGCAGCAAAAAGTCAATAACGAGCTGAGCCCGAGCGAAATTGATCAGTATATTGAGCTTGGCGATAGTGAAAAGCAACTTTTGCAACTTGCGCAGCAGCGCTTGAATTTATCCGCACGTGGCTACCATCGAGTGCTGCGTGTGGCGCGCACCATCGCTGATTTGGCGAATAGTACAGATATTAATAGCGCCCATGTATCTGAGGCGCTGAGTTATCGCGCTAAATAAAAATTATTTCAACCTGTCTTTCAACCATCTAGAAGTCTATCGATTAACTTGAGGTTTACCCTTATTTATTTAAGGATGGTCAACTATTACCTACTTCAGTAAGTATAAAAATAGAATCAAATAAAAGGAAGTATTTAGATGTTTATTATCAATCTGACTTACAAAGCTGAGCTAGAAATAATCGAACAGTTGCTTCAAAAGCATGTTGATTTTCTAGATGAACAATATGAGCTTGGCAATTTTTTAGCTTCTGGACGCAAAGTACCGAGAAGTGGCGGTATCATTTTATCTCATATAAAATCGAAAGATGAGTTGGAAAAAATCATTGCCAAAGATCCTTTCAAACAAAACAACGTCGCTGACTATGACTTGATTGAATTCATACCAAGTAAAACTGATAAGCAACTGGTATTCTTATTAGAATAAGAATTTAGGTGTAAGCGTGGCTAGTAAAAATCTTTTTATCAGATGACATAAACAAAAAGGGTCGTATGTACTTTTGACGGTTCAGTGTGCTTAATCATGTTGGCTCAATATATAACCCACCAAATCAGCAAAATTATCAAAGGCTTTGGTCGGGTTGAGCTCGCGAATATCTTGTCCGTAGTTATAGCCATAAGACAGCCCCAGCGTGTCCATATTGGCGTTTTGACCCGCCAAGATGTCGTTTCTAGAATCGCCAATCATAATCGCTTTGTCAGGAGTAATCCCCAATTGAGTACAGACATGCAGTAGGGGCGCTGGGTCTGGTTTTTTGACGGGCAAACTGTCACCGCCCATCACTTCGCTAAACAGCTCTTGCCAGTCAAATGAGGCTAATATTTTTGGCACAAAGCGAATGGGCTTGTTGGTGACTAGAGCGAGCGTATAGCCTGCGGCATGGAGTTTTTTAAGTCCGCTATCGACATCTGGATAGGCGACAGTCTTGCTACCACTGAGGTTTTTATAGGCTTCAAAAAATACTTCCTCTGCGTGATCGGCTTCGGCTTGAGTCAGTGCGCCCTCTGGCACAGTGACATCACCGACTAAAGCGCGTTCTACGAGCATTCGTGAGCCATTGCCTATCCAATTGCGTATCGTCTCAATTGGATAGGTGTCTTTGTCAAGGGTGGTCAGCATCGCGTTGGTGGCATCAGCCAAATCAGGTACGCTATCGATCAAAGTGCCATCAAAATCAAAAATCAAAAGTTGCTTGTCGTTATTGTTCATTTCTTTTTTATTCATTGCTGTGCCTATTGGTTAAAGTGTTTGCATTTTCTCTTGCGGTTATTCAACGTCTTTATAACGCTCGCGGTGTTCTTTTTTCATTCTTAGATAATCTTCGTTCTCACGACACTTATCCCACTTAACCTTAAATATACGCGCCGATTCTGCTTTAATTGGGTCCTCGATTTGTCGTGGTAATTCTTCGCGCCCATGTGCACCGCTTTGGCCTTTTTTATCGTCAGGGACAGCGCCTTTATATTTTTTACCGCCTTTATGATTGGCATAACGGCGGGCGCGGGTATAGCCCATTTGGATAAATTTACGCGCCATGTCCGCACCGACAAAGTCATCGTCAGCCAAATAGTCCAAAAACATCTGGTAAATCGTCTCACTACTCTCGGTGGCAATCTCAGGCGTGGCAAAGCGCCAATGCGGTAAGATTTCAGACTTATATGGCTCGACCAGTAAGACACCTTGCTCGCCGCGACCGACGCGGTACAGCTCAGGATGGGCGCGTAGATCTAGGTTTTTATAATCTAAGTCGTAATCAAACTCTCTCATATTTGCCACCTAGGCTCTGTATTATAATGGGTATCTACTCGTCTTTGATGATTGAGTATACTGAGCCAAGCGGTGTAGAAAAAAGCACAAAAGTGTTATGCGATGGTGACGGTGTGTGATGAGTATAAATAATAAACATAAAAAAAGCCCCAAACATCGCTGTTCGGGGCTTTTAAGAATCTGATTAACGAATGGTGGCTCGAGGCAGGATCGAACTGCCGACACACGGATTTTCAATCCGTTGCTCTACCTACTGAGCTATCGAGCCGTCTTCGTTGAGGCGCTATTAAACTAAATATGAGCGCTTCTGTCAAGACATTTCTATAATATTTGCAATAAAAAATCAAAAAAAGTAGGTAACGTAGATTTATCAGGCATCTCTTAAGCGGTATATTTACGGTAAGCAGTCTTAGTTTTTAACACGTAGCAGCTCATATTCACTCATAATACGGTGAATCTCGTCATCGGCAGGCACAAACTGCCGAGTGCCTTTTTTGACTTCGGCATCATAGACCATCTTGATAAATTTACCTTCAATACCGCGATTGTGGTTTTGCGGATGGACAGTCAAATACTGCAAGCGCTTGGCATCGGTTTGCCCATCGTCAAAACAGGCAAGCGCGGCAATGGGCTTGTCGTTAAACATGCCCACATACAGCCAATCACCGCGTGCAAAACCTTGCTCGATAATAGCCAACACGTCGGTGTCAGTCGCGCTGTAGTCGTTGCTTGCGTACAACGCACGCAAACGCTCTGCCAGCTCATGCTCGCGGCTGGGCTTTTTGATCAGTGGTGCATCCAAGCGGTTGATGGCAATGGCTTCTAAAGGCATGGCAAGCTCCTCAGTAATGCGGCGCTTAAGATGAGCGCTTGGCAAGATGATTGATAATATCAAAGACGTTATTTTAGCAGAATACGGCATATTTGCGCGCAGTTTGCGGTTAGATCATGGCAGTAGCCCCGTGGGTTTGCTATGATGAGAGGCATTTGCGCCGATCCGTTATGAGAGCGTGTTCCTAATTCAAACGTTTATTACTACATGGGCTAAAAATGGCTCAATATCTTTGCCAAACGGCGTCAAATAGCGGGTTAATATCTCGATATTACCTGCGCTATTTTGCTTGTTTGTCTTCGATTGATCTCATTTTTATCACCATTTTTAAAATAGGAACACGCCCTAGGCCTGCGCCACCATCCATAGTTACGGTTTTTATTGATTTTATCGTTATAGAGAGTCGCCATGACAGCCAATGTAAACACGCAGCAATCAGAGCCCACCCAAACGACCACCAGCCAGCATTTGCATGGCCGTACCGCGCGTACCGCCAGCGTCACACGGGATACTGCTGAAACCCAAATCACTTGCACTGTCAACCTAGATGGCACAGGCCAAGGGGTTATTGATACGGGCGTGCCATTTTTGGATCATATGCTCGATCAGATCAAGCGTCATGGTTTGTTTGACCTCGATGTCAAATGTACTGGCGATGTGCATATCGATGACCACCATAGCGTTGAAGATACGGGTATCACCATGGGACAAGCGTTTGCTAAAGCGCTAGGTGACAAAAAGGGCATTCGCCGTTATGGGCATTTTTATGCACCGCTTGATGAGTCGTTGACGCGCGCCGTGGTGGATATTTCAGGCCGTCCGGGTTTGCACATGGACATTCCATTTACCCGCTCACATGTGGGCAGCTTCGATGTTGATTTGTTTAGCGAATTCTTTTATGGCTTTGTCAATCATGCATGGATGACGGTGCACTTGGACAATCTCAAAGGCAAAAACAGTCACCATCAAATCGAGAGTACCTTTAAAGCCTTTGCCCGCGCCCTGCGTATGGCCTGTGAGTATGATGAGCGCGCACTGAACACCTTACCATCGACTAAGGAGGCGTTGTAATGCCTAACGCAGTTAAGGTTGCGGTATTAGATTATGGCATGGGGAACCTACACTCAGTTGGCAAAGCGCTTACCGTGGTTGGTGCCGAAGTGTCGATCACCAACGATCCAAAAGTGGTGGCGGCAGCCGACAAAATCGTCTTCCCTGGTGTTGGCGCGATGCGTGACTGTATCGCTGGTATGAGAGAGGCAGGCATCGATGAGGTGGTACGTGATGCGGTGTTTAACAAGCCTGTGATGGCCGTTTGCGTTGGTATGCAGGCGCTGTTTACCCAATCCGCAGAAAATGGCGGTACGCCGTGTCTTGGTATCTTGGACGGTGAAGTACCTGCGTTTGACCCCACGTGGCGCGATCAGCAAGGTGCGTTGATTAAAGTGCCGCATATGGGCTGGAACACCATCAGCGAGATGAACCGCGCCCACCCGCTGTGGCAGGGCATTGAAGACAACGAGCACTTTTATTTTGTACACAGTTATTACTGCGCGCCTGCCGATAGTAGCATCGTCGCGGCCATCTGTGACTATGGGCAACCGTTTTGCGCCAGTGTCATCAAAGACAATCTGTTTGCCACTCAGTTCCACCCAGAAAAAAGCCATACCGCAGGCTTGCAACTGCTGAAGAACTTTGTAGAGTGGGATATTTAATACCTTGATATCCAATAGTAATCGCACGGCCTATCTGGGTGGTTTGAGCGCTTAGCCCTTAAGTTACGATAGAGGTACTCAGGCTCAGCGTTTGCGTGATACAGCAGCGTACAAACTGATATACACTGCGTAAACTTATAAGATAGATAACGCGTGAGAGAGACGATTGGAATTTCATGTTTTTAAGCAGCATGTTATTGCTGCGACGGGATTGGAAAAAGACGCCTTACATATTTATGTGGGCATCGGGGTCTATTTGCTGACGTTAGCGCTCTCTCGGCCGCTGTTTCGTCACAGCAATGCGCCCAAATATATCGCGTTAATCGCGGCTACTAGTATTGCATTACTGGGCGAATATTTAGACATACGCTATAACCTCAGAACAAATACAAAGGTAGCTTGGGGCGACAGTATCCATGACCTGCTCAATACCTGCTTTTGGCCTTATATGCTGTTTGCGATAACACGCTGGACAAAACTGTTTCATCCCACCAGCCAACCCAAATCTGTCGTCAGACGCCATAAAAAAACGGACTATTAATCAGTCCGTTTTTTATTTATTCGTTTGAATCTATGACTACTTGCTTTGTGCTTCATCATACAACTCGCGCACCACATCCCCAATCACTCTAATACCATCCGTTAGCGTCTGCTTATCGGCGGCGATACTCATCCGAATACACTCGTGTGCATGCTGATAATCCGTCACGTCAACACCGGGGAAGAAATACTCGCTTGGCACAATAAGCGTACCTTTTTCTTTGAGGCGCTCGTATAGCTCAAGGGTGCTAATCGGCAAATCTTTAAACCATAACCAAAAGAATATCGCGCCTTCAGGCTTATGAATCATCAACGGATAATCGCCTAATGCTTCTTTTAATAGTTTCACCGCGAGTGTCGCCTGCTGTTGATAAAACGGCTTAATCTCATTATCAGATAACTGCTTGATACGGTCATTTGCGACCAGTGGCGTGGCTATTGCTGCACCAAAACGTGTCGGTGCTAGATTGACCACGGCATTCATCGCGCTGACCGCCTTAATCACTTCGGCATCAGCGACGATAATACCCGTGCGCATACCGGGCAAGCCAATTTTGGACAGGCTAAAGCACAGAATTGTATTGTCATCCCAGTTCAAAGTGACATCAGAGTAGATGATATTGGGGAAGGGCATACCATAAGCGTTATCGATAATCAGTGGAATGTCATAGCGCGCCGCAATCTCGGACAAATGCGCCATTTCGTCATCGGTCAGCACGTTGCCCGTTGGGTTGGTCGGGCGTGAGCAGCAAATAGCCCCGATACGACCTTCTTTTAGCGCTGGCAAGTTTTCTAACGCGTCAAAATCCACACGATATTTAAAGAAACCCTCTTCGCCATCATGCGTCACTTCATCGATATGCGGCAATACGGCGGTGAAATGCTGACCTTCCACATGCACATCACTATAGCCGATATACTCAGGGGTCAATGGCAGTAGAATGGACTTATCGACAGATTCGCTCTGCTCGTTTGTGAACGCCCCGCCAAACAGATTGAACAGATAGAAAAACGCATTTTGTGAGCCATTGGTCAAGGCAATGTTGTCCGCCGTGAGGTTCCAGTCATAATGACGGTTAAAAAAGCCAACCAACGCATCGATAAAAGCGGCATCGCCTTGCGGATTGGAGTAGTTCGCCATGCTGATAATCGCGCTACTATTGGGTACGCCTGCATCGTTATCGACACCCAGCGCCTTATAGGTCTCCAAAAATAACTCATTGACGGCATCAATTTTGGCAGGGTTACCACCGCCCAGCATATTGACGGGCTGATCGCTTTTTAGCGCATCGCCTAGATCATCCATCAATTGTGAGATACCAGTGGGCTGGGTAAATTTTTGACCGAACTTTGAGAATTTCATAAGGCTACCATGCTGTTTGGGAGGGTGTTATAAGTGGGTATTGAACCGATAAAGTTGGGCTAGTATAGCAAAAGGTGGGGATGATGAGAGCTAAGTCTAAGAAATCTCCAACATGATTTTTGAAGATTACTTTATAATTTTTAGAAGTGTTATTTATTTAGATTTTATAGAGAATGGAGTGCGGTGAATGTCTGCTAAAAAGAAGTATAAAAAAGATACGATGGTTAAAGGGTGGATTTTACAAGACAAGCTAGGAGCTGGCGGAAGTGCAGAAGTATGGATTGCAAAAAAAGGTAATAAAGTGGGTGCTATTAAATTGCTACAGTACTTAAGAGAAAATCCATATTTGAGATTCAAAAGAGAAGTAAGTTCTTTGCTAGACAATCAAAATATTGATGGTGTTATGAAGATAACAGAATATGACCTAGATACAGATTTTAAGAAGAACCTACCTTATTTTATAATGCCAGTAGGGACTGAATTTAGTAAATGGAGAGAAGGTAAAAGCATCTTAGAAGCTATTAAAGAACTAACTAATTTGGGTGAAACGATAAAAAATCTACATGAAAAAGGGTACTATCATCGAGATATCAAACCTGCAAACATTTTGTTTGTAGGCGATAGGTTGTATTTGGCAGACTTTGGGCTTGTTAAATTCCCTAATAATAAAGACATTACTGAAGAAAAAACAGATGTTGGTCCTAAGTTTACTATGGCACCAGAAATGAGACGCAATGCAAGTGTAGCTAGCGGTGAGTTTGCAGATGTATATTCGTTTGCCAAAACTCTTTGGATTACAATCACTGGTAATCATAAATGTTTCGACGGACAGTATAATGTTCTATCAACTGTAGGTCTGAGCAATTACTATGGAGGACTATACTCTAAATCATTCGATGTTCTATTAACAGAATGTACAGAAGATTCACCAACCCAGCGACCAAAAATGGTAGAGGTTGTTAGAAGATTAAAAGAGTGGACAGAAATTAATAATGATTTCCATTCGAGGAATTTAACAGAATGGTTTGATTTACAACGTAGTATATTTCCTGCTGGAGCACCGAAATCGGTAACTTGGGTCGATAAAAATGATATTTTAATTATATTAAATCAAATTGCGCAGGTTGAAAATTTAAATCATATGTTCTTACCTGATGGGGGAGGCAATACATTCATTGGTGCAAGTATAGCTAACGAAGAAGGGTTTATAGCTATACAAACAAGTCCAAAGTCCTACCATATTTTAAAACCCAAAAAACTTACTTATGAATCTTTCGGTATGGACTCCCAGTGGAATTATTTTAGATTAGAGGTTGAAATATCTCCACATACAGATGTATATGAAAATTTGCATTGCAATTACTCATATGAAGAGGTCGTTGAAGTTGAACCAACACTGTATGTTGATAGAATTCATTGGGACGAGAATGAGTACAATGGTGAATATTTACCAGAATCTGCAAACCGTATATGTAGGTATGTTAGCGGTTCATTTGTAATATTCAGTACACGTTCAATTTATAATCGCGTATCAGGTACTTATGATGGAAGACATAATAAGATGTCAGAAGATGAGTTTAGAGACTACATAACTAAGGGGGCTATAAGTCATGCAGAGCATCTTACTATTACATAGACCAAGATACTTTATTGTTTAAAAAATCTTTTAAGTTTTGTAATGGTTATTGGCTGGAGTCACAGTATAGCCGCTGCCTAGATTATCAAAGATTAACGGATTAAAAAACCCCCTACTAAGGGGTTTTTCTTTGCAAAGCCAAAATCTCATAAAACTAAATCATCGCCCTAACCCTTGCCATAATCCCGCGCCCAATCACCAATCTCACATAAATAATAGCAATAGCAAACAGCAAGACGACTAACGCCGCACCGCCAATAGCCAAGCTCATCCACGGCACACTAAATTGTAGATTAAACCATTGCGTGATGGCCGCCCATGCCCCAACGCTAGCGATAACAACGGCAAAGGTTGCCGCGCTAATACCAAGTACGCCCAGCTCCAAGATATTGAGCATATACAGGTCACGCTTTTGCATACCGAGCAGTCTAAACGACGCGCTGTCCTTCATACGATCTTGCGAGGTAGACAGTAGCGAGCTGATCAGCACCATGACCCCAGTGAGTAGGGCAAGCAAGGTGAACACATAGACCAAGCGGCTCATTTGTACCACCAGTTCTTGAATTTGCTTTGCAATAGCCGTGCCATCGATGGTGGTGACCGCAGGGAACTGGCGTACCAGTTTGCCTTGTAGCTCTGGAATGTCACTCTCTGACACATGCGCAGTGGCAAATTGAATCTGCGGGGCAGCAGACAGCACCGACGGCTCAAACAAGAAGTAGAAATACGGGCTTGGGCCACGCTCATAGCGCGTGCGAATACTGGTAATCTGCCCGACGATCTCGATACCTTGAATGTTAAAGCGCACCTGATCGCCCATACCGACATTGAGCATACTGGCGGCAGTGTCCAAGATGGATAAGGGTTTGACTTGCTGATCGGCATCATCGATAGGCGTATATAGCGCATCGTCTGTGAGCGAGCCGGTGATGTACTCGGTATCCATCACCGTATCTGCATAGCTTAAGTTAAACACCCGCGTGGGATCATCGAAGCCATCTTCAGGCTCGATATCTTTTGCCGGTACGCCGTTTGCCGTCTCCACACGGGCACGAATGACGGGGTAATAAGTAACGGGCGCGTCAATGATGGTATCAATTTCATCGTGCTGATCGCTCTGTACATCGAGCAAAAACAGATTGGGCGCGTCTTCAGGATAGGCATTGATAAACTGCGCGTTGATACTGTGGTTGAGGGTGGTGATGAGCGTCAGTACCGCGACCGATAGCGATAAGGTGACAAAGAACAGCGCGGATTGATTGCCCTTACGCGCCAGATTATGAATGGCGATACGCTGCATCCAGCTGACCTTGGTATTGCTCGCTAGCTTAGCAAGCAGCCATAGCCACCCACGCGCCAGTAGCCAAAATATCGCCACAAAGCCAATCAAGCCGCCCAATAACTGCGCGCCTAATGACAGCGAGCCCACTTCATAAGCAAAGAAGGCATACAGCCCTGCCAGCACGATGCCATACCACAGTAACGGCGTGCGTCGATACCACGGCAGGTTTTGTGTCTGCGTGCTTGCCCCTTGATTGAGTAGGGTCGCAGGTTTGGTAGTATTTAGCGTACTTAAACCACGCTGCGCTATCAGTAGAGTCAGTGCTAAGGCAATCAAGACGGTCTTGATCGCACTGATTGGATTGATCGCGAGGCCTACGTCGGCAGGCAAGATCGCCACGAGGTACGGCTGACCGATTTTAAGTAAACCTAAACTCAGTACAATTGCGGCAACACAAGCAATGGCGGTGGTGACGATAAGCAGTTGATAATAGCTGCGTTTGAGTGAGCCAAGTGGCTCGCCGAGTGCCAAGCGAATGGCATTACTGGATTGCTGCTTGCTGACAAAGGCGCTAATGACGCCGTACATGGCGACCGCCGAGAGTAGCAATACGGCAATGACCAGTAGTTTTAAGAACATCAATACATTATCAGAGATACGCGAGACGGAGGTGTCCGCCGACTCAGCGTCAGAGAGCTCGATATCAGGATAATTGGTGAGGATATCTGTGAACGCATCGCGCTGCGTGGTGATCAGCTCGGGATCACCTGCTATCTCAATACGGTAATTGACGCGGCTGCGCTGTCCGAGTAGGTTGGTCGCTGCCAAGGCATCTTGTTTCATCAACACCCGCCCGCCAAAACCAAACGCGGTCAGCGGTCGGTCAGGTTCTTTGGTCAGCACATCACTGATGGTAAACTGCGCATCACCAATAGCGATACGGTCGCCGACACTGGCGTTTAGGCTGCTCAGTACTTCTGGGGCAACGACCACATTGTCAGCGGTCAGCTGATCCCATAGCGGCTGTCCTGAGGCCAGCTCAACCTCGCCGTATAAAGGGTAGGACGGCGAGACGGCTTTGACGCGGGCGAGCAAGGTTTGCTCATCCGTGACCAGCATAGCGCTAAACTGATAATCGTAGACGACCTGCGTGTCAGGGATGGTGTCTACTTGTGTCAATACGTCGCTTGACCAGTCCTGCTTGCCGTTCAAAATCAAATCGCCACCAACGAGTGCGCGCTGATTGTCATTGATATAGCGATCAACAGACTGCTGCACCGAGTCTAGGGTCAGATAGGTGGCAAGCGATAGGGTAAGCGTCAGCAAAAACAATACGGGATAGACCCAGCGCTGCCACCAGCTGCGGCTGAGTGCTTGCGAGCCTAGCGTTTTGGTGAAAAGCTGATTAAAGATACCGCTCGAAGTACTGGACTCTTGATGCATAGTGGTATTGGTCGATTTATGGTCTGTGGGCGTCTCATTCATGTCGGTACAATCCGCCCATCATGCATGGTGATGACGCGATCTGCCATTTCGGCAAGCGCAGGATCGTGAGTCACGACGACCAGTGCCGAGCCAACCTGCTGGCGCAAGTCCAATAACAACTGCATGACTTGATCAGCATTTTGCTCATCTAGGTTCCCTGTCGGCTCATCGGCAAACACAATCTTTGGGTGCGACACCAATGCCCTTGCCACCGCTGTACGCTGCTGCTCACCACCTGATAACTGATTGGGTAGACTGTGACGGCGATGACCTAGGTCGACCGCATCAATCAGCTCGTCCACTCTTGCTGGATTCGAGCGCCGTGCAATATCCAATGGGAAGGCGATGTTTTCGGCGACGGTCAGTGTGGGCAGTAGATGAAACGACTGAAAGACAAAGCCCATATCCTGCTGACGAATAACGGCAAGCGCGTCTTCGCCCAAACTGCTGAGCGTTTGATCTGCCAAAGTAACCGTGCCGCTATCGGGATAGTCCAATGCGGCAAGTAGTCCTAGCAAGGTCGATTTGCCTGAGCCTGATTTGCCCATGATGACCACAAACTCGCCAGCGTTGACGTGGATATCCACGTCTTTGATGATAGACAGGCTTTGCTCACCAACTTGCACGGTTTTGTTTAACTGGGAGGCGGTGAGTAGGGCGGCTTTTTTAGTAGCTACTGGCGGTGTTGATGCCGCAATCGCAGGTGATGTCATTACAATGTCTCGTTAAGTGGTCTCGTCAAGTAGTATCGTTAAGTGATCTCATCTGCCATGCTGTCGGTCGTATCGGCCTAAGGGGTTTCGGCTGCTGTGACGTCTTTTAGCGTGGGTGCTAAGACAGGCAAGATATTGTCATTGACGATGATGGTGTAGCCCTCTTTAGTTGGGTGAATGGCGTCCGCTTGATTGAGCGTGCGATCACCGCCCACACCTTCTAAGAAAAACGGAATCAGCGCCACATTCATGTCTTTAGCGATACGAGGATAAATATCTGAGAACGCGGCAACGTAGTCATCGCCTAAGTTGTCATAGATTGACATCCCGCCCAAGATAACGACACTGCCGTTGTCTTGTAATTGTTTGACCGCTGTACGGATATTGGCTTCAATGGTCGCCACGTCGATACCGCGTATGGCATCGTTTGCGCCGATGGTGAGAATGGTGATGTCAGGTTTGGTTTGGGCTACCCAGTCAAGACGATTGACCAGTCCAGTACTGGTTTCACCGCTCAGCCCTGAGTTGATCACTTCAGTATTCTCATAACCCATCGCTTGCAGACGATCTTCTAACTGCGCAGGGTAGTTATCCTCTTTGTCCACTCCAAGACCTTCTGTCAACGAATCACCAAGCGCCAAAATGGTCAAGGGCGCGGTTGTAGCGTCGCTACTGGCTGGCGGGTTAGTCGTGGTGTTGTTTGAGGTTGCTGTCGCAGGCGTGTTATTGACGACAGCAGTATCTTGCGTGTCGCTGGCAGGGGCACTGTCAGTGTTGTCAGTCGTCTCAGGTGTTTTTTGGCAGGCGCTTAGCGTGGTGATGACGCCTAGCGCCAGTGCGGCAAGTAGCCCTCGGGTGGTGTTTTTTGTGTGGTCACTCATAGTCATCATCCTATATATACTCGTTTTGAGTGTAGCAAATATTTCTCCTCAAAACGGTATAGGATTGACTACAACCGTTACCCGTATATGGCGCAATCTTTATATCGGTTTGCCATCGATCATCAGCGGACGGCTGACCAACCACGCTGCTGCCACATTGACCACCATCAATATCAGCATCAATAGCAGTGGTAAGTCCCAGCTGCCAGTGACCTCATGTAGCCAGCCGCTGCCTAGCGGCCCTGCAAAGGCAATCAGATAACCGACCGTTTGCGCCATGCCTGATAGCGCCCCTGATTGATTGGGCGTATAAGTGCGCAAGGAGAACAGCATCATGCTTAAGGTAAAAATCGCCGAGCAGCCAAGCCCCATCATGCACGACCATAGCCACGCCAAGTCTGATGAGAGATATGCCATACCTGCGACACCAATGACATTGAGTACCGTTGCCATAATGGCCAGTGCTTGAATTGGGCGACCACGATTGATCAGCCATGTCAGGCTCAAAATAGAAATGGGCGCCATAAACTGAAACAGCGAGCCCATGTGTCCCGCGTCAGTGGCTGCCAACCCTTTACTCAGCCAAATCGAGGGCAAAAAGCTGGCCACGGTATAAAATAATAAGGATTGTAGTCCCATAAAGACAGCAATCTGCCACGCAAAGGCATTGCGCCAGACATTGATATACGGCGTGGGTGCGACAGTCGTTACGGGCTGATGGTTTGAGGAGCCAAGGCGTACTCGCAGCAGTACCCAGATGACAAGCGCAATCACGCCCAGTACCGACCAGCCGCCGAGTGCCCATTGCCAACCGACTTGCTTGGATATGGGCAACACCACGCCTGCAACCATTCCCGCCGTTACCGTCATAGTCAGACTAAACAGACCTGTGATGAGTGCAATATGCTGGGGTGTCCGCTGCTTGATGACAGGCGCGGCCAAGGTGTTGGCAAAGCCAATGGCCAGCGTCAGTACCAACGTGCCACTCAAAAATCCCAGCCACGTTGGTATCAGAGTGCGTACCACCATGCCGACTGTCAAGAGCGCAATCATGGCAATCAGCGTATTCTCAAGCCCGTAGCGTCTGCCAATGGCAGGCGAGATAAACGACCCCAAGGCAAAGCTGAGCATCGGCACTGCACCCAGCCAGCCAATTTGGGTTTCTGAGATATGGAGTGCTTCTTGTACCACAGGCGCTATCGAGCCAAGGGCAACGATAGGGGCGCGCATATTGGTTGCCAGTAGTACCATCGCCGCCAGTACCAACCAAAAGGTAAAACGTGAAGAAGGCAAATGACGAGCCGTGCTTTGACTGGCTGCATGCGATGATGGATCAGGCGTGGTTGAATGATGAGGGGGCGACATAGCGGCACACCACTAAAGAAAACGTAAGATAAAGGGAGCAACAAGGCAGATTTAGAAAAAATAGCGCTCAGTAGGCACATGCCCAAACAAGAACACCGCAAAAATCGTCGCGGTGTCTGGTATGTAGGACATTAAATAAAATAATAACCCATGTCTCGTTATATCACGTCGGGCGCGAATAGTCATCACTTATTGAGGTGATGCAGCACTTTGTATTGCAAAAATAGTAAAAAAAGTCAGTCAGCGACAGTTTGAGGCGTGCTCAAACAGGGGGATATCAAACCGATTTTCCCAGTTCAGCCGCCTTGAGTGCCGTTGCTTGCTGCTCGGCAATGGCATTTTCACATTTATTGGGATCATCGCCACAAAATGAGCACTGTTCATCACCCATCAATTTGGCGACGCCACCACAAGAACCGCGTAGGGGCTTTTTTTTGACCATGTAACCAATACCCATAAAAACAAAGAACAGTACAAATACAGTAAAGGTAATGGCGAGCATGGGAAGGAGTTGGCTAAGCATGGTGAGACCTCACGTCTGAATCATAAAGGCAGTTACCCAAACAGATAACTGCCTCATATTATAACAAAATTTCGCCTACTTGATGGCAGTGGTCTGTTTAAGATGCTTTGTCCGCACGTAACTGCTTCATGGCATCGGTTTGTACCACTTGCCAGTTATCGATGTTATTGGTATCCAAATCGGGATCGGCATCATCGGTTAGTATCACGAACATGGCTGCAATATCACGCTCTTTGGCCGTTGCTAAGGCTTTCTCATAAGGCATGGCAGTCAGTGCCGTCGCCCATGCATCGGCGCGCGCCACTGAGTCTGCCGCGACGGTTACTGATGGCGCACCGCCAGCAATCGGCTTGCCAGTGAGTGGGTCAATGGTATGGCTGTAGCGTTTGCCATCAAAAATCACCGAGTTGCGATAATTGCCTGAGGTGGCCAAATGCATTTGGTTGGTGGTTTTCATTGGTTGGCGAATTGAGGCGATGGTCTGGCGCTCACTGACAGTGCTCCCTTCAATCGGCGCATCAATAGCGATTTGCCACGGCTGCTGTTGACTACTGACGCCCAGTGTGGATACCTCACCGCCGATCTCGACCATATAGTTGTTGATGTGGTAGCTGTTTTTGAGCACATCGGCAATCACATCGACGCCGTACCCTTTGGCCACGGCCGAAAAGTCCAGCTCCACGCCTTCTTTATTTTTGTATAGGGTATCGTCTTTTTGGATTACCCCTTCAAAATTAATCAGCTTATAAGCCTCCGCAATCTCTGCTGCGCTTGGTGGGCTTTGCAGGCGCTCAACGGTCATTTGGCTGCCAAATCCCCATGTTTCGACGATTGGCATTACCGTTGGGTCAAAAGCGCCGCCAGATTGTACGTAGACCTGCCGCGACACATCGAGCACCTGACTAAAATCTTTATCAATCGTGATTGGTGTGTTTTTATCCAAACGATTGAATTTAGAGATGGTGGCATCTTCTTGATAGGTTGACATGCTGTCATTGATTTGCTGCAAGCGCTCTGTGATTGACGCTTGTATCGCGGCTTCATCGGTATCTTTTGGCAACTGATAGCTGATGTGGTAGCTGGTACCCATCGTCTCGCCGCTGAGATAACTATATTTTGGCTTTTGCTCACAGCCTGTCAGTGCCGTGGTGGCCAGTGCCATGCTGGTAATGAGGGCGATGGAGAATAAGGGGGTTGCCCCTTGCTTTTTGTGAACACTCATAAGTACATCCAAGAGAAAAAACGGATTAAAAAAAAGAGCGCCATGATTGACGCTCTTTTCGTACAGTCTGTCGTGACCGTCAGGGAATAGCAGCTCACTGCTGATATTAGCCACCAAAGTCATCGAGCATAATATTTTCGTCTTCAACGCCCAAGCTGTGTAACATGTCAATCACAGCGGCGTTCATCACCGGTGGCCCACACATATAGTATTCACAGTCTTCAGGGTTTGGATGGTTTTTGAGGTACTCTTCTAGCAAGACATTATGAATAAAGCCGGTATAGCCGTCCCAGTTGTCTTCTGGTAATGGATCAGAGAGCGCCACATGCCATTCAAAGTTATCAAACTCTTCTGCCAGCTGATCGTAATCTTCGACATAGAACATCTCGCGAATAGAGCGCGCACCATACCAGAAGCTGATTTTGCGCTCTGAGCTTAGACGCTTGAGCTGATCGAAGATGTGCGAGCGCATTGGTGCCATACCTGCACCACCACCGATAAAGATCATCTCAGCTTCAGTTTCTTTGGCAAAGAACTCACCGTAAGGGCCTGAAACAGTGACTTTATCACCGGGTGTCAGACTAAATACCCACGAAGACATTTTGCCGGGTGGGATACCGTCAGGACCGCGTGGCGGCGGACTTGCGATACGAATGTTAAACTTAATCAAACCTTTTTCGTCTGGGTAGTTGGCCATTGAGTAGGCACGAATGACAGGCTCATCAACTTTTGACACATATTTGAAAATGCCAAATTTTTCCCAGTCTTCTTGATATTCTTCAGCAATATCAAAATCTTTATAATGCACTTCATGCGGCGGCGCTTCTAACTGTACATAACCACCCGCACGGAAGTTAACTTCCTCACCTTCTGGAATCTTGAGTACCAACTCTTTAATAAAGGTGGCTACGTTATCGTTAGAGACAACCTCACATTCCCATTTTTGTACATCAAAGAACTCAGGGTCGATCTCGATTTCCATGTCTTGTTTGACCGATACCTGACAGGCCAAACGCATATTATCGCGGATCTCACCTTGAGTAAAATGTCCCTCTTCGGTGGGCAAAATAGAACCACCGCCTTCAACAACGCGGCAGCGACATTGGGCACACGTACCACCGCCACCACATGCTGAAGACAAAAATATCCCTTCATTTGCAAGTGTTTGCAGCAACTTTCCGCCTGCTGGTGTCACGACATCGTTATCGGGATTATCATTGATATGGATGGTAACGTCACCTGAGCTGACCAATCTTGAGCGCGCCGCCAAAATAATGGCAACCAGACTCATGATGATCAAGGTAAACATAGCCACGCCACCAATCGCCGTAGCATAATCCATGATATGTATCCTTAATCTATGGGGTAGGGGTGTGGGTACGTAAAACCGCGCCTGCACACCTACCGAATAAATGAATTAAATAGGTCAAATAGCTAAGTATGATTAGATCGACATACCACCAAAAGACATAAAGCCAAGTGACATCAGTCCGACCGTGATAAATGTTATACCCAGACCACGCAGCGGCCCTGGGATGTCTGAGTATTTCAGTTTCTCACGAATACCTGCCAAGGCTGTGATGGCAATTGCCCAACCAAAACCAGCGCCAACACCATACACCACAGACTCACTGAAGTTGTAGTCACGCTCTACCATGAACAGTACGCCGCCCAAAATCGCACAGTTTACCGTAATCAATGGCAAGAACACGCCAAGCGCGTTATAGAGGCTGGGTACAAACTTGTCCAAGAACATCTCAAGGATCTGTACGGTTGCAGCGATCAGACCAATATAGCTGAGCAAGCCTAGGAAGCTCAAATCAATATCAGGGAATCCTGCCCATGACAACGCGCCACTTTTTAGGATGAACTGAAACAGTAGGTTATTGAGCGGTACGGTGATACCCATCACCACCACCACAGCGACACCAAGACCAATAGCGGTTGAGACTTTTTTGGACACGGCCAAAAAAGTACACATGCCTAAGAAGTAGGCCAGTGCCATGTTCTCAATAAAAACTGAGGTAATAAATAAACTAATATAGTGTCCCATTAGTGACCGCCTCCATGTGCCATGCCTTTCGATTGCGGCTTCATCACATATTCAGGCGCTTCAATTTGTTCAGGCTTCCAAATACGGACGATGGCAATAAATAAACCGATGATAAAGAACGCAGAAGGTGGCAACAACAATAGACCGTTTGGAATGTACCAGCCGCCGTCGGTTACAGGTTGAAGCAAGGTAATGCCAAACCAGCTGCCAGAGCCCAAAAGCTCACGTATACTGGCAACGAATAGTAGAACGGCAGAGTAGCCAAGACCATTACCGATACCATCCAAAAAGCTTGGCAGCGGCGGGTTACTCATGGCAAAGGCTTCAGCGCGGCCCATCACGATACAGTTGGTGATGATCAAACCGACGAATACCGACAGACCCTTACTGACGTCATAAGCGACGGCTTTTAGAACCTGATCGACCAAAATAACCAGTGATGCAATGATGGTCATCTGTACGATGATACGAATGCTTGATGGAATCTTATTACGAATAATTGAGATAAAGAAACTAGAAAACGCCGTTACCAATGACAATGCCACACACATAACAAGCGCATTAGATACGCTGGTGGTCACCGCTAGCGCCGAACAGATACCAAGGATCTGTAGCGCAATCGGGTTATTGTCAAAGATAGGCGTGGTTAAAATACTTTTTGTATCAGCCATTTTATGCCTCCTTGCCGTGTGCTGCTGGCGCTACTGCTGCCAATTGGGTGACGGCTTGCGCATCTTTTGAACCAAGTATTTGCTTGGCTTGTGCGTTGCTGCTTTCTAACGTTTTACCGCTCTCTTCACGTAGATGATCCAAGTAAGGCTTGTAGCCTTGCTCACTGAGCCAAAACTGAATCATGTTGCTGACACCGCGGCTGGTCAATGTCGCACCACTGATGCCATCAACCCAGTTTTCTTTTGGATTGCCTGCTTTGGTCACGCCAGTGGCCACGTCGCCATTGTCATCATAAGAATGGATACCATTCCACTGAGCGCGCCATTTTGGCTCTTCGATACGAGCGCCAAGGCCTGGGGTTTCTTTGTGCTCATAAAAACTGATACCTTTGATGGTGTTCATATCGCTCTCAAGCGTTAAAAAACCATAAATCGTACCCCAAAGGCCATAGCCTTGAATCGGCAATACGACCAGATCAGGATTACCGGCGTCGTCGTCTTTGACATAGACTTTGGCATATTTTGGCTTGCGGCCGATACTGGCAGGATCATTATCGCCTAAATCTTCGCTAAGTGCTTGATTTTTAGTGGCTTGACTGGTGTTATAAGCGTTGCGGTCATCGATACCTACCGCTTTGAGATCATCATCGGTCAAGTATGTGCCGTCATTTAGATCGACAATCTCAACCTTAAAGTCTTTAAAACGTTCAGCCACATCGTTGTTGGTATCAGACTCAGGATCATACATACCCGCTGCTACCAAGATGTTTTTGTTACGGTCAAGACGGGCGTTTTCTACCTGTGTAGGCTTTAGACCTACCGCGACCGCCGAAACCAAGACAGAACACACCAAGCACAGCGTCAACGCCACACTGATGGTTTTTGCATTATTACTTTTGGGCTTGGACATAACGAACCCTCCGAGCAGTTTGGCGTTTGATATTTGCTTGGGTCACAAAATAGTCAAACAATGGAGCAAATAAGTTGGCAAAGAGAATGGCCAGCATGATGCCTTCTGGGAATGCTGGGTTAACCACACGAATCAAGACCGTCATAAAGCCAATCAAGATACCATAGGCCCAGCGGCCTTTGTTGGTGTGTGCTGCAGACACAGGGTCGGTCGCCATAAATACTGCGCCAAAGGCAAAGCCACCAATGACCAAGTGCCAGTAAAATGGCAGTTCCATCATCAAGTTGTCTTCAGAGCCGATCATGTTAAAGACCAGTGACGTGGCAATCAAACCAACCACACAGCCTGCCATGATGCGCCAAGAAGCAATACGCGTCCACAATAGCACCGCAGCACCCAACAAAATCGCTAGCGTTGAGACTTCACCTATACTGCCTTGGATATTACCAAAGAACGCATCGCTCCACGTGATGGCGTTGCCATACGCATCAACAAACTTGTCAGGAGTGACGCCAAGCGCAGCCAGACCAAGCGGTGTTGCGCCTGAAAAGCCATCAACGGCAGTCCAGATAGAGTCACCAGACATATAAGCGGGATAAGCAAAGTACAAAAACGCACGACCCGATAGGGCAGGGTTTAAGAAGTTTTTACCCGTACCACCGAATACTTCTTTAGCCACAACCACACCGAAGGTGATACCCAAGGCCACCTGCCATAATGGGATATCAGGCGGCAAACATAAGGCAAACAGTACTGAGGTGACAAAGAAGCCTTCGTTGACTTCGTGACCGCGAACCACGGCGAAAATGATTTCGCACAAGATACCGACCGCAAAAGTGACGATATAAATCGGTAAAAACTGCATCGCGCCGTAAACAAAACACGACCAAATACTGGTGGGGTCATAGCCTGCCATACCAGTAATCATGGTACGCCAGCCTTCAGGCTGCAAGCCAAGCTGAGCGATGGCGGTTAGTGCTTGATGGCCGATGTTGTACATGCCCCAAAACATTGCTGGGAAGGTACACAACCAAACGGTAATCATGATGCGTTTTAAGTCAATACCGTCACGCACGTGTGATGAGGCATAAGTGGTTGAGCTTGGTTGACGCAAAAACGTGTCAAACATCTCAAAAATAGCGTAGTACTTTTCGTGTTTGCCACCCTTGGTAAAAGACGGCTCCATACGATCGAACATATTGTGTAAAAATTTCATCGTGGTTAGCCCTCCAGCTCAATGCGTGTCAAATTATCACGCAAGATATCACCGTATTCGTATTTGCCAGGAGACACAAAGGTGCATAGCGCCAAGTCTTCTTCATCCAGCTCAAGAACCCCCAAATCAACAGATGTGACCATATCTTCGACGATCAATGACCGCAGCAGCTGCGTAGGCAAGTAATCTTGTGGCATCACCTCTTCATAGACCCCAATTGGTACCATCGCACGCGGCGAGCCATTGGTGGTGGTAGTGAAGTTGTATTTTTTGCCACTAAAGAATTGAGAAATATAGATGGGCAGTTTTGAGAAACGGCTGGCACCTGGGGTAAAGAAGTGAAACGCTGGACGCTCATGACCCTCAGGCAATGCGCTTACTTGGTTATGAAAGCGGCCAAGATAGGCGATGTTGGCAAATATCTTGCGACCAGACAGTACTGAACCTGAAATGATACGGATATCACCCGCTGCCATTTGGCCTTGGGTCAAATCGGTCAAATCAGCGCCGCGCTCTGTGGCAACCAGATGTGGGCTCTTAACTGCAGGGCCTGCCAAGCTGATTAGGCGGCGCGTATACAAGCGTCCAGTGGTAAACAGTTTACCAATCGCAATCACGTCTTGATAACCAATCGTCCACACCGTCACACCGCGTGCGATAGGATGCAAAAAGTGGACATGCGTGCCAGCCAGTCCTGCAGGGTGCTTACCTGCAAAGGTGTGGTACTCAGTGGTGTTGCCTGTTGCCGTTTGCGTTGCTTTGGTCAGTTGAGCATCTGCATGATGGCACACGTACGTTTTTGGGCTGAGCGTAGAGAGTACTGCCAAACCGTCATTAAACGCTGTCAGTTCTTCATTGATCAGTAACATAGGGTCAAAGGCCAATGGATTGGTGTCCATGGCATTGACAAAGATGGCTTGCGGACGTGCGCCGAGATCGGGAGAACGGCTAAACGGACGAGTGCGAAAGGCAGTCCATTCACCTGAAGTAACCAGCTGAGCCTCTACCGCTTCAGGGTCTAAGCCTGCCAGCTGCTGAGAGTCATACCGTTGAAATTCAACCTCTTCACCGTTTGGGTCTACTTCAATCACAAGACTCTCGAACACACGACGCTCGCCGCGCTTGATGGCAACGACCTTGCCAGAAGCAGGTGCAGTGTAGATCACGCCAACCCGTTTTTTGTCTTCAAAAACGGGCTGACCTTTGGCTACAACATCACCTTCTTTGACATTCATAGTGGGCTTCATGCCCACATAGTCGTAGCCAACGAGTGCCACGTGTGTCGGTTGATGCTCAGATATCTCGCGGGAGGGTTCACCGGCGATGGGCAAATCCAAACCTTTTTTGATGGTAATCATAAGCGAAAACTTAGTCCATAGTCTAAAACGATACCAGACGTCCTGTTTGGTATGACGGTAGCATGCGCAAAAGTGACAGCAAGAAGCCCTTAATCCCTTTGACTATTTTGCCATCACTGACAAAAAAACTGGGGCTTAAGTGCTTGAGCTATCATGCTTGGACATAACTACTACTAAGAGTATTAACGCTGACCTTAGACTCCTTAACAACACGTTAACGTCTTATTCGAATTACCAAAGTGGCGACCGGCTACCAAGGTGCATGATAACGTGCTGATACAGTGTGCTACGCTCAACTTGAGTTGTCCAAGCTGTGAGCCACTGTCACAAACCGTTTTACCATACGCTTCATAGAAATCTTAAAACTTGTAATACCAGTAACAACTGCTTGTACAGAGTCACTCTTAAGCAAACACCCATATCAATAGGTGATAAACTGGTCAAAAGACAAACTAGCGGGGCAGTCATGCAGCCATAAATAAAGCGTGCTGTTATGCCTTACGTCTAGTGGTGGATGATTTATTGATGCCTTAACAGGAATCTAACCGCACAGATTTGACCCATGATAGCGTCTATACCGATTATCCGATCAAACACGTTGCCATTTCCAGTCGTCAAATACGCATGATGTAATGATAAAAAACGCATCACTTTATCAAGGTAAATCGCGTTACAGGTCAGTGGCTAAGGCGTGTCAAACCATCTGCTGATAAGCGATGGTCAGCGGCGATGGCATAGAAACAAATACAAATTTACCTAGGATTATACGCTAAATTGACCTAAAATTGCCAGTTAGTAATTGCATTTATCTCCAAAACCCAAGTAAGTGAGTTGGATATAATGTGCAAACAGCACAGCATATTCTCAAGTGGGTTAAGAGGTATTTTATGCCAACTTTTAAATAAAAGCAGCTGCTATCATGTATGGCAATTTTTGCTCTCAAACCTTGTCTTTTTTTGTTCTACTTTCTAATTTATCGTTTATAAGGAGTGCTGTATGTGCGCTGCACCAGTGATTATCCCTGCAATTGATCTTAAAGATGGCAAATGTGTGCGTCTCAAACAAGGCCGTATGGAAGATGACACCGTATTTTCGGATGATCCTGTTGCCATGGCGGCTCGCTGGGTCAAAGAAGGCGCACGCCGCTTACATTTGGTCGATCTTAACGGTGCTTTTGATGGTGTACCTGTACACAAACGTGTGGTCAGTGACATCGCCAAAGCCTACCCTAAATTGCCCATTCAGCTTGGTGGCGGCGTGCGTGATTTGCGCACTATTGAACAATACTTAAGCGCTGGTCTCGATTATATTATTATTGGTACCAAAGCAGTAGAAAACCCTGAATTTGTGACTGAAGCTTGCCGCGAATTTGCCGGCCATATCATCGTCGGTATTGATGCCAAAGATGGACTGGTGGCTACTCATGGCTGGGCGAATGTGACGGACACTAAAGCGACTGAGCTTGCTAAGCGATTTGCAGACGTTGGCGTCTCATCTATCGTTTATACGGATATTGCCCGTGATGGCATGATGCAGGGCGTCAATGTCGAGCAAACTGTCAATCTGGCTCGTGAAGGCGGCATCCCTGTGATTGCCTCAGGCGGTGTCACCGACATGCAGGATATTAAATTACTCAAGCCCTATGGCGACTGCTTAGAAGGCATCATCACTGGTCGCGCTATTTATGAAGGGACATTGGATTTGGGCGAGGCACAGAGCTATTTAGACAGTGAATAATTCATCAAACTGCCAATAGGGTACGAGCGTGGCTCGGTCTTAGCATGGCTTAACATTAAGGATGCTTATGACAGCCGCTCTCTGTAATACCAGTCGGTACAAATATCTGCTGGCCAGTGCCTTGTTACTTGCCAGCGTTGTCGCTATGCCTAGGGCGCAGGCAGTCGGTGAGGAGCTGTCTGATATCACGACCATTTTGACTGGTGGCGAGGCGGCCAGCACTGCTGAAGCAGGAAGCAGCGGCGATGATGGCTCAGCTGGAGCAAATGGTGAGAGCAGCAACAACGCACAAATAGAAACCAAACCCATTCCGCTCAAAGATAATGATATCAGGCAGCGGATCAATGGTATTTTCTCCGAAATTGACGGTTTACAGGCCATCACTGTCAGTGTCACCCAAGGTGTAGTTACCTTGTCAGGTGAAACCGCCAATGACAAAAAAGCCCAGCAAGCCATCCGTTTGACCAATCGGTTAACGGACGTGGTCACCGTTGAAGACAATATCAACCGTACTTTAGACGTCCAAGACAACGTGTCGACCGTGTATCAAGGTTTGATGTCGCGCGGCAAAAGTCTGATCAAAGCGCTGCCCTTACTGCTGATTGGAATTTTGCTGTTTGGGATCGTGGCACTGCTTGGCAGCTGGCTATCCAACCGTAAGGCCATGTGGCAACGCGTTACGCCCAACCCCTTTGTTGCCGAGCTCTTGGCACAAACCATTAAAGTGATTTTTATCATTTTTGGCCTGATTTTGGCGCTCAGTTTGATTGGTGCTGAAACCATCCTTGGTACATTGCTTGGCGGTGCAGGGGTGATTGGTATTGCGGTGGGTTTTGCCGTTAAAGACACCATCGAAAATTATATCGCCTCGCTGATGCTCAGTATTCGCCAACCGTTTCGCGCCCGCGATCAAGTGGTGATTAATGGACAAGAGGGGATTGTGGTGCGTCTCACTTCGCGCGCCACTATCCTAATGACTTTAGATGGCAATCAGCTGCGTATTCCCAATGCTGAGGTCTTTAAAGGCACCATTCTCAACTATACCAAAAATCCAGAGCGCCGCTTTACCTTTGAGCTGGGTGTCGATGGCAATGATGATCCGCTAGCAGCAATCAAAGTTGGCCTTGATGCGATTAACCAGCAAGAATTTGTTTTAGCTGAGCCAAAAGCAGTCGCCATCATCACCAATGTCGGCGACTCCAACATCGTCCTTGAGTTCCAAGTGTGGGTTGATCAGTCAGAAACCGACTTTGCCAAAGCCCGTAGTATTGCCATTAGAGAGACCAAACACGCCCTAGAGGATCACGGCTTTAGCTTACCTGAGCCTATTTATCGCCTACGCTTTAATCATAAGCTTGAACACGCGCTTGAGCATTGGCAGCAGGCAACAGCTCAAGGCAACAAAGGCGCTGATATCACTGTGACCTCAGACACACCCGACATAACAATGCCTAACACCGACAACACGCTGGGTACGGATGATAAAGAAAAACAGCAGGCCAAAGCACGAGCCAAGCAGATTCTACGCGGTAGTAATGCAGATGATATTTTAAGCACTCGCCCTGATGACAAGCTGATGGAAAAAGTAGAGCAGGAGATTGCCGAAAACTCCGATGAAACCGATCTGCTCGATCAAAACTCTCCGCAGGAATAGTAAATACTGTTATTCTGCGACTATCAACTGTTGCAGCATCTCGTTGGCATCCTCAAGCTGATGCTGACTAAAGACATGAATGCCGTGTTGGGTTAGCAGCGTCGCTGTCACGCCTGCCCCGCTGATTTTGCGATCAGCAAAACTGCCATCATATATGACGGTGCTACCACATGAGGGGCTTTTCTCCGTCAATACCGCCACCTTGATATTGTGTCTTTGGCATAATGCTAGAGCAATATGCGCGCCTTTTTTGAAGTAAGCACCCACATCTGTCCCAGACTCGTCTACGACTGCCGCTGTACCAGCCCAAACATCCGCACCATTACCATGTACGATCTCTGCAGGCGCTCTTGGAATGCGCATACCCGCATCAACCTCTGGGCACACCGACACCACTCGCCCTGCCAGTTGCCACGATGCCAAAATACCGCTTACCGTTGGTAGCCCATTACCGTCATATCGTACAGGCTTGCCCAACAGACAAGCGCTGACCAGTACCTTTTCCATATGGTTTTTTCCCTTATATTGTGGTTACTTATATTTGTCTCTGTGGTGATGATTGACGATCGCTACTGCATAGAAGTAGGCACAAAAAATGCAGCAAAAGGATGAGTAGTCGGACATCGTCTTAAATATAATATCGTCAACAAATCGAGAGCACAGCTATGCAAGCAAAACATCTGATTATCGCGGCACTAGCAGGCCTTGTGATTTTATTGGGTTTTAACATGATCAATAGCAGTCGTCACGAAAAAGCCCGCGCCGCCATGATAGAGAATGCGGCATCAGAAGTAGCGGCTAGCACAGACAGTACCGCCATCAGCGATAGCGATAATAATGATGACAGCATTGCCAGCAAACCACTTGGCGAACAGCCCAAAGCTATTTTAGATGACGCCACCACTAAAATCGACCAAGCGCAAGCGGCAGAAGCGGCGCGGTTGGCAGAAATGGATAATGACGCTCAGTAACCACGCAGACACAAAAAAGCCAAAGCAAAGGCCTTGGCTTTTTGTCGTACTAAGGATGGATTAGCTGCCTTTTTTGTTACTACGGCGGCGTTTTTTCTTGGTTTGGTTCATCTCACTAGATTGCAACTTGGCTTTGAGGTCAAAGTCAATTTGTAGCAAGTCCATATTCACGCCTGCGACCTTAACGCGTACCAAATCGCCTAAGCCAAATAAGGTACCTTTGTCTTTGCCAATCAATTGTTGCTGCTTTTCATCGTAGACAAAGTAGTCATCACCGACATTAGAGATATGTACCAAACCATCGATATATAGATCGGTCAAGGTGACAAATAAGCCAAAGTTAGTCACGGTAGTGACCACACCATCAAACTCTTCGCCGACATGGTCTTTCATATAGTGACACTTTAACCAAGATTCGACAAAACGAGACGCTTTTTCTGCGCGGCGTTCAGTATCTGAAGTTTGCGTGCCAGCGCCATCAAGCGAGAAGTCCATAACGGGCTGCTTGCTATTGGTTACTTGAGCCTTGATACCACGATGTAGCATCAAATCAGGATAACGGCGAATCGGTGAGGTAAAGTGGCTATACTCATCGTAAGCAAGGCCAAAGTGCCCGATATTATCAGGCGCATAGTTGGCCTGCATCATTGAGCGCAGTAACATACTGTGAATACTGATCGCATCTGGACGGTCTTTGGTCGCTTCAATAATGCGCTGATAGTCTGCCTGCGTTGGATTTTCTTCAGGGAAACTGAGACCAAAGTTTTTGGCATACTCGTGAATACGGCCTGATTTTTCACCGTCTGGTTTGTCATGATTGCGATACAGTACGGGCAGCTCATGCTTGAGCGCAAAGTTTGCCGCACACGTATTGGCAAGCAGCATACACTCTTCAATCAGTTTGTGCGCGTCGCCTCGAGTACGCGGTAAGATATCCGCGATACCGCCTTCTTCATTGAACTTGATGTACGTTTCAACGGTTTCAAACTCCATCGCATGACGCTGCTCACGTTTTTTGAGGAGTAGGGTGTAGAGCTGATGTAGCGTATCGACTGACTTTTGGACTGCTTTATTACCCGTCAGTGAGCTTGGGATGCTCGCATCTTTTGGATCGTCAAAGTAAGTGTTCACCTGATTGTATGTCAGACGCGCTTGTGAGTGCATCACCGCAGGATAAAACTCATAGCCGGTCACATTGCCCGCGCGCGATACCTTAATATCAGCAACCATACATAGGCGATCGACTGAAGGATTGAGCGAGCACAAACCGTTTGAAAGCACTTCAGGCAGCATCGGAATCACGCGATGCGGAAAATATACTGACGTGCCGCGCTCGTAAGCATCGATATCTAGGGGTGAGTTCGGTGTGACATAGTGACTGACGTCAGCAATCGCAACCAAGACGCGATAGTTGCCACCAGGACGCTTTTCAGCAAAGACGGCATCATCAAAATCGCGAGCATCTTCACCATCGATGGTGATCATGGGCATATCACGCAAGTCAGTACGACCTTTGAAATCTTTTTTACTTGGCTCTCGGTAGTCGTTGGCTTGTTTGAGCGCGGCTTCACTGAACTCAGACGGTATGTCATAGTTTAATAGCGTGGTTTCAATGATCAATTCGCGATCATTGTCATCGGTGAGTACTTCAGTGATTTTGCCTGTCGCAAACTCATGCTGGTTTGGCCAGTCAATGATATCTACTTTAACAGGATAGCCCAGCTTTGCACCGACGGCCTCTACGTTGTCATCAGTAACAGTAATCGGTTGATGATTATTGGGACTACCCAGCTCAACACAGTAGCCATCTTCATCTTTTGCAACGGTACCGATAAATTGGTTTTGCTGGCGCTCAACCACATCAACAATGCGTCCCTCAGTACGGCCACGATTGTCTGTTGACGTACCAACCGCATTGACCGTATCGCCATTAAAGACCCAGCGCATTTGCTTTTCATGCAAAAATAGATCAGGCATGTCTTCTAACACCACAAAGCCAAAGCCTTTGGCATGTGCCGATACCATGCCTGTGACCACGTCTTGTTTGGTTACAGTGCGATAGCGATACGGTCGACCGTCACGATTGACTTGACCATCACGAGACATGGCCTTTAGGCGATTGCCCAGCGCATCGAATTGATCAGGGTCATTGATGCTAAAGACTTTTGCTAGCTGCTGATGCGTGGCTTCACCCTGTTCTGCAATCGTGCGCAGGATCAGCTCACGGCTTGGAATGGGGTTGTCATATTTTTGAGCCTCACTTGAGGCGTTTGGATCGTTCCAAGTCATAAATTACCGTATCTTTTTTTAAATCATAAGTAGTGACTATCTTAACACGAACCATAACGCAATATCTTGCGACAATTGTGTTATGTGCCAAGATAGCCAGCGGCGGCTCAGGGCATGCTACCTGTCCTAGATATCAATATCTAATGAGCCAGATTGTTGGGTGATTTTTTTTGCATTAATATCTTTAGATACTTCAAGTACTGTGGTTTGGTTGGATTTATCTAAGTACTTTTGTGCCTTGTCGACTTCTGAGGTCAACGTATCGACCGTCTGTTTCATGTTGTCTAATGCTTCAATTTTATAATTGCTGATCATGTCCATGGTGTCATAGACATTGTTGAAGGCATTTTGCAACTTATCCAGCTCTATCGTACTGCTGGTGGCTTGCTCATGAATTTCACCCGACTGTCGTTTGAGCATGGCAGATGTCGATTCGATTAGGCTGCTGGTGGTCTTATTGAGCGCCGTGATCTGATCCAGTACCAGTTTTTGATTGGTCATGGCTTGCGCCACCACCACGGCGGTACGTAGGGCAGAGACGGTCGTGGTAGTAGCACGATCGACGCCTTTAATCAGCTCTAAGTTATTTTTGCGAATGGTATCGAGTGCCAGATAGCCTTGTACGTTGACTGCCAACTGAGTCAAAAAATCAGTGTTTTTTTGGCGTACATAAAACAGCATCTCTTCTTTAATAATACGCGCTTTTTCAGGATCGGTCGCTTCGATGTTATGCACTTTTTGCTCAAGCTGCTCATCGATTTTTTTGCCCACATAGATATACTGGCGAATCGATTGCATCAGCGCCCACATATTGACTTTTTCTTGCTCAATCATCGCATTGTCTTTGAGCAGCTCATCCTTACCGTTATATAAGCTGGTAACAACCGAGTTGATATGCGACTGCGCTGACTCATATTGACGGAAATAATCTTGCACCTTATTGCCAAAAGGGATCAGACCAAACAGTTTACGTGAGCTGGTCAGCTCTTTTTTACTGGGATCTAAGTCTTCGACAATAGCGCGCAGCTCAGTCAGCGACTTGGCGATAGGGGAGTTGTCAAACAAGCTTTTATCCAAGCTTTTGGCGGGCAGCTCAAGCATACGATTAGAAACTTGTGCTGACTCACGAATTTCTTTTGTGCCCAAATTATGGATAGATTGCACATTTTCCTGAAAATCAGGACTGTGTACCGAGTTGGACAAAACATGATCAACAAAAGCATCCACTTTGGCATCGAGTTCTGGAATTTGGTTTTCATCCAATTTGACCATTTGATCGGCTTCGCTTTTCTCCACTTCTTTGACAGGCGTGGGCGGTGTCAGAGAGATGCTAGGGGTAGAGGCATTATCAGGTGGTGTCAACTCTTGCATAAACTATCCTTTGAAAGCTGCGTTAGAAAATTAGCAATAAAATATCAGGTTGTTATTATTGTTCCCATGGTTCTGCCAGCCGCAAACGGCCAGTAAAACCTATACTGTATTAAGATTACCGCGTTCTTTGATACTAAAGAAGATTGGTTTTGTAAAACAATTTTTGCGGATAATGGACTTATTTGGTAAAGCCAATGGTAAAAAACCACCAATATCCCGCAGCATATTGATGGTCAAAAAAGATAAACACGTTTTTGTCAGCGTAAAGATAACCTTATTGGCTTACTTTTTCTTGGTAGGTCCAAGTAGCATGCCCATCTGACGACCTTCCATTTTGGGATATTGCTCGACGTTAGAGATATCAGCGGTGTCTTCAATGATGCGCTCAAGCTGGCGGCGGCCAATTTCTTGGTGCGCCATCTCACGACCACGGAAACGAATGCTGATTTTTACTTTGTCCTGATCTTCTAAGAAGCTGACGATTTTTTTCAGTTTAACCTGATAATCGGCTTCTTCGGTACTCGGACGCAGCTTCATCTCTTTGAGCTGAGTTTGCTTTTGGTTCTTTTTGGCTTCTTTGGCCTTTTGTTTTTGGTCATAAAGGAAGCGCTTGTAGTCCATGATTTTGCACACGGGTGGCTTCGCATCAGGGACCAATTCGACCAAGTCTAGGTTGTCATCACGTGCCGCTTTCATCGCGGTATCGATATCAACCACGCCCATTTGCTCGCCGTCTTCTTTAACAAGACGGACTTCTTTGACGCTGATATCTTCGTTGATGTTCAAACGGTTTGACTGTTTAATAGGTATTACTCCTCATCTGTTTTTTGATTCTGTCGACCTTTAGCGGCGACGGCTGTCTGCACTAATTCAATAAATTCCTGAACGCTCATGACGCCTAGGTTTTCACCTTCGCGGGTACGGACGTTAACACTGCCCGATTCGACTTCTTTATCCCCTAATACTAGCATATAGGGAATACGTTCTAATGTTTTCTCTCGTATCTTAAATCCAATCTTTTCGTTACGCAAGTCACTGATGGCACGTAGTCCTGCGTTTTTCAGCTCGCTGACAACATTTTGGCAGGCGTCTGCTTGTTTGTCAGTGATATTCATCACCGCCACTTGCTGCGGTGCAAGCCATACAGGCATCCAGCCAGCATAATGCTCAATCAGCATACCGATAAAGCGCTCAAACGAGCCTAAAATAGCGCGGTGTAGCATAATAGGCACTTCGCGCTCGCCTTGTTCGTTAACAAACTCGGCATCTAGGCGGTCTGGCATATTCGGATCAACCTGAATGGTACCGCACTGCCAGACGCGGCCTAAGCAGTCTTTTAAACTGAACTCAATCTTCGGACCATAAAACGCGCCTTCACCGGGCAAATATTCCCAATCAAGACCTGAGCTGTCTAGCGCGTCAGCCAGTGCTTTTTCTGCAAAATCCCAAGATTCTTCGCTACCCACACGCTTTTCAGGACGGGTTGAGAGCTTCATCTCAATATCTTCAAAGCCAAAGTCGTCATAAACGGCAAGGGTCAGCTTGATAAAGTCTGCCACTTCTTGCTGAATCTGTGCCTGCGTACAAAAGATATGTGCATCATCTTGTGTAAAGCCGCGCACCCGCATCAAGCCATGTAGCGATCCTGATGGCTCGTTACGGTGACACGAGCCAAACTCCGCCATACGTAGCGGCAAATCACGATATGACTTTAGGCCTTGGTTAAAGACTTGGACGTGACAAGGGCAGTTCATCGGCTTAACGGCATAATCGCGGCTTTCGCTGGCGGTGGTAAACATATTGGTCGCATAGTTGCCCCAGTGACCTGAACGCTCCCACAAGCTGCGATCGACGATTTGTGGCGTCTTGATTTCTTCATAGCCATTATCGTACTGTACTTTACGCATATATTGCTCAAGCACTTGATAAATCGTCCAGCCATTGGCATGCCAAAATACCATACCGGGTGCTTGTTCTTGCATATGAAACAGATTCAGCGCTTTGCCGATTTTGCGATGATCGCGTTTTTCTGCTTCCTCAATACGCTGGATATAAGCTTTGAGCTGTTTTTTATCTGCCCACGCCGTACCATAGATACGCTGCAGCTGCTCATTTTTGGCATCACCGCGCCAATATGCGCCTGACATCTTGGTCAGCTTAAAAACTTTTAAGAAACGAGTATTTGGTACGTGCGGGCCACGGCACATATCGACATATTCTTGATGATGATATAAACCAAAGGCGTCCTCACCGGGCATATCATTGATCAATTGCAGCTTGTAGTCTTCGCCGCGCGCCTGAAAGATGTCAATGACCTCATCACGTGGCGTCATCTTCTTAATAACATCATAGTCTTGCTTAATAAGCACCATCATACGTTTTTCGATGGCTTCCATATGCTCAGGCGTAAATGGCGTTTCACTATAGATGTCATAATAAAAGCCATCCTCAATGACAGGACCGATGACCATCTTGACATCAGGGTACAGCTGCTTAACCGCATGACCGAGCAAATGTGCACATGAATGGCGGATAATATCCACACCATCACTATCTTTTGGGGTAACGATCTCGACGTTGGCATCATGGGTGATGGGGTCGCAGGCATCGACCAAATGCCCGTCGACACGACCTGCTACTGTTGCTTTAGCAAGTCCTGTACCAATACTTTGAGCCACCTCCATGACTGTTGTATTTCCCTCAAAATTTTTGACGCTACCATCTGGTAAAGTAATCGCAACCATAATCTATTCACCTGTTTTTGGGTCCGTTGGCAGTGATGATTGCAACCATCAATCATATGACCGAAAGACCACATCAATTATATCCACTCATCGTGGCGTGTTATGACAAATTGACATCACTGCATCACACTTTTATAAAAATCATGGCTTAATGATCCTAATTATATAGCCACATTCATATCCAGCGCGGCAAACGGCCCTTTAAATACTGTTAACTGACCGTGCCAATCAGAGATGTCCTGAAGCCAGCTACTATAGCAAAAACCCCCTATAAAGGCCAGATGACAAGGGACGGCTGGCAGCGATGATCTATTTGTGAAAAAGACAGCCAAAACAACCGACCAATTCGAGCCTACAACGGTAACTGTACCTGCATTCCTCAAGCGGCACATGGACAACATACCGTTTATGAAACCAAGCCTATCTATATAAGGACAATGTAAGGCAATATCAAATAAAAAGCATAAGAT
>NZ_JBHNYR010000017.1:0-81455 GCF_054960615.1 Psychrobacter sp. PSi21
CGCGCTGTTTATGAATTTAGATTTTTGGCTTATGATATGAGTATATAAATTTATATAAAATCAATTCTTGTATAATTTAGTTAGGAGCTGAAATTTGAGTACTTATGGACAAGCAATGATTACTGAAACAGACGAAGCCTTATGTGCGCTGAATAAATATATAATAAAAGGTTATGAAGAATCAGATATTAAAGACTTACTTTCAAAGATAGCTTCAGCAACAGAGCTTTTTCTTAAAAGGGACGTATTTCCTGCAAAAAGCAACAGGAATAATTTTTACTCATTTGTCGAAGAATTAAAAATACACTCTATAAGCCAAGATAAAATCGATTTCATTCATAATATAAGGCTTGCATATAATGCTGCTAAACATGATCCAAATAGTGTCATAAGCATACTCCAAGTTAAAGTAATGCTTGAGAACTTAAAGTTAGCTGTTGAGGATATTGTAATCGCTGCTATTGGTCGAGTTGGTTTTTACATTCGAGTAGCTACGACTAGAGTATTTTGGATTTGTGCATGGGATCATTACATCGCTGGAGAAACAGAAGTTACTGTATTCCTACCTAGTGAATACGATAATTTTCTGGGTGCAAACTCTGTAGATCATGTAAGCATTCATGGTTTAAAATGGGATGATTTTAAGGCTGATCTTCCAAATTTTGGGACGTTGCATCCTTACGAAGGACTTATACCTGAAGGACAGGTCGACTTTTGGCTATCCGAAGGTGATTGTCTAACTCCTTTTGTATTCGAAGGTGAATACAGTTCGCTAATAATCTGTCTATCAAAGTATCTCAAAGATGTAGATCTAATCTCAGGTTTAGCGAGAGAAGATAATCCTGTAAGTTTATTACAAACTGCAGTAATGGCAGTGATTGACACTTATGATAGTGATCCCAACGCGTCAAAAAATATCCAATGTGAGCGTGCACTTGTTCTAGCAAATAGTCAGTACGCAGTACTTCCAAAATTTAATGTCCGTATAGAGCATTATATTAGTAAAGTGGTGGATATAATTGATCCAACCCCATTGCAAGTAAAAAATGCTTTGACAGGGCCAATATGGACTACAAAGGATTGCTATGATTCAAATGGGTCAATCTATAGAGATGATTCTCTTAGAACACTCGTTGATTCAAAGAATAGGGTTGTATTGGGAGTTAGAAGACTTTAGAAGCTACTACCAAATTTATTTTCGACATTGTCAAAAATAAATTTGTAATAGGGTTTGTGAATAAATTTTTTTCCTGAAATTCATTAAATCCAAGATTTTACCCTTTATTTATTTCTGTCTACAGCACCTACTTATTCTACCTATTTTCTCTCAAAACAACTCACCCACCTCAAACTCTTCTTCAAAATCAAATCCCAACTGCTCGTTTTTACGTAGCCGCATAAGCTCAATACGCAGCTTACGTCCAGCGATAAGTCTTAGCACCTCGTGTTGCTGCTCTGTCGTCATATGATGCCACCGTTGGCGCTCGGCTCGACTACGCAGGCAACCAAAGCAATAGCCTCTTTTATTGCTTTGACAGGTACTGATACACAGGTTGTCAATGTCGAACAGCTCAAACTATTGACTCATGGCGGCTCCATGCTATTATCGTCATCCTTTTAATTAGCATAAAACGAATATATAAACGCTATTATGTCGCAAATGCTGACTAACAATGTGCCGTTTTACTATTATTATTCTGGTTTTGTGGATGCTATGCTAAATATGAATAGCCCACATCAGACAATCATAATAAATCAGTGAGACACCGCATGAACCTTATCTATATCCATGGTCTAAATAGTGATGCTAGCTCTACCAAAGGCCAATTGCTTGAACAATACTGCCAGCGTCATCACCCCGAGATTACAGTGCTGCGCCCCGATCTGAACAAGTCACCTGAGAAGATCCGCGAGCAGCTGTTAGCATTGATTAGTGGTCTTAACGATACTGGTAATAAACATAATCCGCAGTCTAGCACGGTATTGATAGGCAGTTCATTAGGCGGCTATTTTTCAACCTTGATCAGTAATGAAACGGGCTGTCCCGCGTTGCTACTCAATCCCAGTACGCAACCGCACATCACTTTGCAGCGCTTTGCTGATACTTCCCAACTTAACCAAAAGATGGACTTCTCGAATGATACGGTTTTGCATACTACTGCAGGCGGTTGGCAGATGACGATGGCTGATGTGCAGTGGTTTGCTGATCATCAGCTTTCAACCCTGAATCATCCACATAAAGTAGCAGCATTGATCAAATCAGGCGATGAGCTGTTAGATGCTGAGCTATCCGAGGTCTTTTATCAGGAGCAGGGTGCATCAGTGACAGTACAAGCAGGCGGGGATCATAGATTCAGCGATTTTGCTGAGCACTTGCCGCAGGTGATGGTACTGGTACAGCAACTCGCTCAAGTATAAGCAAACGACATTATATGACGTGAAAAAGTGACGCTTATCCTCAGCTGGCTGATTTTTCGTTATAATGGCTCAATAGAATCAATTATTTATGAATATCCAAGGATGCTTTTGTGAGTCAATATAATGCACAGTCGCTAGAGGTCTTAGAAGGGCTTGAACCTGTACGTCGCCGCCCTGGAATGTATACAGAAACCACGCGCCCCAATCATTTGGCGCAGGAGGTCATTGATAACTCGGTGGATGAGGCGTTGGCGGGTTATGCCAAAACCATCAAGGTACAGCTGCACAGTGATGGGTCATTATCGGTAGAGGATGATGGGCGCGGCATGCCAACCGATATCCACCCTGAGTTTGGGCAGTCAGGCGTCGAGCTGATTTTGACCCGTTTGCATGCAGGTGGTAAGTTTTCGACTTCCAATTATCAGGTGTCAGGTGGCCTGCATGGTGTGGGTATCTCGGTGGTCAATGCGCTATCAACACGGGTTGAGGTGACGGTATGGCGCGACAGTACACAATTTGATATTGCGTTTGAGAGTGGTACGCCTGTCACGGCATTGACCGAATCGGTCAGCTCGAATAAACGTAAGCGCGGTACGAAAGTACGCTTTTGGGCGGATAGTAGCTTTTTTGACACACCTAAATTTAACGTGAAGCAGCTCAAGCACAATTTAAAAGCCAAAGCGGTATTGGCAGCGGGGCTGACCATTGAGTTTGTTGATGAAATCAATAATGAAAAAGTGGTGTGGCAGTTTGCCGATGGGGTAGTTGAGTATCTAAGCGAGCAGTTGGATGGGCTTGAAACGCTGCCGCCTGCACCATTTTATTATCATTATGATGCGGCGCAAGGTGAGCGTGCGGGTGTGACCTTTGCGGTGTCTTGGTTGCCTGATGGGGGCACACCGATACAAGAGAGCTATGTCAATCTGATTCCAACGGCGCAGGGTGGTACGCATGTCAATGGCTTGCGTACGGGCATACTAGAGGCGCTGCGTGAGTTTTGTGATATTCATAGTTTGCTACCGCGCAATGTGAAGCTGACGGCGGAAGATGTGTGGGATGGAGTGAATTATATCTTGTCCCTAAAGTTTTCAGAGCCGCAGTTCTCAGGCCAGACCAAAGAGCGATTGTCCAGCCGCGAGGCGGCCAGTGCGGTACAGACTTTGGCAAAAGATGCGTTTAGCTTGTGGTTAAACCAGCATGCGGAGCTTGGCACCCAGCTCGCTGAGTTGGCGATTAACAAAGCAGGTCGACGCCTGAAATCAGCCAAGAAAGTAGCCCGTAAAAAAATCACTCAAGGCCCCGCACTACCCGGTAAGCTGGCTGATTGTCGCGGCGATTTGCGCGACGGTGCTGAGCTGTTTTTGGTAGAAGGGGATTCGGCAGGGGGCAGCGCCAAACAGGCGCGTGATCGTCACTATCAAGCGATATTGCCGCTACGTGGTAAGATTTTGAATACGTGGGAGGTGTCATCAGATACGGTGTTATCCAGCCAAGAGATTCATGATATTGCCATTGCGATCGGGGTTGATCCTGCCTCTGATGACTTGTCTGAACTGCGTTACGATAAAATCTGTATTTTAGCCGATGCTGACTCGGACGGCTTGCACATTGCTACACTGATCTGTGCGCTGTTTGTCAAACATTTCCCCGCACTCGTTGATGCCGGTCACTTATTTGTGGCGATGCCGCCGCTATATCGTATTGATGTGGGTAAAGAAGTCCATTACGCGCTTGATGAAGCAGAGCTTGAGCATATCTTAAAAGGCGTGGCAGGCAATAAAAAAGCGCAAATCACCCGCTTTAAAGGACTTGGTGAAATGAGTGCGGAGCAGTTGCGTGAGACAACCATGAACCGTGACACGCGCCGCCTTGTGCAGCTTGATATGGACGATATGGTGTTGACCAATAGCGTGATGGACATGCTACTGGCAAAAAAACGCTCGGCTGATCGTAAATCATGGCTGGAGCACAAAGGCAACTTGGCGGATGTACCACTATAGCGATCGGCTGCGCAGTGGTCATCACTTAGATAAACGGGTAAGAAAAACTGATAACACCACCTCATATGCTGCTATGATGAAGATATTGTCCAATATGGTACCACTATGATGTCCATGCCCAAGCGCCGCTCTGATCCCGTGCCAGATCATACTGCTGATATCGGCAGCACCCAAAAGCGAACCAAGCTACCAACACTTGGCAAACAAGATATTGGCAAGCTGGTGCCTCGACGTGGCAACCAGTTGTCCTCGACGATTGGTGCTTGCTTGTTTAAAAGCTTAGGGTGGCGAGCGGTGGGCACGGTGCCAAATATTTCGCAGGCAGTGGTGCTAGGAATACCGCATACCTCTAATTTTGATGGGGTATACGCCCTGCCGGGGTTGTTTGCGCTGGATTTGAATATCAGTATTATGGGAAAACACACGTTGTTTAAAGTGCCCATTTTTGCGCAGTTGCTACGCTGGATGGGAGTAGTGCCAGTCAATCGTGATAAAAAAGGCTCAGTGCTACAAGCGAGTATTGATCGCTTTAAAGCGGGTGATCCACTGTTTTTGGGTTTGGCACCAGAGGGCACGCGGCAATATACCGAGAACTGGAAGACAGGGTTTTATTATTTGGCACTGGGGGCAGGTGTGCCGATCTTGCCAGTGGCACTTGATTATAAAAGTAAAGAGATGCGCTTTTTGACCCCGATATACCCCACAGGCGATATCGACACGGATTTGCCAAAAATCTATCAGCAGTTTAAAGGGGTGATGCCAAAGCACCCTGAGCGCTTGTCGCAGCCGCTACAGGATGTGAATCGTGAGGCAGAAGAAAGATAGTGTCTGCTAAAAAGTAACACTATCTCAGGCGCTCATTGCTCAAAACTGCGGTTGACCGTTGGAGGCATTTACGCCGCCATCGACAGGTAAATTTACCCCAGTAATCATCGCTGCATCTTCACTGGCCAAAAAGGTAATGGCTGCGGCAATGTTTTCAGGAGTTGCCAGTCGTCCCAGTGGGCAGCGCGCTAGAAATTTGTCGATTTTGCTGTCATTGTCTTGAATGGCGGTGGTCATGTTGGTCTTGGTGACGCTGGGATTAACGGCATTGACACGTACGCCATCAGGGCCATGATCGAGCGCCAATGTGCGTGTCAGGTTGGTGACGCCAGCTTTAGCAGCATTGTATGCTGGCATGTTCCAGTCCCCACCAATACCCGATAATGAGGAAACATTGACGATGTTGCCTTTGGTTTCTATCAAATGCGGCATGGCAGCCTGACAGACATAAAAAGTACCACTTAAGTTGATGTCCAGCGCTGTTTGCCAATCTGTGTTGGACAAGTCAGTGATTTTACCTTGAACCGCTTTGCCAGCATTGTTAACTAAGACGTCAATCTTGCCAAATTTTTCTACGGCTTGCTCGACCATTTCTTGGACTTGGCTTTGGACGCTGATGTCACAGGTGACGGTCAGATAATTGTCGGTATGAATCCACGTATGATCTTGCGGAAACTCCTCCGTCGTCTCCTCCAATGTTTTGGCAGTGCGGCCGACCAGTACCACGCTGGCGCCTTCATTGGCAAAGCGAATAGCGGTTGCTCGGCCAATACCTGAGCCTGCACCAGTGACAATCACCGTTTTTTCTCTAAAGCGTTTCATATGTTTTGTCCTTATTTCTTGTAATGGTAAACTTATATCAGTGCGTAGCGTATGCTGTCATCATAACAAGTCATTACAGCGAAAGCGATATGTGCGCGCGCAATGATAATAAACCTGCCAATATGTCAACAGTAGAGATACAAAGCCGCCCAGTGTATCTGACCAATCATGCTAATCATAAAGGATCAAGGCTGTGCCTGAGAAAACGAGTCTGTTTTTGGATACCCAGTCAACACGATCGGTACTTGAACCGTATTTGAAACCAGAGCACGTGGCTACGGATACGGTACTGGCCGCCTCGGTGACAGTGCCTTATAGCGCCGCATATCGTGTCTATGATTTGCCGCGTGGCAGGCTGTCTGTTTTGGACATCACCTGCTGGGTTGCGATGGAGGCAGATAAGGCAGCCATTGAGCAGGCGCGTCAAAGCGTGATCAAAGCGGGGCTACTGTGGCAAAAGCGCCATACCAGCCAAAATGCGGCTATGCAGATGGCTAGTTGTGATGTGTGTCACGTGGACATACAGCGTTATGGTACAGCGCAAACAGCGGCAACTGAAACCTTAGCCGCGCGTGTATCACATGACTTTGGCGCGCGTTATTTTCTGGAAGATTTGATTATTGAGGTGCATGATAACAAGGCGGTGTTACAAGTATTTAGCTGGTACGATTGGAATTTGGTACTACAAGCGCTGCAAACGCCTGATGACGTCTGGCAGTTTTTACGATACCACCGCGAGCAGATGCAACAATCCATTATCAGTGGTCAGCCATTATTTGCACGTGAGCAAACGCTGCTTGAGCAGTTTTTAAACAGTGAGCAGTTATTGATACCAGCACTGAGTATCGATAATGCGCTGATAAAATACGGTATGCAAGAACAGCCAAACCGTGCTGCGGTACATATGAGTGTGGCACTGCGACAACAAAATGGTGCGCGCTATGTCGTTGAAATGCAGCAAGCCGCGCAGCTGTGGACGCAGCTGATGACACAAGTGCTCACCCGACGTACTGACACCGCCACTGTGCCAGCTGAGACAGTCGATGAACAGTCAAGGCTATGGCAGCAGCAGCTGCTTGATGAGTCGTTGTTTTCACGCCATGAGCTGGTACGTACGTTATATCGGTATCCTGCACAATCGGCCGAGCTTAGGGCGGCAGGCTATGTGATCCATCAGCATTCTTATACCAGCTTGGGTCGGCATTATGTGATGATATTTTATGGGGATGCTGAGGATAGCCAGCACCGTAGAGTCGCTATTCAGCCAAGCTTACAGCAGATAGCCACTGACGTTGCGCTGCGCTTACCATTGGCTGAGCTGCATCATGTGGTGGTACTGGGCATTGAGTTTGTGACTGAGGGTGATGAGACCTTTGTCGATATGGACATTTGGATACAGCCCGTTGCTGCCATGACGCCAAGAGAACGTCAGTTGACCAAGCAGCTACAACAGATGACGCAGCAATATCAGCAGAAACCGCTGGCAAGTACTGAAGGCAAGCAAACCGCTGTGCAATCGCTGCCAAGCATACAGCTGAATTTATCTGTACCTGCGCGGCGCAAATAGCGTTGCTATTTATCATCGTTTTGTCTTTAGATGGTGTTCATACATCGTGTCTATAATCTATAGATAGTGACTGAAGCAGCAAGACAGCAGTCAAAAACCACATATAAAAAAGACAGCCTAGGCTGTCTTTTTTAGGGCAGTCAATAACGATGGGTACTTATTTTACGTCATGATTGCTATCGACATTGTTATTGTCATCGCCAGTCGCTGGGTGCGTGGCGTTGTCAGTATGTAGGCGCTCTGTATGGCTTGCAGTGCTGTTGCTGGCAAGGGTGTTCAAGGCATCAGCGGTGCGTGTGTTGTCATCAGCACTCGCATCTGGAGCGTCTTTAGTGTCAGGAGTATGGTCACGTACTGAGTCAGCAACCTTATTCGCTGTGTCTGAAGTGGTTGTGGTATGACGTGTGGTGTCTACTTTTAACCCCGTGCGTTCTTCGTCCATTTTGTCCTGCATTTTGCGCAAAAAGCGGGCGGCAGCTTCTTGACCACCGAGACCGAACGATAGCGCAAAGGCAACGGCAACGGCGCCAAGGGTCAGACCAAAGGCAAGGTTGACGATAGAGTCAGCGATGCCCATGGCTTTTAGCCCCATGGCCAACACTAAGCCCATGATTAAGACGCGAACGATATTGGCAAGAAACTGCGAGCCTTGCTCTGAGCGCTCAACGACACCCGCGATGATATTGGCAAGCCAAAAGCCGATAAATAGGATGATCGCGCCCAAGATGATATTGGCACCAAAGGCGATAAACATGGTGATAATGGCTGAGATCGGCTCAAAACCAAGTAGGTCAGCGGCGGCAACGGTGGCAAATAGCATGGCAAAGAAGATGATCGCATGACCAACCAAATCTGATACGTTCTGGTTACCCATGGTTTCTTCTAAACCGACTTTGGCTGGCAACTGGTTGATTTGTGTATTGTCAATCAAGCTTTTGACGATGTTGGCCACCAAGCGTGCAATATAAAACGTCACTACCAAAACGGCGATGGCGGTAAAGATGACTGGTAAGGCTTCTAGGATTTTGTTGAGCATGTTGGTCGCAGGACGGGCAATCACATCAATGCGTAGTGCTTCTAATGCCGCGATGATGGTGGGAATAATCACCACCAAAAATGCCAATGACCCCGCGATATTGGGGATGCTATTTTGCTCGCTTAAACCTGCTTTAGAGGCAAGGCCTTGTACGTTAAATGTAGAGACCAAGTTGGTAACGATGCCGCGTACAACCTTGGCAATCACATAGCCAACTACAAAGACCAAGCCTGCTTTTAAGAGGTTAGGCACCGCGTTTAGGATGTCATTCACCATGTGGGTGAGCGGCGCAAACAAGCCATCAAGACCGACTTTACCAAGCGCAATGGTCAGTACAACCAATAGAATAAACCAATACACCATATCGGCGATGGTACCGCTCATGGGCTTGATGCCCGCTTGAGTGCTGAGGCGTTCATCTATTGAGGTTTTTGATAGTGCCGTGTTGATCGCGGTGCGGGCTGCGGTGGCGACCACCCAACCGACGATACCGATGGCGATAGCGCCAACAAAATTAGGAATAAAGAGCATCACTTGGTTTACCATATTGGCAAATGGTGCTGAAATAGAATTGAGGTTAAGTTGGTTGAGCGTGCCTGAAATGGCAATCACTAGGATAAACCAAAACACAACGTTAGCAATGATATTTTCAATATCGTGGTTTTTACCTGTAGAGGTGTTCATGCGCTGGTTTAGGTTAATTTTGGCAAGTACTTTACGTATCAGAATTTTGAGTCCAAGCGCGATCAAAAAACCAATTAATAAAATAAAAAAAGCGCCAATAACCGACCCGAACGGTCCGTCTAAGAATCCATCAGTGGTATCCATGAGCGTTCATCCTGTCCTACTCTAATCAAGCGATGTGCCATGCTACGTGTGTAGTGGTGGTTATCATGGAGTACGGCTTAATTGTGACGAGTTTTATTGTGGTCATAAAAAGCGGACGATTTTATAGATGAATATATGCCGCAATCAGACGATGATAACCTACCAGTTAGGTACTTATGACGTTACTGTTGATGATTGGACACGACATTATAAAATACTTACGCTTGGTGTTTGTTGACTGAGCTGTTTTTAGCTTAGCGGATATATCCTTTAGATTAAAGACAGAAAGCTTAACCTGAAACCATAATTGTGTGATAAGTTGTTAATTTAATAGTAAATATTAACAAAGATCGTACATTAGCCCGATAATTTCATCGCAATCGTAGCTCAAAAAACCAAGATTTGGTATGATGTCATCCACGTGACATCTCGCCACTATTTTGACAACTTGAGAGTACTCTATGAAAAAAATCACTACTTTGACCGTCAGTGCCTTAACTGGTGCGATGCTTTTAGCAACAGGCTGTAGCACTAACAATGGCAACCAAGAATCGGCTGCTTCTACTGTGGCGATCACTGAGCAAAGCACGGCTCCTGAAAAAGTCGGCTACAGTTTGGGTTTTATGATGGCTGAAGGCAATAAAGAAGCCATCAAAGACTTGAACCTTGATACCTTTGAAAAAGGTTTCCGTGACGGTTACGAAGGTAATGATGCAGCATTGACGCAAGAACAAATGCAGAAAGTATTGACAGATTATCAAAAAGAGCAAGAAGAAAATTTTGCTAAAGAGATGCAAGCCAAAGCGGAAGAAAATAAAACCAAAGGTGAAGCATTCTTAGCAGAAAATGCGAAAAAAGAAGGCGTACAAGAAACCGAATCTGGCCTACAGTATAAAGTACTGAAAGAAGGGATAGGCAAGTCGCCAAAAGCCACTGATGTGGTAGAAGTGAACTATGAAGGCAAGTTGCTAGACGGTACTGTGTTTGACAGCTCATATGAGCGCGGTCAGCCTATCGAGTTTCCATTGAACCAAGTCATCGCAGGTTGGACTGAAGGCGTGCAACTGATGAAAGAAGGCGGCAAATACGAATTTTATATCCCAGCTGACATTGCTTATGGCGAAGCGGGCAACGCAGGTATCGAGCCAAACAGCACCTTGATCTTTACTGTTGAGCTGCTTGAAGTTAAATAACACATACATAATGAGCCATCAGTGACATGACGCGCTGCTGGCACAGATTAAAAAAGCCCTGACATATAATGTCAGGGCTTTTTTATGAATGGTACTTAGGTATTGTTTGAATCGCTTATTACAGATTTTTCTGGAATACCTTAGAGTTGCGGCCATTGTGGTACTGCTCTTGGCGCGGCTCAGGCAAAGATGAGGCATCCACTTCGGCAAAACCTTGCTCAACAAACCAATGCGCAGTGCGGGTGGTCAAGACAAACAGCTTATATAGGCCGTGGCTACGCGCCTGCTGTTCTAAAAAAGCCAGCAAATCAGTACCGCGGCTACCATTGCGATATTCTGGGCGTACAGCAACGCAAGCGACTTCGGCGGATTGATCATCTAGCGTATGCAGTGCGGCACAGCCCAAAATCATGCCATCGCGCTCGATGACGCTATAGTTATCGATTTCTTGCTCTAAGCGTTCACGTGAACGACTGACCAAAATGCCTTGCTCTTCAAGCGGGGTCAATAGCTCTACCAAGCCGACCACGTCATCGATATTGGCACGGCGAATCTCTTCATATGGGTCGTGGCTGATAAGCGTTCCTGAGCCATCACGGGTGAACAGCTCTTCTAATAACGCGCCGTCTTTGGCGTAAGAGATGATATGGGTGCGGTGCACACCTTGGCGGCAGGCGCTGCTGGCACAGTTTAAGAAGTAGTTCAGCTCGCAGTTGAGGTCGCGACCACGTAAGAAACGATCGACTTCATTGGGAATCATTTCGTGAAGGAGGCGATCGCCATCATTGATGCCTGCTTCTTCGCCTAAGAAAATCAGCTTGTCAGCGCCCAACTCAACGGCTGCGCTGAGTGCCACGTCTTCTGCCAATAGGTTAAAGACCTCGCCAGTGGCTGAATAGCCCATAGAACCCAAAATCACGATATGATTGTGTAGTAGGTTGTTTTTGATGGCATCAACGTCGATAGAGCGCACTTCGCCCGTCATTTGGTAATCAACGCCATCGCGTACGCCGTAAGGACGTGCGGTGACAAAGTTGCCAGATACGGCATCAATGCGTGAGCCATACATGGGTGAGTTGGCCAGACCCATCGACAGCTGCGCTTCGATTTGCAAGCGAATCGCGCCTACGGCTTGTAGGATAGCAGGCATGGCGATGCGCGGCGTGATACGAATGTCTTGATGCAGCGGTGAGGCGATATCGGCTTCTTTGAGGTTTTTTTCGATTTGTGGTCGAGCCCCATGTACCAACACCAGCTTGATACCTAGGCTGTGCAGCAAGGCAAAATCGTGAATCAAAGTGCTAAAGTTGGGGTGGTTGACCGCTTCGCCGCCGAACATGATCACGAACGTTTTGCCGCGATGCGTGTTGATGTAGGGCGCAGAATTACGGAACCAATGGACGTATTCAGGGTTTATCTGTGGCATGGCGCTAGTAGTCATAGTAGGCGTAATAAATAATCGTAGAAAGAGAAAAAGAGAGGTGACAAAAAGTTGTCGAATACTAAAGATTTACCATAGCAAAAAACATCAGTATGAGCTATCTTTTATTTGAGTGATCGGCATACTATTTATGCAGCGCTACGATATACATAACCGCAACACGGGGTTAGTGTCGGGTTAAATACTTTTTGTTATGCTAAGTGCTATTGTGTTATGTATGTCTTGATCACCACTGCCATGATTGCCTTGCCACATGATGCGTTCGCGTCATAGGTTTGAGTGAGTACCGTTTTACCGATACATTAACTAGGAATAATAAACACCATGAAAAAAAGCAACCATTTTGCCAATCCGTTTGCCGCCTGGACTGGTCATCGTTTGTTTCACGTCGTTGCAGGCACGCTCGTTGGGGTGATGGCAGTCACACAAGCCTCCGCGATGCTACCAACGCCAGAGCCTGCGCTGGACAACAGCGCCGCGATGCAAGCATCAAATGGCAACAGCATGCCATCAGCGCAAGCTGTCAATAGCAAAATCACTGCCTCATTGGTCAGTGTCGATGCGAATGGTGAAGAGACGCTGGTACCTGTGACTGCCAACACGCGGTTGCAGTCAGGCAATGTGCTTGAATATCAGGGCTTTTTTACCAATACCAACAGTGATCGTGTGCGCAAAATGACGGTAACGATTTCGATCCCTGAGCAGGTTGAGCTGCTTGGTGGCGTGTCACCAGACTTCCCTTATGGTAGCGTGGATGGCGAGCGCTTTGCCCGTATGCCACTACGCGGTAAGATTGATGGCAAAACGCAAGAAATTCCTTTGAAATATTATCAAGCAGTGCGTTGGGATCTAGAAGGTATTGGCTTAAATGATACGGTAATGGTTAAGTATCGTGCGAAAGTAAAATAAACCGTTACTGACGTTTATGAGCGCATAAAAAAGCATACCTTTTGGTATGCTTTTTTTATGTCCGTCAGTTAAAAGCAGCTCAGTTAACAGCCTCAAGGCGTCATCACGCCGCGCGTCATCGTCTGTTCATATTTGTGCCTTACTATAGCGAGTCATGCCAGCACTCATCACCATTGATGCCTCATCTATAATAAAAGGATTCGCTCATGACTCGCGCTCGCCGCTCTTTTTTGCCTCACTCAACACTGCTTCAACATGGTCATCGTCTCAGTCGTTTGGGGGCGATAGTGGCACTGCCAACATTATTCGCAATGGGCATGAGCGGCTGTCAAAGTGATGGTAGTAATGACATCAGCACGCCGCCTATCACAACGCCTACGCCCACGAACTATCAGGCAGTGGCCTTTACGCCCGCAGGCAGTTATGTGCATGGCGGCTTTGATGAGTCTGCCGCTGAGATTACCGCCTTTCATCCAGAAACTAAGCGTGCGTTTGTGGTCAATGCTCAAAACGAAAAGGTCGATGTGCTGAATATCGAAGACATCCAGAACCCCGTATGGCTACAGTCGCTGGATGTGTCCGACATTGGCAGTACGGTCAACAGCGTGGCGGTGCATGGCGATATTGTCGCGCTGGCGGTACAAGGACAGAACAAAACCGATAACGGGCATGTCGTCTTGTATGAGGCGGATACACTGACGCGCATCAGCAGCATCGAGGTGGGCGCGCTGCCTGATATGGTCACGTTCACCCCTGATGGCAACACGCTCTTGGTGGCAAACGAAGGCGAGCCTGATGATCGCTACCAAATTGACCCTGAAGGCTCAGTGAGTGTCATCAATATTAGCGATATTAACCGCCCTATCGTAAAGACGGCGACGTTTACCGCGTATAACGCCCAGAAGCAGGCGCTTATGGATGCAGGCGTGCGCATTTTTGGTCAAAAAGCCGATGGCAGTATGAGTACGGTGGCAGAAGACGTGGAGCCTGAATATATCGCGGTGAGTGAAGACGGCGATACGGCGTATGTCAGCCTGCAAGAAAATAACGCGATCGCCGTTATCGATATTGCCAGTGCTATGGTGACGGATATCCAAGCGCTCGGTGCCAAAGACCACTCAAAGCGCGGCAATGAGCTGGACGTGAGCAACAAAGATGGCGGCATCAATATCAATACATGGCCAATCATGGGCATGTATATGCCAGATGCGATTGACACCTATACGATTGGCAATAAAACCTATCTGGTCACCGCCAATGAGGGCGATGCGCGCGAGTGGGGCGACTTTAATGAAGAGATTGGCTTTAACGATGTGTCCGTTGATGGCAGTCGATACAACACGCTTGCCTGTCACAATCTCGATTGCGCTGATGATAAGGCGCTGGGTAAAATAGATTTTTCTTCCGTCATGGGTGATGTTAATAAAGATGGAGTTTACGACACGCTATATAGTTTTGGCGCGCGCTCGTTTAGTATTTGGGACACTGCCAACATGAGTACTCCTGTCTATGACAGCAGCAGCCTAATGGCCAAGGTTATCGCAGATAAATACCCTGATAACTTTAACGCTAGTAATGACAAAAACGACTTCGACAACCGCAGTGACAATAAAGGGGTGGAGCCTGAAGGCGTGGTCATCGGGCAGGTGGGGATGCAAACCATTGCCTTTGTAGGACTTGAGCGCATTTCGAGCATCATGGCCTTTGATGTGACCGATCCAACCAATGTCACCTTGATGGGTGAGATCAATACCCGTACCTTTGATGATGCTAAGTTAGCGGCAGCAAAAGCGGGCAGTAGCGCCGCAAATGCCGATGGCGACTTGGGGCCTGAGGGCTTAACCTTTATCTCTAGTGATGATTCCCCAACGGGCAAGCCGCTGCTGCTAGTAGGCTTTGAAGTCAGTGGTAGCTCACGCTTGTTTGAATTGGCGTTCTCGTAGCGCGCACCGATCAAACTTTATGGCGCATCTCAAAGCGCGATGATGTCCTAAGATTATCAGCGTAGATCACCACTGTATGCAAAAGATCCCCAAAAACTCTCCCGTTTTTGGGGATTTTTATGCTCGTCTTTATTGTTTTACAGCGAGCGTCTTATATTTGCTGGTGGATTTTTCTGTAATTAATCGCTTGATAGCGCCAATCTGTTGCGTCGTGGCTTGCGCGCCTGCTTCGATAAGCGAGCGACGGTTGCTGGTATCTATTGAGCTGACGTGTGCAGTATTCGGGGTAATGACAATATCCGCGCGCTCGCGCTCACTGTTTACTGATGAAGAGTGGTTGGCTGATGAGACGACCTTGGTTTCAAGAAAGCCCCAAAAGTCGCTTAATGAGCTGAGCGTGATGCGTCTATTTTTAGTAGTATTGTTATTTGGTGTGCCAGTCACGTCAACAGCGATAACGATGTCTGCACCCAAATCGCGCGCACTGTCGACAGGTACTAAGCTGACCACACCGCCGTCGACGTATTTCTTGCCCACTTTTTCAGGGATGCGCGGCGGGATGAAAATATTGGGTACACTACAGGAGGCTTGCACAGCAAGGCCTGCATCACCTGTGGTAAAAACCGCCTTTTTTAGCGTGTGTTTTTCCGCGGCGATGGCAGCAAAGGCAATTGGGAAATCTTCTATGGTTTGTCCATGAACTTTTTCATTGATAAAGTTTTTGAGCTTGATGCCTTCGATAAAGCCTTGATTGGACAAGGTAAAGTCGGTCAACTGGCTATCGGTGGTGGTTAATGCCAGTTGCTCAAGATCGGTAGGCGTGTAACCACTGGCATACAGGCTACCGATTAAGCTGCCGACACTGGTGCCGACGACCATGGTTGGTTTGATGCCATTTTCCTCCAATGCCTTTATTACGCCCACATGAGCGAAGCCGCGCGCGCCGCCGCCGCCTAGAACTAAGGCCACAGTGGGTGCTTTTGCTTTAGGAGTAGTAAGCGTGTTAGTGGCAGGCGAGATCGTCGCACAACTACTGATCAGTCCTGCTACTGCTAACAAGCTTGCCGTATGGGTATAACGTCGAGATGAAAATAAAAAGCGTGCCAGCATAACCAAGCCTTATCGTAGTAGCCCACAATGCGGGCGATAATAACGTAGACGCATCTTCACCAAATTGCCTGGCATAATCAAGTCTTTTCTCCGTTATAATGACAGGAGGTAAGTCATTGATTGTTATCAAGTTGCTTTGAGTCATTACGCGATATGGTCAAAAAAATGGTGGCTTATCGTATTTACCACATAAGAGACATGGTCATTAGGGATTTTTGATGTCAAGTACCAGTAGTCCAGCGCCTTACCCACCTGCCAATCATCTGCCATCCGCCATTGACATGCCTGTGACGGCGCTGGCTGGTGTGGGGCCAAAAGTAGCAGAGCAACTGGCGCAGTTGGATATTGTGCGGATTTTTGACTTGTTGCTGCATTTGCCGCGAGCTTATGAGGATCGCAGTCGCTTGGTATCAATCGCTGAGCTTACGCATGGACAGTCAGCGCTGATCTGTGGCCGCGTGGTGCATGTTGACACCAAGCGCAGCGGCATGACCGTGGTGATCGATGATGGCAGCGACACGATATCGCTGCGCTTTTTTAAGGTGTATCGCGGGCTTGATCAGACCATGAGCGTGGGCAATCGCCTGCAGCTGTTCGGAGAGGTTAAGGTCAGCCGTTACGGTAAGCAGCTGCACCACCCTGAATATCAGCTCATCACCGACAGTACCGCCATTACCCGTACGGGACTACAGCCGATTTATCCGACGGTCAAAGGTCTACATCAAAATAAGCTGCGTACTTTAATTAAAATGGCGCTACAAACTGTGCGCAGTCAAGGGCTGCCGATGACACTATTTACCGCTGCAGATTTTGCGGTGGTGGTAGACTTGCCGTTAGTACCCTTTGTCACTCAGCATGTATCCGAAAAAAGTGGCAAAAATGACAACGGTTATGCTGCAGCTAGTGATATGTTCACGTCTGACTTATCTGTCAAGGCTACCGCCTCAGCATATACGGCACATCCTGATAATGTTTATAGCTTGACGATTTTTGAGGCATTGGTGTTGCTGCACACACCGCCGACCTATACCGATATGGGTCAGCAGCAGCATTTGCTCACCCAGCTCAGCGCGCGCACTCATGCGGCTTGTCAGCGCTTAATCATTGAAGAGCTGACTGCGCATCAGCTGAGCCTCTTGTATCGTCGTCAGCAGCTACATCAGCACAAAGCGCCCAAATGCGAGCCGCACAGCACACTGACCACGCAGCTGTTTGACAGCTTGCCCTTTAGCCTCACTAAGGCGCAAGCTCGCGTTATGACTGAGCTTGTCAGCGATATGGCAACCTCAGTGCCGATGCTCAGACTGGTGCAAGGTGATGTGGGCGCGGGTAAAACCTTGGTGGCGGCAGGCGCAGCAGGCTATGCGCTCGATAGTGGCTGGCAGGTAGCGGTGATGGCGCCGACCGAGATTTTGGCAGAGCAGCATCTGACGAATTTTAAGCAGTGGTTTGAGCCGCTCGGTATCGGTGTCGGTTGGCTGGCAGGTAAGCAAACGGCCAAGCAGCGCCGCGCTGCCCTTGAAGCGGTGAGCGAGAATACCGTACAGATTGTGGTGGGCACGCATGCGCTATTTCAAGAGCAAGTGGTGTTTGCCAAGCTGGGACTGGTGATTATTGACGAGCAGCACCGCTTTGGGGTTGAGCAGCGGATGGCGCTGACCAACAAGGGCGTTGCGGGCAGTACGCCGCACCAGTTGGTGATGACCGCAACACCCATACCGCGTACGCTGGCGATGAGTGTCTATGGTGATATGGACACCTCAATCATCGATGAGCTGCCTCCTGGGCGCACGCCTATCACCACCGTCACCATCGACCGTGACCGCCGCGATGAGGTGATCGAGCGTATTGCCATCAACTGTAGTGAAGGGCGGCAAGCGTATTGGGTCTGTTCGCTGGTAGAGATGTCCACTGCGCTGGATGCCCAAGCAGCTGAAGCCACTTATGCTGATTTGAGTGAGCGCCTAGACATCCGCATTGGTTTGGTACACGGCAAAATGAAAGCGGCAGAAAAACAAGCGGTGATGCAGGCCTTTAAAACAGGAGAGCTGGCGCTGTTGGTGGCGACCACGGTGATTGAGGTTGGGGTCGATGTGCCCAATGCATCGCTAATGGTGATCGAAAATGCTGAACGTTTGGGCTTGTCACAACTGCATCAGCTGCGCGGCCGTGTGGGACGCGGTGCGACCAAAAGTTACTGTGTGCTGCTGTACCAAAAACCATTGTCTGAAACAGGTACAGAGCGGTTAAAAGTGCTGCGTGACAGTACCGACGGCTTTGTGATTGCCCAAAAAGATTTAGCGCTGCGTGGCCCCGGTGAGCTGCTTGGTAAACGCCAAACAGGTAACGTGGGCTATTACGTGGCTGACTTGATACGTGATGAGCAGCTGTTTGCCATTGCGCAGCGTTTGGCGAAGCACTTGATTGCAGATCCAGCGCGCAAGCAGGATGTCAGTCAGCTGATCCACCGCTGGATGCCTGAGGCCAGTCGCTATACCAATGCCTAGTCATAATGCGTAGTCATAAAGTGAGCCGATCACGTTATGACATGGGTAAGAAGTATCAAGGACTCAGGCGTAACAACGTAACAACGTAACATAGGCGAACAACCAGCCAATACAGACCGCTTATATGCCCGTGCGCCCAGCATTTTATTCAGTAAACCCCAACTGACCATCCGTGTGACTGCCACCCCACAATCATTAACACCATTGCCGCACGCGGTGTTGTATCCTTTTTGAGAACTGCACTGATAAACAGAGACCGATTATGAGTGATCCTAACGAGCCAAATACCAACCCGCCCTCCAATCTGCCGCCTTATCGCCAACCAGAGACGCCACGCCCAAAAGACACCAAAATATGGCTGTGGCTGATCCCTGTCTTGGCTGTAGTATTGGTGGCTGGCATCTTGCTGGGCAAATACTGGGGCAACTACGACCAATCAGCGCTGACATCAAGCGGCATCGATGCCTCAAGTGGTATAGATACGACAGATAGCACCGATAGCGTGGCAGCCGAACCGTCAGTACTGTCGGTCGAGACCATTGCCCCAAGCCAAGAGGATGTGGGCAATACCTTAACCGCAGACGGCACCATCAATGCCAAAGACATCGCTAATGTCAGTGCCAAAGTCAATGGCGTGGCGATAGAGCGGATACTGGTCGATGAAGGCTCGCAGGTCAAGGCAGGGCAAGTACTGGCCATCTTTGATACCGACGCCATGCAGCAGCAAGTCGTGCAGGCCGAAGCGGATGTGGCCGAAGCGCAGGCTACCTTAGCCAATGCCAGTGCTGATGCGGCGCGCATCCTGCCCTTGATCGATATTGATGCCATTAGCAAACAAGAAGCCGACCGCTACCGCACGGCTGAGGTACGCGCGCGCGCGGCGCTGCAATCGGCCAAAGCGCGGCTGAGCAGTCAGCGCTTGACGGTGAGTAATGCCAAGGTGACTGCGCCAGTCAGCGGCATCATCAGTGAAAAACTGGTCGATGTCGGTATGGTGGCGGGGAATGATCCTTTATTTACCATCATCAAAAACGGCGTTTTGGAATGGCGCGCGGACATCGACCCCAAACTGGTTACCGACATCAATATTGGTACGCCAGTCAGCGTTAATTTGCCGCAGGATCAATCGGTGATGGGCACAGTGCGGCGTATCGCGCCGACTGCGGACAACAACCGTCAAATCACCATCTACGCCACGTTAAACGACAACCGCACGGCGCGGGCTGGCATGTACCAATCAGGTGAGTTTTTGCTTGGGCGTACCCGCATGCAGACGCTGCCAAACAGCGCCATCGTCAGCAATGACGGCTATGACTATGTGATGTTGGTCACGGATATCAGCACCCAAGATGGCAAAACCACAGGCCGCATTCAGCAGCAGCGCGTCAACCTCGGTGAACGGTTGGGCGCAAATGTGGTGGTGACAGACACCTTGCCTGTCGGCAGCCAAGTGGTCAAACAAGGCGGCAGCTTTTTAAATGATGGCGACTTGGTACGCGTTGTGGATAGCCAGACCGCCCCAAGTACGCAGGCCAGCTCATGACTATGAACCTCTCCTCCTATTCGATCAAAAATCCGCTGGTCGCGATTTTATTGTTTGTCCTGCTAACCCTTGGCGGTTGGTATGGTTTTATGCAGATGAAGGTGCAGCAGTTTCCTGATATTGACTTGCCTGCGGTGGTGGTCACCGTCACCTTACCGGGGGCGGCACCTGCCCAGCTTGAAAATGACGTGGCCAAAAAGATCGAAAACCGTCTGACCAGTATTGAAGGAGTCAAACACATTCGCTCAACCTTGCAGACTGGCGCGGCGACCATTTCTACTGAATTTATCTTGGATAAAGATATTCAAGAAGCGGTTGATGATGTGCGCTCCGCAGTCGGCGAGGTACGTGGTGATTTGCCCGCGGCTGCCAATGACCCGATCATTACCAAGGTCTCTACCGCAGGCTTTCCTGTGGTCACGTATTCGGTCAGTGCGGACAATATGAACGCGCAAGATTTGTCATGGTTTGTCGATGACACCATCACTAAGCGCTTGTCTGATATCCAAGGGGTCAGCTCAATCAGCCGCATCGGTGGCCTACAGCGTGAGATTACCGTTGCTGCCGACCCGATTACCCTAAGCGGTTTACAGTTTCCCATTTCTCAGTTGTCGCAGCAGGTTGCCGGCATTCAGCAAGACAGCTCAGGTGGTGAAGCCGAGGTGGGTAATAGCGTGCAAACCATTCGCGTGTTGGGTGCGGTTGAGCGCGCCCGAGAGCTTAATGAGTTGCAAATCGCTGTGCCCACAGGTGGTACGCAAGCGCTTGGGCGGATGGCAGAAGTGACCGATGGCGCGGCAGACCCCAGCTCCATTGCCAAGCTCGATGGGCACACCGTGGTGGCGTTTAACGTCATCCGTTCACGCGGTGCCAGTGAGGTGGAAATCACTGAACGCGTTGATGCGGCGCTCGCCGAGTTAAGCGCCGATATGAGCAATATCACGGTCGAAAAAGTATACGACCGCGCCACGCCTGTGGCAGAAGATTATGACGCCTCGCTGCGCATGCTGATCGAAGGCGGTATTTTGGCCGTGATTGTGGTGTTCTTATTTTTACGCAATATTCGCGCCACCATCGTGGCAGCCGTGGCCTTGCCGCTGTCTGTGATCCCGACTTTTTTGGGCATGTATTTGTTCGACTTTAGCTTAAACATCATCTCCTTGTTGGCATTATCATTGGTGATCGGTGTATTGGTTGATGATGCAATCGTTGAGGTTGAGAATATCATGCGCCATCTGCGCATGGGCAAAACGCCTTATGAGGCGGCGATGGAAGCGGCAGACGAGATTGGTCTGGCAGTGGTTGCCACCACGTTTACCTTGATTGCGGTGTTTTTGCCGACCGCCTTTATGGGCGGCGTGGTGGGGCAGTTTTTTCGCCAGTTTGGTTGGACTGCTGCGATGGCGATTTTTGTCTCGCTTATGGTGGCGCGGCTGATCACCCCGATGATGGCAGCCTATATCTTGCGCCCTGAAAAAAAGCAGGTCGAAAAACAAAGCAAAACCATGGGCTATTATTTGCGCGTGGTGACGTGGACGCTTCGCCATCGCTGGCTAACCATGGGTGCCACTCTCGTGCTGTTTGTCGCCTCATTAGGACTGGTCAAACTGCTGCCCACAGCCTTTATTCCTGACAATGATATCAATCAAACTCGCGTTGCCATTGAGCTGACGCCAGATGCTAAGCTGGCTGATACGGAGCGGGTAGCGGCGATGGCACGCGAGCGCATTTTGCAACTGCCAGATGTGACGCATGTATTTACCGCTGTTGGTCAGCCGCAGCAAGCGATGGATAAAAACAACTCGGGCAGTGCGATGGCAGAAAATACGGCCAGTTTAGACATCGTCCTTGCGCCGCGAGCCGAGCGTGCGTTTAAGACCGACGTTGAGAGAAAAATCAGTGCCTTATTGAGTGAAGTACCTAGTGCGCGCTTTACGGTGGGTTTATCCAGTGGTGGTGAGAGCGGTTATACCTTTTCGTTGACCAGCACCAACCCCAAAGTCCTCGAGCAAACCGTACAACAAATCATGAGTGAAATCCGTGCGCTGCCCGTTGCAGGTGCGGTCACCAGTGATCGCAGTCTGCCGCGCCAAGAGCTGACCGTTACCCCCAATCGACTGGCAATGGCCGATAAAGGCGTGACCACGCAAAGTATCGCAGAGACCTTGCGTATTGCAACTGTGGGCGATTATGAGCAGCGCTTATCTAAGCTGAACTTAGACAGTCGCCAGATTCCCATTGTGGTGCGCTTGCCAGATGCAGCCAAGCAAAGCACCAATCAGTTAGAAGGCTTGTATGTACCCAGCTCAGCGCCTTCAGGTCAAGGTGTTAAAGTGGGCGAAGTGGCCAGTTTAAGCTTTGGTACAGGGCCTGCGCAAATCCGCCGTCTTGACCGTGAACGGGCGATCAGCATCACCGTCCAGCCTGCCAACGGCGAGCTGGGTCAGCTGGTAGCAGCCGTCAAAAATACGCCAACGCTACAGCAACTGCCAAGCTCTATTACCGTTATTGACCAAGGCCAAGCGGAGAATATGGCCGAGCTGTTTAAGGGCTTTGTGATCGCCATGTCGGTGGGCATCATTTGTATTTTGGGCGTGCTGATCTTGCTCTTTGGTCGCCTGTTGCAGCCGTTTACTATTTTGATGGCGTTGCCGCTGTCTATTGGCGGGGCGTTTGTGGGCTTGGTCATCACAGGCAGTAGCTTGTCGATGCCGTCGATGATTGGCTTTATCATGCTGATGGGTATCGCCACCAAAAACTCTATTTTGCTGGTGGATTATGCGCTGATTGCCCAGCATCGCGGCCTACCGCGTTTTGATGCCATCATTGATGCCTGTCATAAGCGCGCGCGACCGATCATCATGACCACCATTGCGATGGGGGCTGGCATGTTGCCATTGGTCTTTGGCTGGGGCGAAGCCGACCCAACCTTCCGCAGACCCATGGCCGCGGCGGTGCTCGGTGGCTTGGTCACCTCAACCTTGCTCAGCTTGGTGGTGATTCCTGTGGTTTATACCTTGGTTGATGATCTGTCCGCATGGTTTGCCAAATGGTTGATACCACACGGCAAAGCCCGCTCAGATGCTCAAAGCTAAAGACTTAACCCCAAGGTAACCATAGCCGTTTCAGAAAGTACCCACTCAAGAACGAAAAAAAGCGCTGATCAATGTTAGCGCTTTTTTTTATAAGCATATTTTATAAATCTTTATATAGAGATAAAAAGAGGTGTTTAGAGTCGTGATTTAAGGCTTGGGTAGCTGATGTTCCAGTTTTTTGAGCAGTACATTTAAAATAGACAGCTCTTCGGCACTCATATCGCCCAACAGCTGATTTTCCAATTGAATGTGGGAAATCATCACTTCATCAATTAGACTCACGCCCGCATCGGTAAGCTGAACCAGTGAGCTGCGTTTGTCGTCAGGGTTGTCGATACGGGTGATCAACTGCTTTTTTTCCAAATGCTGTAAACGATTGGTCATCGTACCTGAGCTGACCATCATACTGTCAAAAAGCGCGGTAGGACTGAGGGTAAAAGGCGCGCCTGATCGCCGTAAGGTAGCCAGCACATCAAACTCCCAGTGGCTCAACTGATAATTGGCTTTGTAATTAGCTGACAGTTGCCGCATCAGCATCACCTCTAAACGCTTTAGGCGACCGATGGTTTCCATCGTCTGCAATTGATCCGCCGCAAATCCTTCGGCTTGCCACTGCGCGATGATCAGTCCTACCGCATCATGGTCTGTATCCGTCATTTCCTTCTTCCTATTTTATAATCATTATAGTAGTTATCATAACAATTTATCTTGATATAAAGATAGTTTATGCTATGCTTATTTTATCTTAACATAGAGATAAATAATCATGTCTGTTTTAACTCCTACCATCACTCAAAACAAACGGGTCTCCGCCTACGGTCTGGATGTATTGCTCACCATGCTCGCGCCCATATTTTGGGGCACAACGTATATCGTTACCACGCAGTTTTTGTCGCCTGATAAACCACTGTTTGCGGCGCTGATGCGGGTACTGCCAGCTGGAGTATTGCTGCTGCTGTTTACCCGCAGACTGCCGCAGTCTGGTCAGTGGGGACGTATGATGATCTTATCGTTTTTGAATATTTGCTGTTTTCAAGCCTTGTTATTTGTCTCTGCTTACCGTTTGCCTGGGGGCATTGCCGCGGTGATTGGCGCGGTGCAGCCATTGATTATCATGGTCTTGCTGTGGCAAGTGGATCGTATCGCGCCGCGCCCGGTAACGTTACTGGCAGTATGCGGCGCAATCGTAGGGATGGCGATGCTACTGGTCACGCCTGCTGCCACATGGGACAGCATTGGCCTGCTTGCGGCGCTTTTGGGCGCGGTATCGATGGGTGTTGGTGTTTATTTGACCAAGCGCTGGAAACCTGCGGTGAGTAACCTGACCTTTACGGGCTGGCAGCTGCTATTTGGTGGTTTGATGCTGTTACCAATGGTGTTGACGATAGAGACTGTACCGACGTCACTGACGCTGAGTGAGCTTGCAGGATATGCTTATTTGGCGGTATTTGGCTCGCTGATTGCTTATAGCTTATGGTTTCGCGGGATTGAAAAGCTGCCCTCTGTTGCGGTCTCTATTTTGGGCGCGCTCAGCCCTATTACTGCGACGGTTATTGGTTGGCTGGTACTGAGTGAGCAATTATCGCTATTACAATCGGCAGGCTTTATCTTGGTATTGCTTTCGGTGTTTGTGGTGCAGCGTTCTGGTAAATGAGGACAGGTGCGGCCAGATAGTTCAGATGGTTTCGATAACTGGCAAAAAAAGCGAGACAAGTCATGGCTTGTCTCCGCTTTCTAGATCATAAAAACGTCTATGACCTTAATGCGTCAATACGCGCCGCCGCGCTTAGCACCGCTAAAATAGCGGCGGTGGTACTGTTGGTATGAATGCCCACACCAAAACAGACGCCCGCGACATTGGCAACGGACAGCTCGATAATCGCGATCGCTTCTGCATCATTGCCTTGATTTAAATTACGTTCTTTATAAGACATGACGGCAGCTGGCATCGACAAAGCATCTAAAGTCGCGGCAATAGGGCCGTTGCCTCTACCTTTGATTTGTCGGTGCTCACCACGTACCGATTGCAAATCCAGCACCACTTCTTGACCTGATGAGGTTTCAAACAGTGAGTGCCGCTGATAGCCGTATATGCCCAGTGCCGTTTCAGGGCGCAAATACAAATGCGCAAACACTTGCCAAAGCTGCGCGCTTGATAGCTCGGTTTCAGCGCTATCGGCTTGTTTTTGTACTGCTGAGCTAAGCTCAATCTGCATACGGCGCGGCATTTGAACACCATAATCTTGTGCCAACAAATAGGCGATACCACCTTTTCCTGACTGACTGTTGACCCGCACGATGCCATCATAAGTACGGCCAATGTCTTTTGGGTCTATTGGCAAGTATGGCACACGCCATAGGGCATCCTCTTGCTGCGCTTTAAAGCCTTTGGCAATGGCATCTTGATGAGAGCCAGAAAAAGCGGTAAAAACCAAATCGCCAGCATAAGGATGACGAGGATGCAACGCAATCGCGGTGCAGTCTTCCACAGCGGCAGCTAAACCCGCAATGTCCGAAAAATCCAACTGTGGGTGCACACCTTGGGTATACATATTTAAGGCGACGGTCACCAAGTCCAAATTACCACTACGCTCACCATTACCAAACAAGCAGCCCTCGACGCGATCAGCGCCTGCCAGTAATGCTTGCTCAGCACAAGCCACCCCAGTACCGCGATCATTGTGCGGATGTACCGATAAAATGACTTGCTGACGGTTGTGTAAATGGCGGTGCATCCATTCAATCTGATCGGCAAAGACATTGGCAGTGCTGACCTCCACAGTGATGGGCAAATTGATAATCATGGTTTGTGTCTCGTTCTCAAGCCATTCGTCCATTGCCGCATGACACATTTGCAACGACACGTCCAGCTCCGCCATACAAAAGGTTTCTGGCGAATACTGTAATATCCATTCGGTCTCTTGAAACGCGGCCACGCGCGCTTTGAGGTAACGGACATGCTCGCGTACCAACTGCTCAATTTGTGTAACAGACAATCCAAATACCATTTCGCGCCACGCGGGGGCAATGGCGTTATACAAATGCACGATCACGCGCCGCGCTCCGCGCATACTCTCTACCGTGCGGTCAATCAAATCACGGCGCATTTGGGTCATGACCATGGGCGTGACATCCGTCGGTATCAAATCTTGCGCAATGAGTTGACGACAAAGATCAAAATCTATTTGCGAGCCTGCAGGAAAGCCAACTTCTATTTCTTTAAACCCTACCCGAACCAGCTCTTGAAACAGCCGATGCTTTTTTGTCAGATTCATCGGTTCAAACAACGCCTGATTGCCATCGCGCAAATCGGTAGACAACCAAATGGGCGCTTTGGTAATGGTGTTATCAGGCCAGCGGCGCGAACTGAGCTGGACACGAGGGGCAGGGACATATTTACGGCTGGGATCAGCTAACATGGTAACTCTCCTAACAATCAAAGACAGATGGATAGGGTAACGATTTACAGTGGTGTCTCACTATCTATAATAGAGCGATATATATAGCAAAAAGGACAATGATGAGCAAAACTGCCGAAGATATCCGCAAACTCAAACAGTTTGAGTCCTCACCCTTGCCGCTACATGCCATCGCGGTGGACTATGACAAAGGACACGTCATCATGCCGCATAGCCACGAGGGTAGCGCCCAGCTGCTCTATGCCATCTCTGGCACCTTGCTGGTTGAAACGCAGGCAGGAAGATGGCTGATTCCGCCCAATCGCGCCGTATGGATCGCCGCGCAAACGCCGCATACCGTGGTCATGCGTAGCCATGCCAAGGTACGTAGCTTGCTGGTTAAGTCAGACAGCAGAGCGGACTTGCCCAAAGTCAGCTATGTGATGAACGTTTCTGCCTTACTCAAAGAATTGATTTTGGCCGCCACGCTGCTGCCTGTGGATTATCAGGCAGATACCCATGCCAATTTACTGGTAGGCTTGTTATTAGAAGAGTTAAAACGGAGTAACGCGCTAAATTTATTGCTGCCGTGGCCTGATGAGGCGCGTTATCACAATGTCTGCGAATACCTGACCCATCACCCCAGCGATGCGCGCACTATCCCTGAGTGGGCCGATGAGCTGCATATTTCTGCCAAAACGTTTGAGCGGCAGTTTTTACAATTAACGGGGCTCTCTTTTGGCAAGTGGCGACAGCAAGCGCGCCTGCTTTATTCTTTGGAGCCGCTGAGCGAGGGCGTACCTATTATCGAGATCGCTTTTCAGTTTGGCTATAGCAGTCACAGTGCTTATAGTACCGCTTTTAAACGATTTTTTGGTCAGTGCCCCTCTGAGTTTGTGGTTGGGGAGAAAAGCATCATTTAGCATCACCGCCTTTTCTGAGCCATACCTATATTAATAATACATGAATAAAATTCATCTTATATTAAAATAGTATCGTTTTTATTCATGTCTAGTTTTGGGTATGATTCACCCATACCGACATTTTGTTCTATTTTAAATATAAAAGTGGTGAGTCATTATGAGTAAAGAGTTTAGCTGTTCGATTAAAAGCATCCGTTTTGATGAAAACTATCATCCTGCTGACAGCACACGCCTAACCACCAATTTTGCCAACTTGGCGCGCGGCGAGCAGCGTGAAGACAACCTACGCAAAACGTTGACCATGATTAACAACCGTTTCAATGCCCTCGCGCATTGGGACAATCCAAATGCCGATCGTTATTCGGTCGAAATCGACATCATCTCTGCCGACATGGATATTGAAGGCAATGGCGAAGCGTTCCCCATTATCGAAACACTGAAAACCACCATCGTCGATCACAAAGAAAACAAACGTATCGACGGCATGATTGGCAACAGCTTCTCCTCTTACGTGCGTGATTATGATTTTAGCGTGGTATTGCCAGAGCACCGCGACCAGCAGTTAGACTCGCTCACCCCTGATAATTTTGGTGAGCTGCACGGTAAATTGTTTCAGTATTTATTGAACTCAGAGGCTTATAAAGCCAACTTTGACAAACAGCCAGTGATCTGCCTGAGCGTCTCGACCAGCAAGACCTATTACCGTACCACCAATGTGCATCCCGTATTGGGTGTGGAATACAAGCAAGATGAGTACTCGTTGACCGATGACTATTTTTATAAAATGGGCTTGGTTGTACGTTACTTTAAGCCTGAGGGTAGCGCGGCGCCACTCGCATTTTATTTTGCTGGCGATCTGACCCGCGACTATACCGACCTTGAGCTGATCAGCGCCATCAGCACCATGGAGACCTTTCAAAAAATCTACCGCCCTGAGATTTATAATGCCAACTCTAGCGCGGGTCAGGTCTATCAGCCCAGCCTCAACTATCAAGATTATTCATTGACGCAAGTGGTGTATGATCGTGTTGAGCGCAGCCAGATGGCGGTCAAGCAAGGCAAATTTACCGAAACGCATTTTATCAAGCCGTATCAAACCATTTTGGAAGCGTGGGCAGCCAACTATGCGGTCAACCAAAACGTTGCCTAGCCGATTGCCTAATAACGATAACAACGCATCTATAAAAAATTGATAAGAAAGAAGAATCATTATGAGCCTATTACTACCCACCTCGACCGCTGGCAGCTTGCCAAAACCCACTTGGCTGGCGGAACCTGAAAAAATTTGGTCACCGTGGCAGCTGGACGGTGAGGATTTAATCCAAGCCAAACAAGATGCGCTATTGGTGTCGCTACAAGAGCAGGTACAGGCAGGGATTGATATCGTCAGTGATGGCGAGCAGACCCGTCAGCACTTTGTCACCACGTTTATTGAGCATTTAGACGGTGTGGATTTCAATCAGCGCGAAACCGTACGTATCCGCAATCGCTATGATGCTAGTGTGCCAACGGTCGTGGGCGGCGTGAGCCGCCAAAAGTCTGTGTTCGTTGATGATGCCAAGTTTTTACGTCAGCATACCGACAAGCCGATCAAATGGGCGCTGCCTGGGCCGATGACCATGATTGATACGCTTTATGACGACCATTATAAAAGCCGCGAAAAGCTGGCGTGGGAATTTGCCACCATCCTCAATCAAGAAGCCAAAGAATTGGAAGCAGCTGGCGTCGATATCATTCAGTTTGATGAGCCCGCCTTTAATGTGTTCTTTGATGATGTCAACGACTGGGGTATTGCCACCCTTGAGCGCGCGATTGAAGGGCTAAAGTGTGAAACGGCGGTACACATCTGCTACGGCTACGGCATCAAAGCCAATAACGATTGGAAAAAAACCCTTGGCTCAGAATGGCGTCAATACGAAAAAGCCTTTCCCAAATTGCAGCAGTCTAAAATTGATATCGTGTCGCTTGAGTGTCAGAACTCGCGTGTACCGATGGATTTGATTGAGCTGATTCGTGGTAAAAAGGTCATGGTTGGCGCGATTGATGTGGCGACCAACGACATTGAAACGCCTGAAGCGGTCGCGGATACCTTACGTAAAGCGCTACAATTTGTCGATGCCGACAAGCTGTATCCTTCAACCAATTGCGGCATGGCACCACTATCACGCCAAGTGGCAAAAGGTAAATTGCAAGCGCTGAGCGCAGGTGCTGACATCATTCGCCAAGAGCTGGCAGGCTAAGCGTACGACAAGCGACTATTGAAAGTTGAGGGATCAGTGATGAGTGAAGCAAGCAATTTTAGAGATGCCATGTCACTGCTGACGACGGCAGTCAACGTGGTCACTACCGCAGGCGCGGCAGGCGAGCATGGGTTTACCGCTTCAGCGGTGTGCAGTGTCAGTGATAGCCCGCCGACCTTGCTGGTCTGTATGAACCAATCCTCGCGCTCGCACACGCACTTTGTGGACAATAACGTCTTGAGTGTCAATGTGCTTGGCGCACATCATGAGCACCTATCTAATGTCTTTGCCTCCAAGCTTGAGTCAGATGAGCGCTTTACCCACGGCGCATGGCATACCTTGGTCACAGGCGCGCCTGTGTTAGACGATGCGCTGGTCAGCTTTGATTGCGAGATTGAGCAAGTGCAAGCGGTGGGTACGCATAGCGTATTTATGTGCCGCGTCGTCGCGATTAGCCAAACTGACAGACATGCTGAGGGTGGAGATGGGTCAGGCGAGAGTCTGGTTTATTTCAACCGTCGCTATCATCCAGTCGGTCAAGTCCGTCAAATAGACATGGCTTAACCGTATCCTTCTATCCTCCAACCAAAAGTAACGATTCTGTGGAACTTATCATATTTTTAATCATTGGGGCCTTAGCAGGCTTTGCGGCGGGGCTGTTCGGCGTCGGCGGCGGCACCATCATCGTGCCGCTGTTGTTTATCGTTTTTACCCAAATGGACTACAGTCCTGATACCGTGATGCATTTGGCGCTGGGCACCTCGCTTGCCACCATTATCATCACCTCTATCAGCTCGCTCATGGCGCACAACAAAAAAGGCGGGGTCATGTGGCCGGTCTTTAAAAACCTAACCCCAGGTTTAGCCATCGGCTGCTTTTTGGGGGCAGGGATTGCAGGGCAAATATCAGGATTGTACCTTCAGCTGATTGTGGGCGTGTTTTTGCTGTGGGTTGCCTATAAGATGTTTACGGGCGGCAAAAAGAAAACAAAGAGCAGCGCCCAGCATACCGATGCCGCGTTGCCATCAAAACCGAAGCAACTGGCAGCAGGCGCAGGTATTGGTATTGCCTCCGCTATTTTTGGTATTGGCGGTGGCAGTTTAACCGTGCCCTATCTCACGCGTTATGGTGTGGTGATGCAAAAAGCGGTGGGCACATCTGCAGCCTGCGGTCTGCCAATTGCCATCGCAGGCGCGCTGGGTTTTATGATTTTTGGGATGCAGGCCAATATCAATGTACCTAATGCGATTGGCTTTGTGCATATCTATGCCTTTTTAGGTATCAGTATCATGAGCTTTTTTACCGCCAAGCTGGGCGCAAAGGTTGCGCATATCTTATCACCAGCGCTACTAAAAAAATGCTTTGCGGTGCTGTTGACCATTGTAGGGTTTTACTTTCTTTATAAAGGGCTTTTTTGAGGGTCTGGATTGGTGTGTCTAAAGGATAAAGCTCATTCACAGGGTTATAGTGTCTAAGGCTGTAAATCATGTATCGCTTAGTACTCTGATATAAGTGGTTTTATTGATTTGGTCTATTTTGGGTGGTTTATTGATAAGTTTGAGTGGTAAGGTAACTGGTTCTACTGGGGTATACCTGAAATAGACCGCCTATACATTCTTATATTCTAATTAAAAAAACTCTTATAATAGATGCCGAGAGCTTTTTAATGATACCTCTGTACTGAGTAACGTATATCGGAAACAATTATGAATATTGAAATTCACGGCGATAAAATATTGACTGAGTTAGAATTTCATAACGAAATTGCGCGTCAGTTTGATGTGGAGCTCTACTATGGTAAGAATCTTGATGCATTATGGGATCTATTAAGCGGGGGTGTAGAGAGACCAATTAATTTAATATGGTTCAATTCGACTACTTCAAAAGAAAAGCTGAGTTGCTTTGAAAAGATAGTTTTTATTCTCGAAAAAGTTAAAAACCAGGACGAGCAATTCAACTTGGAAGAAAAGTTTGCTTATACCTTAACTTAGTTCTGCTAGCTATCTTAGTTGTTAATAAAATACTATATATATTAGGCATACAACGCATAGTTCGATGCCTGTATAGGGAACCAAACCTTGAGCAATCATATTTTGGCTTCTTTCACTGATTATTTTAGATAAATTTAAGCTTTAGCACGCTCCACCCAAGAAAACGCTTCCAAGATACCCATCCATTGATCGTCCAGTCCTGCCTTTAGCAGCAGTGGCTCACCAGTGACGGGATGATTGAGCGCCAACGTCTGAGCATGTAGCAGCATCCGCGTACAGTCATACTGGGTGCGAAAAAAGCGCGTGTGCCGTATATCACCGTGGCTGGTATCACCCACGATATGATGAAATACATGTCTCATGTGCCGACGCAGTTGATGCTTGCGTCCCGTCTCAGGTATTAGGCGCACAAGGCTATAGCGGCTGGTGGGATGCTTTTTTGACACTGCAAATGGCAGCTCAATTTGTGCCAAACTTTGCCAATGAGTTACCGCCTCTTGAGCGGGTTTGTCCACATTGGCAAACTTATCGGCGATGGCGTCAGGCTTAAAGCTGAGCGCATAATCGATCGTGCCATGCTCTGGCATAAAACCGCGCACGACCGCCAAATATTGCTTGGTTACCTCGTGTGCAGTAAAGGCTTCACTCAAGGTGCGCGCCACAGCGGAGCTTTTGGCAAATAATAATACACCCGATGTTGGCCTATCCAAGCGATGCACGGGAAACACATGACAACCGACCGCATCACGGGTCAGCTGCATGGCAAAGCGCGTCTCGCCTTTATCCAGCCAGCTGCGATGCACCAGTAGTCCCGCTTCTTTATTAATTGCGACCAGATGCTCATCTTCGTAAATAATGTCGATTTGGCTTGCGGTACTGCTTTGGGTTTCCATATTCTCTGTGTCCGTGCTGTCTATGTTGCTATTGTATACAGGTTGGCCGCTTTCTACCTTATCACGCAAAAAAATCTCTCATTATCTTTGGATTTAAATAGTTCAACAGTAGTCGGATGATTGAGCGCTAGCGTCTGAACATGTAGAAATTCAAAAAATTGTCTTTACAGCTTCAACTCCAACGGACAAAGCCATCATGAAAAGCGCTGTCCTAAAACGGCTGTATATTCATGAGTCAGTGCATGATGAGTTATGTGCAGTCTTGGCTAAGATTGCTAAAAGCATGAAGACGGGTAATGGGCTTGATGAAGATACCGACAGAGTGACTTCAAACCACTATTTTCACAGAAAAACATGACAAACCTTATTATTAGTAGTTTTAAGGCGACTACATTTAAAAATGTGCTGATTGATGACATGTTCTAGTATTTTAGGAAAGTAGGCAATATAATTCTAATCTAGTATTACCTATTAATGATTAGCTAGCCAAAGATAATATTAATATCGCTTTCTAATAAACATTTATATGAGATTCCAATATGAAAAACTTTTCCGTCTATGTATGGCGCTCAGAAGATCTCGCGGTAAGAAATATAAATAAAGAGGGTTATTTAGGGTTTTATAGTATTAAACGACGGTCGCCAGAAGACAATGAAGGACTCATTGCGGTAGCAAAGTCTATAGAGTTTTGGGCAAATCAGCAGAAAGAGAATAAAAAAAATAAAGATGAATGGGATGATATTGAAGGTCTTAAAAATTATAGTGATTTTTTTATCGAAAACCCAGCAGGCTGTTTGATAGTCACTCATTTACCTAGAGAAGACTTTAGTAGTTTTTTGAATATTATTTTAACGGCCGCTTCAAAATATAAGTTGATGGTTCATGATACATGGTCTGATAAGTTTTATTTTCCCAATGGGGTTAGTCAACCTGAATACAAATCATACTATGAACAACCTGAAAATTTTTACAGCATAGAAGAGGTCTATCACTGTTATAAGCATCGTAAAATTAGCTATGGTCGTAGTGATGCACATTTAGGTAATTTCAATAAAAAATTGGTATCAGTCGTTAAGTTATTACTTTGTCATTATTTAGATGAAAATAAAATAGATTATCAATTGTCGGTCACCCAAATTAAGAACAGTATACAATTCATTTTCAAACTACCAGACAGTGAGGTATATTTTGATGTATTAGTAGCTAGAGGCAATGGTGGGCTGAATTCAGGAGTAAAGCTCCGACCGACTATTCGTATTAAACCAATTACTGATCTATTAAAATCTAAACGCATGGCAGGTATATTTCAACGAGATTTAGTTAATATGGTAGATGATGAGTTAGCATTGCTCTTAGATTTTCATGTCAATGAGAAGATGAAAGGTGATAGAAGTGCCATCATGAATTTTGATTTTTTAGAAAAACAGCTTAAGTCAGACTTATCTATGCTAACTAAATTGATATGCAGTCAGCCTTGTTTATCACAGATTCTTGATAAGTTCTGGGATGCCAGTAGTGAATGGCATAACTACCTTTGGGGTGAGTTTTTTTATAAAAAAGATCCTGATTTTATTGATCGCCGTATCAATGTATTGTTGATAGCAAAGCTAGTGGATCATCCAAAATTACCATTAATGATATCTAAGCAAGAGCAAGTTTTTGATCAATACTATGACTGGAAGAAAAAAGTATTTAAGCTAGATCAGCAAACCATAGAAAATCATAAAGATAAGGCTGTAGAGTTCTGCGATTTTTTATTAAAATACTCTTTAGATGAAAGTTTGTAAGATTTCTAAAGGATAATGATTATGAGATAGATTTTGCGCCTTAATTATCTAATCAATCAAAAAATATCAAAGAGACTACCACAGAGGTCAGAAACATCTGTGTATGACTTTAGTCTTTACAAGCAGGCTTGTCCACATTAGCAAACTTATCGGCGATGGCGTCAGGCTTAAAGTTGAGCGCATAATCAATCGTCCCTTGCTCTGGCATAAAACCGCGCACGACCGCCAAATATTGCTTGGTCACCTCATGGGCAGTAAAGGCTTCGCTCAAGGTGCGCGCCACAGCGGAGCTTTTGGCAAATAATAATACGCCTGATGTTGGCCTATCCAAGCGATGTACAGGAAAGACGTGGCACCCGACTGCATTACGGGTGAGCTGCATGGCAAAACGCGTCTCGCCTTTATCCAGCCAGCTGCGATGCACCAGCAGCCCCGCTTCTTTGTTAATCGCGACCAAGTGCTCGTCTTCATAGATGATGTCTATGTGGCTTGCGGTACTACTTTGGGTTTCCATATTCTCTGTGTCCGTGCTGTCTATGTTGTTATTGTATACAGGTTGGCCGCTTTCTACCTTATCACGCAAAAAAATCCCTCATTATCTTGGAATTTAGATAATGAGGGAGTAAGTATACTGAAATGTCGTATGATAGAAGTAAGCAACAATATATGATGGAAAGCGGTTGATTTTAGTTCTAGTGCTAAATAGCAATAAAATCAAAAATACATATTTGTGATAGTGATGTCAGCAAGAGTAGTACCACCAAATATCATCAGACCCTGTGCGCCTAATGAGGCTATTTGCTTATGCGTTTCTATATTGTCTCTATTGGGAATATAAATATGTGCCTTTCCCTTTGAGGCAACCAAAGCATCCCGACGGGTTATCGTACAGCCGAGTTCATCAATATACTCTGGGTAAATAATCCAAACCTTATCTGGCTCGTCAAGGTATTTAAAGTCGGTAAGAGCACCAGCTATAAGTTTTATTCCATGCACAGCCTCATACTCCACCTCAAAGTCAGGTTGTATCCCTCTATCAATACAAGACAAAAAGTTATTATGTAGTACTCTTTGCTCTTCAACCAGCTCTTTTATTCGCTCTTTACTTACTTTTATTTCCATATCATTTACAACCATCAGAGGCTAAATATTAGAGTTTATCATCAATATCAAGGATTTAATTTAAATAAGGCAGATACGTTTTGAATCTGGTACGATTTACACTCATAATAGTGCTATTGTATAAATGTTTTTATCTATTAATATCATAGTTATTTACTTTAGTAACTTTTAATTCTGCTAAAATATTGTTATAAAAAGTCATATAAGCGGTCAAGCCCACTGAGAGTTTAGCTCTGTGCAGCTCAACATTATTTTTATTTAGAATCCACATCTCGGCTTTTCCTTGCAAATCTGGCGTCACTCTTCTATCCATCATGACAATGCCGTCTGCATCTAAAAAGTCAGGAAAAATCATCCATACGTTTTTGTCTTCTTTGCTGTATTTGAAGTGACTCTGCATACCAATATAAATAGGGTAGTGCGTACTGGTATAATGATATTCAACCTCAAAGTCAGCTTCCCGTTTTAGGCAGTCTGACCATGGCTCATACCATGGATGAGCTTCAATAGCGGCTTTTCTATGTTGTTCTTGGCGTTCTAAATCTTTGTATAAATGCCCTTTTTCATAGGTCTCTTTGTCTTTTTCATAACTGCTGGCGTGTTTGTTTTTCATAACGTTTACTGATTCCAGTTCATTTTGTTGAATGTTTATTAAGTATTATCGGACTGGTTCTATCCTGCCATGAACCCATCTGTGTAAACTTACCCATTCAAATATGTACCTATATATTAGCAAACATAAAAAATCCTCTGCTACCTAATAAAAAGATAGCAAAGGATCTCACGTGATACAACAATATTTTTATAAAATAAATATATAAATTGTCATAGAGTAATTACCTATCATACTAATTTTTTTTCTAAGTTGTTGATTTTATTAATAGTGAGAGCGTTATAAAAATAATTACTTATCATACTGAGTAAGCTCAGCGAGCATCCTATTTAGCAAATATAGTAATTACTTATCATACTAACTATGTCTATAATTCGACTTTCTACAATTGATGTCTGAACATTAGAAGAAGCGTTGGTCAATTATCTTCAAGTATTACCTTAGTATAGTGAGCGTGTAGTAGCGCTGTTACTTCTTCGTTAGTTGCAATTTTACCTTCCACAAAGTCTTTGAAAATATGCTGAGTATCTGGGTTAATAGGAAGGTTGTCTACTGCGAAACTGGCCGAAGTAATAGCGCTAATACGGCGTCGTTTTTCTATTTCTTGTTGGCTAACGAGGATAGGACGATCATCAGTAATTGATGTTTCAAATTTAGAATCTTCCATACTAGCTCCTATTATTAATAACAAATTTGCTCAGCAAGTTATATAGTTTTCTATCTAGACAATCTTTCTCTTACTGATATACCTTATTTGGCTAACTTAATTGTATTAAGGATTTAAACATTGATAAATTATGATTATTTGATATCAAAAGCTATTGTGACCGAATAATTAGTGCTTCTAGCATTTCCGAGAACTGCATAACTTACTTGCTCTAAAGCTCCCTGGAACTTATATGGACTAAATAACTCATCAATAGTGTAGTGAAAACCACCATCAGCTACTCCAAATACATAATCAAAAAATATTTTGGCCATCGCAGACTGAGGATGACTGGAGTCGCGATAAGCGCTATTGTGAGACCAACTACCACTATATATTTTACCGAAAACCCTTTCTATATTACCAGCAATAGAGTTTGAAGCATGTCTTCGAGTAATACCTGGTTTTTGCATGTATGCAGCAGCATTTTCAACAGACTTCCAAATTATATAATGCATCGTTGATACAGAACATTCGGCCAAACATGCTCTGAAAATACTAACTAGCTTGTCACCAATAGGCGGTGCTAGATCATTCAGTCTTGATCTAGTAATTAAGTAGCTAAGACACTCTCCCAGCTGCACCTGTTCACACCAGTTCTTGAATTGATTATCTGCTACTAGAGCACTGACATCTTTCCTAGATTTAGCGTTTATCATGATCCTAGTAAGATGCTCAATACTATAAGTAAACTCAAAGATCGCTTGATAGAAATCTATTTCTAACTCTTGTTCTTCGTTGATAGTTACGTATTCGTAGCTATTTTCGGGAGCTAATATGAGCAGATTTCGGTTAAAGAGATGATGTAGTATCTCTTCATCTAATTTAGAGAACGGTGATAAAGGCAATGATAAATTGTCACGTAGAGAGACTGTATTCCTTAAATTATCTGTCCCTATACTCTCTACAGTCGCTGCGAGTAGAAGCTTATCCACATCTTCAAGTTCAGTGACTGAAGGAATACTGCTTAATTGAATGCTTCTGTATTGATTAATGTACTCTAGAGCGGTCTGTCTTCTCTCTTCTGCTAAGCGGTCTTGTTTAAGACGATACTCTAAGTACTCTTGATCCCTTCTTTTTTGAAGCGCTTCCCAGCAATCATCACACCGCCATCTAATAGGGTCCAATCGAATTAGCTGTGAACGAGTATAGCAAATCTTAGTTGTACCGCAGTCTATGCATTGGCAGTCTAGTACGACAAGATGAGCATTTATTTTAACGATACTAGGTATATCTTGATGCTTAAAACCAAACTCTTGACCTATCTCTTTACAGGTATATATAAAACCACTTCGTTTATCGGCTTCTCTTAACCAGTACTTCTCACAGATAAGCTTATTAGTTTCTGTTATATCTGATTGATACTCTAGTTTAGTTTTCACGCTTACCTCTCAATACCGACTATATCCCGTGGATATTGTAGCTTACCACTGTGAGTATTGCTATCTTTAGCAGTGGTTAATGAAATGACAACAGATGATCGCATGATTGCCTTTGGAAAGCGTGTCCGTGAGATGCGTAAAAGCAAAGGAATATCTCAGGAGAGGCTAGCAGAGATGGCAGGTATTGATCGTAGCTATATGGGAAACATCGAGCGTGGTGAGAAAAATATTACGTTGAAAAAAGCTTACGAGATATGCGATGCGTTGGATATTGGAATACAAGATTTAGTCTGAGGTTCTGACTAAATCTCATGAAATTAGATACTTCCAGAAATTGATTTAGTTGTAAGAAAGAGCTGGGTATATAAACTTTTATTTGACGCCCTTGAATACACTCTAATAAACATAAACACCTAATAAAATAGCATGTTATAAATAGTTTTATTATATCAGTCTATCTTAAGTAGTCTATTGATAAGCTTGGAGGGTGAAATAACTGGTCCCGTTAGGGTGAGGGTATACCTTACTTATCAAATAGCTCTAAGCTTAATTCATCATCTAAACTAACCACTTCATTTCTTATATTTTTTAAATTTTCAATAGCTTCTAATATATAATATAAAACCCCTATTAAACCATCTCTATTATCGTTAGTCCGATTAGTTGAAATACTTATTTTTATTTCATTATTTATGCGCCTATGATCATAGCCGTAGTCATCATTTCTAAAATTACCTACTTTGAAGTGTTTTTTATAAAAACTAAAAATATCAGTTACAGATTTAAATCTTGAATCATGACGAACTAAACGTTCAATTTCATATATGTCATAGTTATCATCAAATATATACCTACTATAGACTGAATCTTCCATATTGAAATTTGTAAGACGCTTTCCTTCATTGGATATTTTGCATGTAGACTTTGCTAATAACTGTTCATAAATATTTTTTACATTACTTTCAAAAGATAATAGCTTATCCAATATAACTGTATCTTCAGAAAATTTATCTTTATTATATGTGTAAGAACTTACAATATAAACAAATAAAATGTCCACATAAGCAGATAAGAATTTTTTAAATCTGTCTATATCTTCTGTTTTAATTTTACTAATATCTAAATTATTTATTTCATTTTTTATCTTTATATTAAATTTAGTAGAAGCTTCTAAACATATATAAAAAAGTTTGTCTACATCCTTTTTATAAGTATTACATGTATTGAAGTAGTCCGTAACTAAGCAATAAGCTTCCTCTAGTTCATCATAAGTATCCTTTTGGCGATTTAACAATATGCTTTCAATGATAGGTTTCAAGTCGGCTTTATAGATATAATTATTGTTTACTTGTATTAAAGTGTAAGGTATACGTAGACTCATTTCATTTTCTTTATGAATGACTTTGACTATTCGACCACTCTTTACATCTCTAATTTGAACTCCGCTATTAACCATAGATCCATTTTTAAGTCCTTTATCAATATCCGCATCACTTAAAATAATTTTATCCATATCAAAAACATCCAGAAATATCTATCAATTTGATTTGTAGTTAAGCAAAGTTCTCAATGCTTACAATCTAGGTTTCATATATTTCATTTGACGATTGTCAAAAGCTCGCATAGTTCCTTCTAATACATCAACCACTTTGTTATTAATGATACTACATTCGATTGCTCCTGAACTATAACTAATATTATGGCTATCAGAACGAATGAATTCGCAGTGAATAATTTGTTCTGCATCACAAACTACTGCTAAATTAGGATTATGAGTAACCATAATTATTTGCCGCCTATGTTTTGCCTCTGTTAATACAGGAACCAATAGACTAACAATTGTTTCATTGTCTAAGTTCTCTTCTGGTTGATCCAAAACAATAGGGTTATCATCTTTATCTACCAATAGATAGAAAATCAAGAGTAAAGCACCTCTTTGGCCTGGTGAAAGCTGGCTTATTTGAGCATCTTGAAACATCAAAGTGTATCTAGGGTCTAGATATTCTAATCCAAATATTAAATCATAGACTTCGTTAGTTGTTCGGCCTTTTCTCAATAAGGATTCTATACCTGGTAAAGTAGAAGCTGCATCCAGTTCATCATGGAGCTTTTGGACAAACGCTAGAAGAGACGACTTATTGCCTATATCATACGTATTTATCATATCTTTTAATAATGATAAGCTTTCACTCTCTCCCCTAAATTTACCAGTATTTTGTTTTACTAGGGCAAACAGCTTATCGTAGATAATCTGAGCGGTGCTTATTATTTCTGATTTAAACTGTAGTTTATACTCATCGCGTATTAGTTCATTATTTTGAATTAACTCTTGGACAGGTTTGAAAAGGTTCTCTCTATTCGCACGTTGCTCATCTAGAAGGTCAAAAATCTGTTCAGTAATACTCATTCGCTCGGCTTGTAAGCTAACTCTCTCCAACGGTAGTTGATTTAACTGTTGAAGTCGATGAGTTAAACCCTCTACTGTATCTGGCAAGTCTGGTGTACCTACAATTTCCAGTTTTTTCACTTGCCAAGATTTTAATAACTCTAGATATTGTTGATAAGCTAATTGTGGTCCATTTAGACTAGTATTCAATAGAGTTCTTCTGGATATTAAGTCTTCTGTATTTATATTAAAGGTTTCATTATCAACTTTTATAGCTGCAATTCTAGTAGAAACATAGACGTCTACTTCTGATAGTATTTGCTCTTTTATTTCTAACGAAACTAACGCTTCAATGTCTAAATCTAAAGTTATAGCACTAGTCAAATACTCAGCTTTAAAGTGAGCAATAGAACGCTTAACGACTTCAATTCCTTCTTTAATATCCGAAGAAGCTTTCTCTTTCATAGCAAGTTTAGTCAACTCAACTCTATGGCTTGCTTTTTGCGTAGAAATAGCCTCTATTTGTTGTTCAATATCTGTCAGCTTATCAGAAATTACTTGTTCTTCTTCAGTTGTTTCACTAGTTGGTTCAGGCACTTCTTCAGGTTTAACCTTTATATGCTCTTCGAGCAACCTATTTTTCTGAAGCAATTCTTCCTCAATAGTTTTACGAGTCTCGTCTGACATTTGTACTTCAATAGATGATATCTTTCGATTAAGCTTATGTAGCTCATCTCTTAAACTATCAAATAGCTCTCTTAAAGCTCTTTCTTGTTGTTCGATGAGCTGTTTAAAATCATGAGCCCCTAATCTAGTAGTCTCATCAGAATGCGAAAAAATAACAGACCTTAGCTCTTGTTCAAAAGCGTCAGAATGACCATCAACATGAGCATTGCATAATTCCTCAAAGTGTCCTTGTGGTATGTATTTTACATACTCCATATTTTCATTTGCTGGATTTTCATTTAAGTTTTTTTCTAAAACTTTTTCATCTCCCCATGTTACTTGTCCTATAAAATGCTTCGCTGGTTCACCCATTTTACCTCTAAAACGATTCTCTTTTAAGAATGAAAAATGTTTACTTTGCTTTGAGTTTCCTAACAATGCAATGATGTCTGCTAAAGCACTTTTGCCACTCCCTTTATTACCAATAATAGCAACTAGATCAGAACTTAAATTCAGTTCGGTATCTTCTAACCAACGGTCATTAAATGTTGACTGCGAAACTTTTGCTACTTTAATTTTATCTATAAATATGCTTTTATTATCTTTGATCATTTGCAGTTTTGGTGGAATTACTCCGATAAAAGAACGTTTTTCAGGTTCTCTTATCGCCTGCTGTAAGCCATGAAAAGTCGGATTCGCTTTTATCCAAGTAGCTTTTCCTGATGGATAGTGACCATAACCACGACGATTGTCATTCCCTGGAATACCGATAAATTCATGAGCATCACTACCAGCAACAGCTAATCTTGGTATATTCCCTAAAGAATTTTGGAAGTCTTTTATCCACCTTTTATTCCCCTCTGTTTTTAATCCCACAAAAGCAGCCCGCAAATCAATATTTCGCGTTTCAAAAATAGGAGAATGTTCAAAAAGCTCTAGGACATATGAATAATGATCTTTCCAATCTACATCAGCCAATCCGTCATGAGTACTAAAAGGCATAAAGCCTAGGACTAAATCTTTTGGTACGTTTCTAAGCGCCTCTTTATAACTCTCACACTTTATTTCGGCAATCGTAGAACCAGCCATTAAAGCTATAGCATCATCTCTATCAACATCTTCTTTTTTATACCCTTTACTTTTAAGAAAATCTCCCCCAACAGTTCTTGCTAAATTTCTCAATGCGTAATTAGACAAGGGCCGATCGATAATCGCAACCTTTAAATCAGCCTGAAAATCATTTAAAACTTGATCATCTACTTCATTTGAAAAAATAGCATGAGCATTGAGACGCCCTTCCATAGGTGCTACAAGTCTTAGCTCTATCCCTGGAAAGACTGTTTTAGTTAATTTTGGAGCATCATCTTGAGCTAAACGATGTTTTAAGGCGAACCAACCATCAAAAGTCCAATAATCCATGATTGCAAACACTTCTGGCTCTGCCGAATTAAGCGCGTGAATCATTTCATCGACTAAATCCGTGTTTTGAGAAGAACAGGGATCACCATTAAATTTTTGGCCATTCCAATGAAATGAAGCAGGTGTATGAATATGTAGATCCCATTTCCGCCATTCAGAGCCTCTGGGGTATTTATTCTTCATTAGTACTTCCTGTTTTTTCTAAAACTCTAGAATATATTGAATTCCAAACAAATATGATTTACATGCATCACTTTCTAATACTGCCAATCAAACCTTCCCACCCACACCTTTAAACTTCTCAACGAAAGCAGCGATTTTCTGTAAAACACTTTGCTTCTTGGTTAAATATTGTGGGTTGAGTGGGCTCAACTTAGGTAAGATAGCATTCAGCTCTGTACCGTTCTCACTAGCGTATTCACGCTTTAGAGAAGCGGTAATATACCGCTTAGCGGCATCTTCATTCAGATTCTCATCAGTAATCATATCTCTCACTTCACGTTGCTGCTCTATCTGAGCATAGCTAAAGAATGCATCAATGATACTGGATTTGTCAGGAATGTTATCTAGGTTGGTTTGATTAATGAAATCGACCACCAAACTCTCTTTAGCACGATTGCCAAGGCTTGCTCGAATCAAACGTCGCACTTCTTCAACCAAAGCAGACTTATCCTTAGTATTTTTATTATGCTCAAAAATTAGCTCAAGGATATAATCTAGATTGATTTCCTGTGATTTGAGCAAGTCTATTTCAAAGACAACCTCATCCCAATCAATCGAAGACTCATCTTGCTGGTCACCCGCTTTTTCACGACGTAGCCAATCACGTATATCGTTATAGGTAGAGCGATAATCTTGTACGGTACGTTCAGCAGGCACTTTAATAGCTTGCATCGCGGCTAAGTCATCATCGTTTAGGTAATGCTCATCCTTAAACGTCTCAACTGCCTCAGCGTCACTCACATCTAAGTCTTGCAGTGCTTTTAGACTTGCAAACTCATCATAGTTTTGTAAGATGTTCTCGACACGTAAATACTCCCCAAATAACTTAGCAAAGTCCTTCTTATCAGACTCTTTCACAATCTCATCAGGGTTAGGGAAGCGTTGCTGCAGCTCTTTGACCACTTCCAAATAACCACGGCGCGCTGTACCTGCGGCGATATCGGTAAAGCCTTCTAGGTATTCTTTATAGCTCTTCTCTAGCACCACGTTTTTAGTGTTTCTATCACCAAACAAGGTGATGGCGTCAATGGTCGCTTTTTCTAAGTCTCGAAAGGTCACAATATTGCCAAAGGTCTTGGTAGCATCATAGATACGGTTGGTACGTGAGAAAGCTTGTATTAGGCCGTGGTAGCGCAGATTCTTATCCACGAATAAGGTGTTCAAGGTAGGGGCATCAAAACCCGTCAAGAACATGCCAACGACAACCAGTAAGTCCACTTCTTGATTAATGACACGCCCTGCAAGGTCGCGGTAGTAATTTTGGAAGGATTTGCTGTCTACACCATAATTGGTTTTAAACATCGTGTTATAGTCGCCAATAGCACTGCTTAAAAACTCTTTGGCACTGCTGTTCATAGCAGTGGGTTCAAAACCTTCATCAGGAATGTCCCCCAATGCATCTTGCTCTTCATTGGCGGCAAAAGAGAAGATAGTGGCGATCTTTAACGGCTTGTCACTGTCCTTTTGCAACTGATTCAAGGTTTCATAATAGGCTTTAGCAGCGTCTACACTACTAACAGCAAACATAGCGTTAAAGCCTTTACCACCAGACTTTAGACGATGGGTTTTCTGCCTAAAGTGCTTTAATATGTACTGCGATATCTCATTGATACGATCAGGGTGCAATAACAGCTGCTTGTTTTCTGCTGCGGTGAGCTTCGTCTCGTCCTGCTCGCTTTCAATGCCGCTAAACTGGGGCCGTACATCGTTGTAATCGACTTTGAACTTCAATACCTTTTCATCACGAATGGCATCAGTGATGACGTATGAATGCAGCTCATGACCAAACACTCCAGCGGTAGTCTCAGCTCCTAACGCGTTCTCAGGGAAGATTGGCGTTCCGGTAAAGCCAAACTGATAGAACTTTCTAAACTTCTTCTTTAGGTTCTTTTGAGCTTCACCGAACTGGCTACGGTGTGCCTCATCAAAAATGAACACTACTTGCTTATCGTAGATGGATAAGTGACCTTCACCTTTAATCAAGTTGTTCAGTTTTTGGATGGTGGTAACAACGATTTTATTATCGTCTTTTTCAAGGTTTCGTTTAAGTCCTGCGGTACTGCCTGAGCCATTGACGCTATCAGGGGAGAAGCGTTGATACTCTTTCATGGTTTGGTAATCAAGATCCTTACGGTCTACCACAAAGAAAACTTTATCAATGAAGGGCAGCTCAGTGGCCAAGCGTGCGGCTTTAAAGCTGGTTAAGGTCTTCCCTGAGCCTGTGGTATGCCAGATAAAGCCGCCACTCTCAAGGCTGCTCCAGTTCTTAGAATGATAGGCGCTGTTTATCTTCCACAGAATGCGCTCAGTAGCCGCTATCTGGTAGGGACGCATAACCAATGAGGTGTCACTCACATCAAAGACGGTGTAATGCATTAGTACGTTGAGTAGGGTATTTTTTTGAAAGAAGGTGGCGGTAAAGTCTTTTAAGTCTTTGATTAGGGTGTTATCTGATCTCGCCCAGTTCATGGTGAAGTCAAAGCTATTTCTATTGCGCTTAGTAGTGTTGGCAAAGTAGCGGGTGTCTGTACCGTTTGAAATCACAAACAGCTGAATGTATTTATATAGGGAGTTATCAGAGTTAAAGCTCTCTTTGCTATAACGATGCACTTGGTTAAAAGCTTCACGGATGGCAACGCCACGCTTTTTTAGCTCAATCTGCACCAGCGGCAAGCCATTGACCAAAACAGTAACGTCATAACGGTTCGCCTGTGAGCCTGTTTGGGCAAACTGCTTGATCACCTGTACTTTATTGCGTGGGATGTTTTTCTTATCGAGTAGCGCGATATTTTGGATATGACCATCATCAAACACGAAGTCATGAATATGATCATCATGAATCTTACGCGCTTTATCGGTGCTGTTATCGCTAGGATTATCTAGATAGTCCATCACAAAGCGTTGCCACTCATCATCCGTGAACTGCATGTCATTTAAGGCTTGCAGCTGAACACGAACATTGGCCAGCATTGTTTTGGGGGAGGTTAAATCAGCGACAAACTCATAGCCTTGGTTTTGTAGGTCTTTGAGTAATTCGCGCTCTAAATCATCTTCAGTTTGATAGCCACCATCGGGCTGGTCACATTTGGTATATTTATTGAGGACGATAAAGTTGTTAGATTCAGCTATGGTTTTGTTGTGTTCAGTCATCTTATTCTTCTTCCTTCTTCCAGAATCCATACTCATTAATCAAATAATCTACCATTTGTTTTAGCTTCTCTTTATCATTTTCTTCAATTTCAGCAGTTTCTTCACCAGCATGTGCGGAATGACTAGAAATATTAACAATTCTATTTGCAAATGGATCTGGGTTCCCATCAACAGTTTTAAGAAGGAGATCAGGCCATTTTTTATACCCAAGAAATGTTGCTGTTTTTTCTAAAATATTTCTTAAGAAATTAAAATGATATTTTCTTATTTGATCGCTTGCGATTGCATTTTTTATTTCGGAAAGTAAGTACAAATGATATGAAAAAGGAATAATATTAGACAGTTCTTCTAATTCAGCCGATGCATCACTATTTTTACTCAGGCGATAGTTCTGAAATTGGTTTGGTTTATAAATCAACTCTCTATCTTCAGTATCTGGTTTTTTGTATAGCTTGTTATTAAGTTCGTTAAGCAGAACGTTATAGAAAAGCGGGTTATGGGTCGTAACGATGAATTTCAGAGGTTGTGGTGCAGATTTAATTAAAAGTGCAAGATCAACTGCCAACTCAATCAAGTGGTTTTCATCTAATGAACTTACAGGATCATCTATAAAAATGTATTCCAAAGTATTAAAAGCATCTGTGGAGCGATTGCTTACATCTTCAATATCTAATTCAGAGAGCACTTGTTCTAACAAGGAGTAAAATATACTCCAAATGAAGTTGCTTTCTTCGCCTTTTGAAATTTTAATCTTTTTTAATCTTTGATCATTACCACTTTCAATCGAAAAACCTACTTCAGAAAAATCTGGACTGAAATTTGGTGTTAATTTACTATTAGTATAATGCTGAAAATTAGTTGTGATGTTTCTATCTTGTCCTTGTTCCTTAAGCAACCAAAGTAACCAATCAGTAAAAGTGTTGGACTGAATTTTGAGTTTTGGCTTTACGTCTAACTCTAGATCATTATCCCAATAGAATAAATCTTCCGTAAAAGCACTGTAATAGAGAATCTTAGTGCGAGCAGGTTCTACTTGCTCATCATCACCTTCATTGATGGACTTGGGCACGACAAGCTCTTTAAACCTTCTTGAAAGTCGAGTTTTACCTGTGCCATTAAAAGCATAAATGAGTTGAATTTTTTTATTAGAGTCTTTGAGTCGCTGAGCGATATCTGTTAGTGATTGGCTCATGCTAGACATTATCCTCTACTTTTGGAAAGCTCAATAAAAGCTCACGATAATACTCATACTGTTGCTGACGCAATTCGATCTCACGCGGTAAGCCTTCGGTAAGTGAGCTGGTTAAAGCGTCAAACTTGTCTAAGATGGTGACGATGCGTTGTTGTTTGGCAATGGACGGAATAGGAATTTTGACCTCTAAAATTTGACCTTTTCGCAAGTTTGTTTGACTTGCACCATCATCGTGTTGTAGTAACTGTGGAGTACGATTCAAGAAATAGTGCAAGAATTTTGGTAATAGAGTCATGTCGTCCTTTACAGTAATGCCTCCTATACGTTGATTTAAAGTATATTTTCCATCTTCTTCAACAAAAAAAGTCTTTGCAAGTGCCTTACCATTCGGCAAGTCGCTCATTACTATTAGAATGTCGTTGGAGAATAACGGGCAAATCTGTTTGTCAGAATACTTTGCAACATTACCATCTGTAGATATGAATTTTGAGTTTACAACGATATATTTACCGTCAGCTGATATGTCTTTTTCATGCCCTTTACCATTAGAAAAATTAGCTACCTCATCTAAAGTTTTCCACTCAACTTTGCCTTTTTCAAACGTTAATAACTGGTCACGATAGTAGGCATATTGTTGCTTACGTGCTACAAGCTCTGTGGTAAGCTCTGCGGTAAGATCCGTAAACGCGTCTAAAATTCGGACGATTTTGGCTTGGATGTCGAGGGACGGGATGGGGATTTGAAATTTTCTAAATCCGTTCATATCTACAGAAGCAAAACTAGACATAGTGGTGTTGTCTTTGCACCAATCAGCCAACAAGAAGCAATAATAAAAGATGAATTTCATTTTAAACCTATCAATATAAGCAGGTTTTAAAGATAAATTAGTAAATCTTTGATTTGCTAGAAATGGGACGGTGACTAAAGCATGTTCACCAATCGTTGCAGAAGTTGACATTATAATTGAGTGAGCTGGAAATAAATTACCCCCTTTAATAGCAGTCATAGAGACTTTTTGCAAAGAGTCGTCAAGGATTTGGCCATTTTCACGAATATCGTCCATTCTAAACCAAGGGATATCACCATTTTCCCAAAACTCAGTTTTTGATTTTGACGGTGTATAACCATTTTTTAATTGGAAAACTTCTGATATTTCCTTCCATTCAACTTCAACCCCATCAAGCAACCTTTCCATATAACTTAATTCACTCATGCCTCAATCTCCGCAACGATTTTATCAATATCAGCGCGGAGCTGGTCAATCTTAGCAACGGTCGTTTTTAGCTCAGCATTAAGGGTCATGATATCAATAACTTCGCGTATGTCCTCCGCTTCTACGTAGGCGCTGACTGACAAGTTATAGTCATTCTTAGCCACAATACTGTTATCAATGCTAACAGCTAGGTAGTCCTCATTTGTTTTTTCATCAAACAGCTGCATAATCTGTTCGATATTTGCGTCAGTAAGAATGTTGGTATTGGTCTCTGATTTAAATAACTTACTGGCATCGATAAATTGCGTTTTATTATCTGTTTTGTGTTTGGAGAGCACTAAGATATTAACAGAAATGGTGGTGCCAAAGAATAAATTGGGCGCAAGGGATATCACCGATTCTACATAGTTACTATCTATAAGGTACTGACGGATTTTTTGCTCAGCACCGCCCCGATAGAAGATACCAGGGAAGCAGACGATTGCTGCGCGACCTTTACTGGACAGATAGTTCAGCGCATGGAGTACGAAGGCAAAGTCCGCTTTAGATTTGGGCGCAAGTACACCAGCGGGCGCAAAGCGCTCATCATTAATTAGGGTAGGATCGTCGCTGCCAACCCAGTTCACAGAATAAGGAGGATTAGAGACAATCGCATCAAAAGGTTTATCATCACCAAAATGCGGATTTAACAGGGTATTGCCCAGAACGATATTAAACTTGTCGTAGTTGATGTTATGCAAAAACATATTCATTCGTGCAAGGTTATAAGTAGTATGGTTAATCTCCTGGCCAAAAAAACCTTCTTCAATGATATGATTGTCGAAGTGCTTTTTGGCTTGTAGTAGCAGTGAACCTGACCCCGCTGCTGGGTCATAAATCTTATTAACCGTTTCCTGCTTGTGCATGGCAATTTGTGCAATCAGCTTAGAGACGCTTTGTGGAGTAAAGAACTCACCCCCTGATTTACCAGCATTAGCAGCATAGTTAGAAATCAGATACTCGTAAGCATCACCAAACAAATCAATTTGATTGTCAGAGAACTGCTCTAGCTTGAGATCAGCGACTCCTTTAAGCACCGCTGATAAGCGTGTATTCTTATCGGCAACGGTATTACCTAAACGGTTGCTAGTGGTATCAAAATCAGCAAACAAGCCTTTGATGTCAGGCTCAGAAGGGTAACCATTGGCTGAACCTTCAATAGCCTTGAATATGGCTGCTAAGTCTGTATTAAGGTTCTCGTTTCTGTGAGCACTTTTAGCGATCGTGGCAAACAGTTGGCTTGGGTAAATAAAGTAGCCTTTAGTTTTAATCGCATCGTCTTTGATATCATCAGTAATCACACTATCAGGAAGTTCAGCGTAATTGACGCTCTCATCACCTGCTTCAATATAGCTGGAGAAATTCTCACTGATAAAACGGTAGAACAAAGTTCCCAATACATACTGCTTAAAGTCCCAGCCATCGACTGAACCACGAACCTCGTTTGCAATTTGCCAAATTTTGCGGTGAAGTTCGGCACGTTGTTGGGTACTGGTCATAATAAAATCCTGTAAAATTAATGTTTATAAAATATCGAAATATGTGATAAATACCCCAACCATAGGATGCTTATTCAGGTTTGAGTGTTACTTTTTTCTCAGAGAATGAGAGTAATTTTTTTTGCAGTCCACTTAACCATTTTTGTAGCATCGTTTCATCGCATTCTTTTTCATAAAAGCCAGTAGGATGATTAAGCGTTTCGTAGTTACCCAATAGCGGTGCCGCATCTGTCCAAGAGATGGAGCTCTTGACTATACTCATCATAAACTCTGGCATTTTGCGTTCAAGTTGGTCGTAGCTGTCAACCTTAACGATAAGCGTCGATAAGCGTTTATCAATATCTACAGTATATACCTCAAAAATAGAAAATCTTTGGTTAGCGTACTGAAACCTAGCTTCCATCATGATACGTGGAAGTCCACTTTTAGTTCTGTGCCTACGACAGTACTTAACCTTAGGAAGCTCATGATATTGTATGGCCAAATCATCGATAGAGTGCTTAGCTTTAAAGCGTTCTAAAAGAGAAGTAATGGCCTCAAAGTCTTTTGCATTATTAACGGTCTGATCAGAGATATCTTTGATATTCTTAAAATCGCCTTTAGGAACGTCGCCAAATACAGTTGCTTCATCAGTGGATACAACAGCTGTCTTGGGTTCGCCATCAATACCTTCCTCATCTGCTAGTTTAGGACCGTTACGTGAGCTGATTTTTTGATAATCAATGTTTGTTTTAATAGGGTCTTGAAACTGTAAGGCGACCTGAGGTGTCATTATATTTTGTTTGCTTCTATCAATATCAGCATTGCTGGCATCATCAATAGTATGTGAGTTGTCGCTATTTTGAGGTTTGACCTTTACTTCCTTAGCCGATGGATTGATAGACTGTCTGTTATCTACGAAATGCTCTCCTATGAAGTATACCTCAGCATTAATTTTAGATGTTAGATTGGTAATAGACAGAATTTCATTAACTCGATACACACCGTTTTTATCTACATAAAATTTAGCTCTGATCTTAATATTTTTAAGCGGTGGTGGTGTGAAATTAAAAACCCAGTTTTTGTAGTCACCATTAGATCTGGTTTCTTTCATTAGGTGCCAATGGATACTATCATAGCTTTGGCGCATCTCATTATTTAGTAGTAACCAAGCTAAATGACTTCTCAGCACATCATCTTTAAAATCTTTTTGGGTAAGTGAACAGTACGATTCCACTTCAATGACATGACGTTTATCAGTAAAACGGGTCTTAAAATCGGCATTTAAAACTCGCTCCTGAAGTGCAGATGTTGCTAAGTATGCATTATAAAAAAACAGAACTCTGGCTAATTCAAATTTTGGGATATGACATACCGCTGAAACATTACGAGTACCTACTGCACTTAACGTAATTGGAGCAGGAGACTCAAAATATTTAGCATGGAAATACTCAAAACTAGACCAATATTCTAAATCTTCAATAGTAAACTCGAAAATAGGTCCTTTTTTGCTACCGTCATATTCATTTGAGTATATTCTGCCGCGACATAGAGCAGGCGCATTGCTAAATTTTATGCCTTTCCATTCGTTTTCATTTCTGCTGTTGATATAGTTTACCGTTATTAACCAATCCTTGTAACCGTCGCCTCTCGATAGAGAGCCTATATTAGTCAAAAGCACATCACTAGGTAGGCCCACTATTTCCATAATTTAAATTCCAATTTTCTGTTTCAATTAAACGGCTTATTGATCTTTGAAAACGGTTAGCTTCTTCAGTTAACCTTTGCTCACTTAATCCAGCCTCACGTAGTATTATCCAGTCTGACAGTGACTCACCGCTAGATATTCTAGATATGTATACCCGAGTCAGTCGCCTAATTTGATAGTCGCTTACACTCTCACTATACCGAATGAGAAAGCTTGAGACCAAAGGCAGTTTTTCCAAATTCTTCTCAACTGTCGAAGAGGTCTCGGCTTGCTTTAACCACCAGTTACTCGATCTTCTAGGGCTATCTAGATCCCATATTAGGATGTTTTTGATGTTTATTAGCTGCCTTACATACAATCTATCACGCTTGCCCCAGTCATGTTTAAGTCCGTTTTCAATATGTTTATTATGATGGGACCTATTATAAGAAAGCAGCCATGGTTTATCATGACGGTAGAGCCAAGCATATAACCCACCATCTTCTTGTCGAGCTTGCTTGATGCTTTTCTGACACTCTACTACTAAGTTTTGCCATTGGTCGCGTTTAAGTTGGATGTTTGAAGGAGACTTTTCGCTAGGTTTTAGTACTTCATCTTCTTTTTCTATATTCAGCGCACTTACATGCGAAATAATATTTTTAAAATGCCAGTTCTTGCCAATAAATGCTTCAATGACAATAAGATGTTGAAGGTAGCTGAAGCTTTTTCTGTGTTTACGAAATATTGAACGTAACCAGCTATTATCTGCATCTAAATCATGCAAGTTAAATTGACGTAAACTACTGATACTCCATCTATCTAATAGCTTATTTACGATACTATCAAAGTCGATATGTCCCGAGCCTCTATTACAATTGGCCGACAGGGCTAATTTTTTGTAAAACAGAGACCATTGTTCATAGCTAGGAGATGGTAAAGGCGATAAGGTTAACAACTCTAGGGCTTTACGGGCGACAAAAATATCTGTTTCGGATGCATGCGGTTGAACAATGGCAACATTACTTTTAAAATTGGCTGAAACGTATGAATGCCGTGTAATAGGACGAAAATCAAGCTCAGAATCTATTAAAGATCCATGTTCAAGGCAGCAATTTACTCCTTGTATTTGCCATAGTCTTGACCAGTAACACTCACCCAAAATTTCTAGCTGTTTCTTAAAACAAGAAGGGCAGTAACGTACTTTTTTAGGTGCAGGTACTCTGGAAGCGTTTAGTCCTACTGCTAGATGTACGGAACCGCGTGACTCTTCTTTCATCCATGCTAAGCATTGTCTGCGTCTATCTTCAGGAATAAATGATGCGTAAATAGGAAACAGGGTGTGGCTATAGATTAAGATCTCTATTTTGTATTGATGGCTATGATATAACTTTACGATAGCAGATATCTGATTAGGTAAATCAATTGTGGCGATCACTTTTCGATTATCAAAAACTTCATCAAGCAGCTGCTTTGGGCTCGTAATACCAGCTCTGACACCAGCTCTAGCAATGGCGCTATAAATCAGCTCGTCTTCATAAAGCATGGGAAAGTTAAGCATTTTAGATAGCCTCTAACCACTTATTAAAGTCGAAAATTATCTCATTATTATGCTTCAGGTAGTCATAGAACGGTAATGCTTTAGACTTTTGGCTGTATAGGAATCTAAGGTCATTTTTATCAAGTTTTTGCCACTCATTCTTCTTAATAAGATTTGGTTTTTGTGCTTTTAGCATATTACTGTGATTACTTTTATCTGGTATTGACGGACGAGCCTGTAAATCTGTTAACTGTTGAATCGCTATAGTAAGGAGCTGTGGCGTTTTGGCACTAGAATGTGTTTTTACGATTTGTGTCACTACAGTAGGGAGCAGCTCTGAATCATAACCTATATCCTTGAGTAAACGATGCAACCTAGTGCTTGACTCATCACCCTGATAAACAGCCTCATCGTCTATATCATCTAGTTTTTCGTTAATACGCTGTTGGAACTGTAGTATTTTCTGATCAACTTCTGGAATGACAAGGTCTGAATACTCTGCGATACGGTTGGCGACCCCTGACTGTAAGGCTTTTATCATTGGATGAATCGGTTTTAGATCTTCTTCATAGGTTATTTGTAATACTCTGACTGTAATTTTTTCAATGCCAGATTCTATTGCTCTAAATTGAGCTAACACAAATATTTTTACGACAATATCTAAAATGCCTTGTGATAGTTCATACCATACATCGCGTATCTCTTGAGATAGCTCAGTATCAGCTCGACTTAGCCATTGATATTTCCACAGCGTATTTGTAAATGAATGCCATTCCTGAGAAGTGTTTTCAGCGCTTCCTTGTTTCATTTGTTCCCAAAACACAGCACCCATTCCAGCACTACGTCTAGCAGAACGAAAGTCTTGTTCAAATATAAAACGGGCTTTAGGTGTACCAATCATGACAACTGGTAGATTAATTGTATTAACTAGCGTGACAAAAAAATTCAACATTTTCTCGGCACCGCCAGATTTACTGATACTCAAATGCTGGATTTCATCAATAATTAGTAAGCCGATAGCATGATGGTTCGACAGTTGCCCCATTAAATTCATTAATGTTTCAATACTGTTTCTTTTTTGACCATATCTTTTTTCGTAGTTTGTGCTCAATGCATTATCAATAGCACGAAAAAAATGTAGGCAGAGGCTTTTTAGAGAGCCATCATGAGGACAGTCGATTTTTAGGTATACGATTTGAGTGAAGTTATGTTTTGTATGGTAGATACACTGGGGATAGGTAGTAAGGATACGATTAATTGTGGTGGTTTTTCCACTGCCTGAGCAACCTATGAATGCTAAGCTACTAGCTGTGGATTCTAGCGAACCGTACTGAAAGCTTTCTGATTCACCATCTTTAACTCTTCGATAGCCTTCTTGTAGAGACTGAGCTAAGTCACCACTTCGTAAATTTCTCCCAACGTAGCCTTCACGTAGCATGATAGAAAGTTTACTCTCGAGTTGGACATGCCGAACAATTGGCTGAAAAAAATTATTCATCAGTCCTACGAGTAAATGGGCTCTCTTGGTAGGGCTTGCACTTTTATCTGAATATACGATATCAACACGACTTCTAAGGGCTTCAATAACAGCTTTCGGTTCAGCGATAGGAGGTAGTGCTTCAATAAATGGATTATCATTGTATCGAGGTATATCCGTTTTTCTATAGTCTGCTGTAACAGTGTTTGGCGATAGCATATCATTCATCCTCAAATAACAATGATGTATAAATCGGATTGCTTAGTGCCAGCTCTTCATCAGATCGGGAGTTTGGAGAGTCATCTTTGATTACTTTCAAATGAGTCTTGTTTTTAATGTGATGAGATTGTTTTTGATGATGGCGTTCTGAAGCTTTTTCTGTATCTCGATTACTTCTAATTTTTGAGATTCGGGAGTTCTTAGATTCATTACTGTTATTCTTTTTCATTTCAGACTCTTTTAAAATAGCCTGTATTTTGTCTTCTAAGTCTGTCAAAGCAATTCTGCTTTCTATTTCTTGTTTTGAATTGGCTACTTTTTGTATCTTTTGAACCTGCCATACCTCCCACCAACTACAGTTTTTGAACTCCCTTGAGCGATCAGCAAGTGTTCCAACCCAATAATTTAGACTATTTTCCCCATAAAAAATATAAATTTTTGAGGCATCAATTAAATCATATGCTACCTGAATAGATTTAGGTCTATTAACAGTACCTTTGCGATGTAACCAGCCATTTTGCAAGATCTCGGAGCATGTATAATAAACACCGAACAACTTTATACCTAAGTTCGAGATAGTTGCTGTATGTCGTGGTAATAAAGCTACATGAATGCTACTTACATCGACAGCTCTTAATAGGCCAGATCTGTTTTGTAATCCCCAATTCCATATTTTGATTGGTACAAGTGGCATATCAGGCGGCATATCGGCCTCTCTATCATAGCTAGGGAGGGGATGATAATTATTATGCATGAGAATGGAATTCAGAATAATCCTAGTAAAATCTGAAATGGTCAAAGTGGCATCTACGCGATAGTCATGTCCACCTCTCCGGACTTCTTTTTTGCCTTGTACTACACCCATTCCAGTTGTATAAGGTTTAAAGTTTGCTTGAATAGTATTGAAATATCTTTCGACGATACCTTTCAAATCACCTCGATAAGCAGGTGTATTCTCAATCCTTACAGAAAAGCTTTTTTCAAGCGTTTCAATTTGAGAACCTAATAACTCTCCTCTATCCGCAAGTATAGATTCAGGTAAGCCGATACATGGCCAGTCCTCTGTAGAAATATCTATACCAAATTTTTTGCATATGTCTGTTTTATCGCACACGGCAGTTTTAATAGCTTGTGCACTTGTCACATAGGATGGGTTTTCAAATCCTATATAAAAACCCGTCACCATTCTGGAAAACACATCTGCTACCAAATAAATAATTGGTCTACCAACGATGCTAGCTCTATCAGAGTCAGATAATAGATAAATGTCTGCTATGGTTGCATCAATTTCATACTTTGAACCAGGGCCTAGAATATGTGTATTTACTGTTGAGTGTAGCGGGCGTATGTCTTTATTAAATATCTTATCATTAGTGCGGCTTCTGAGCTTTTCTAATGTATTAAAATTAGTATCGTAATGATATTTAAATTGCCAAATAGTAGGGATTTCTGTGTCATTAATTTGAGGATATTTAGAACGATAAATTGATTGAAACTTACGATATGCATAGCCAATCGTATGCTTACTCTGGTTTAGTAAGTGACGATTTATGACTATATTAAATAACCTTGCAACTTCAGCAGTTATAATCGTACCTTTGCCTTCGCTATAAATACGAGGTCGACCAAGTTTCTTCTTTATTTGACGTTCCTTACCATCTTTACGCTTATTTGTACGTATAGGTAGTAAAGCATTAGGAGTCTGTCCTCTCTGCCAATAATTCCTTAGTAAGCGATATAAAGTTTGTTTAGTAGTTTTATTTTGAGCTAAGACATCATTAATTAATGGGCCTCTAACGTTTGCCTCATAGTGATCTGGGTCTAATATTATGGGAGATATTAATGCATAATTATTATCTCGCTTAATTGCTCGTGATGAGGCGCTAGGTTCATTAGTCAGACGTAAATTCTCATAAGGATCCTGGGTCAGTGTACAAGCCTCCTCTTCAATGAGTACATTCAAGCTTAGTCGGTCTATAAACTCTGGCAGAGCGGATTTATCATCAATATTAATCCAAATATATCCAGATGTTATTTCACGCAATAACCTGAATTTCGTTTGCTTATATTCATAAACATCATTAATTCGAAGCATGTTTGAGCTCCTTGTCTATGTAATTAGAATAAACCTTATCTACTATGGATAGTTCAGCACAAACGATTTTTCGGTAATCTTTTCGTATATCAAAGCTGATATAACCATGGGCTATTAAATTCTTTAATTTGCTTAATGCTGTACCAAGAGGATGGTCGTAAGCAGAGTCAATTTTTTTACAAAAATCTATGATTTTTAGAGTAGGATTTTTAATCATCTGTTCTGAATAGAAAGTAAAATCATTTTTTTCAATAGCAATCAGATAAGTATTTTTAGAGGGATATAACCATTTTATATTGTCAGTTACAGCTCTAGGGATATCTTTTTCAGTAATGATTTTGAAATCCACATCTTTTTGTTCCCAGTATCTGCGTTCTAATTCTAATTTCTCTATAGTCCTATTATCATCTAAATGATTGCTATATTTAGCTTGCAGCGCTAATTGAGACGTTACTGATTTAATGTTTTTAGATATAACGTAAAAGTCAGTAGTCATTATTTTGAGCTCACCTTTTTGAGATGGATGCTTAATTCCTACATCATCAGCAATTTGCTTAGTTATATTGATATCTAAAGGGAACTGCTCTTGTATATCTTCAGTATTACTTTGCCACTCAAAAAGCAAAAATACTGCAAGCTCAAGATCAGAGAGTAGGTGGTGTGTTCGTTTAGTCTTGTGACCAAAGACACGGTGAGATCTTCCAAGTGAGGATATATCAGCTATTTTGACAAATGGCTGATAATCTTTCGAAGACTCAGTTGTTGTAGGTCCTTTTCTATTTTTGTTATTCACAAAAAAATCCTTTGCCATCTCGTTAATACAAGATAGCAAAGGATCAATCATCACACAATAGTATGATAGGCAATTAATCAGTATGATAAGTAATTACTTGGTATGACAGGTAATTACTTAATGACATAAATCAACAACTTATATAATTATATCATTCTACCGTCACTGATTTGGCAAGGTTACGCGGCTGATCGACATCGGTACCACGCATTACGGCTACATGGTAAGACAGTAGCTGTACGGGTACGCTATAGATGATGGGGGCAAGCGTCTCGCAAACCGCTTTGACATGCACCACGTGCAAGCGGTCTTCAGCATTGATGTGGCTCTCTTCACTGGCAAACACGAACAGCTCGCCATGACGCGCGTGCACTTCTTGCATATTGGCTTTGAGCTTATCAAGCATGCTGTCTTTTGGCGCGAGCACCACGATCGGCATGTCTTTATCAACAAGGGCCAATGGGCCATGCTTGAGCTCACCTGCGGCGTAACCTTCAGCATGGATGTACGAGATTTCTTTGAGCTTGAGCGCGCCTTCTAGCGCGATAGGGAACTGCAAACCGCGGCCTAAAAACAGGCAGCTTTTCTTGTTTTCAAAGTGCTCTGCCATTGCTTTAATGGGCGCATCAAGATGCAAGCTGGCATAGAGCTGCCCCGGCAGTTTTTGTAGCTCGCTGATATGGTTGGCAAGGGCATCATCGTCAATGCGTCCTTGAACGTGACCTGTTTTTAGCATGAGTAGCATCAGCGCTACCAGCTGGGTGGTAAAGGCTTTGGTTGAGGCGACGCCAATCTCAGGACCTGCTAGGGTTGGCAAGAAGATATCTGTTTCACGAACCAATGAGGAGGTAGGCACGTTACATAGGGCCAGACTGACCAGTCCTGCTGGGTTTTGCTTTTTGATATCGCGTAGGGCAGAGAGGGTATCAGCCGTTTCACCAGACTGAGAGATACAGATGATGAGCGAATCCTCAAGCACCACAGGGTTGCGGTAGCGAAACTCACTGGCAACCTCAACAAAGCAAGGCAGGCGCGTGATACTCTCAAACCAGTACTTGGCAACCATACCCGCATGGTAGCTGGTGCCGCAGGCAATGACTTGTACGTGACGCACGCCCGCTAACTGTGCTTCATTGCGCGCCAAAAAGTCATCACGCAATACTAACTGGTGCAAGTTATCAACTGCCATCTCAAGGGTACGCGCGACGGCATCTGGCTGCTCATAGATTTCTTTGAGCATATAGTGCTTGAACTCGCCTTTATCGGCATTGTGCTGCTTGGCGTCGATTTCATGCACTTCGCGGCTGACCTCTTCGCCATCGACATAGACTTCAATACTATTGCGCGTCAGCTTGGCAATATCGCCTTCTTCTAGATACATAAAACGGTTGGTCACTGGCAATAGCGCCAGCTGATCTGAGGCGATAAAGTTTTCACCGATACCCACACCGATGACCAGTGGTGACCCCAAACGTACCGTCACCAATTCATCTGGCGTATCGACATGAATGATGCCAAGGGCAAAGGCGCCATGCAGTTTCGGAATCACCGCGCGTACGGCTTCTAGCAAGTCATTGGTCTGCTCATAGATGTCATGAATCAGATGCGCCACCACTTCGGTATCGGTCTGTGAGGTAAAGGCATAGCCTTTAGCAATCAGCTCTTCTTTAAGCTCAGCATAATTCTCAACGATACCATTATGTACCACGGCAATTTTGCCAGACACATGCGGATGCGCGTTACGCTGTGCAGGCTCGCCATGGGTCGCCCAGCGAGTATGGGCAATACCGATATGACCATCAAAAAAATCGGTACTGGCGTCGACCGCATCGACCAAGGCCTGTACTTTGCCCACTTGGCGCTCACGATGTAGCTCGCCGTTATGGATGATGCTTAGACCTGCAGAGTCATAGCCTCGGTATTCTAGACGCTTAAGACCCTCAAGCAAGATATTTGCAATATTACGCTCAGCAACGGCGCCAACGATTCCGCACATGGCTTTTCCTCAAATTTATTATCATTAATCATCACTCAGCGATCTTTTAATGATGATGCGCTGAAGTATGGTTTGTGGTATTGGAGATGATCAGCGCATCAGAGCGCTGATCAAAAAAATCTACATTATGTCAGTCATTATTTTGAGCGCTTGGTTGGGCGCTTATAGCCGTCTTTTTGTACCTGACGCGCACGACCAAAGGCTAGGGCATTAGCATCAACATCACTCGTGATGACCGATCCTGCAGCAATGTTTGAGGTATGTCCCAAAGTTACTGGGGCAACCAGACTGGCATTTGAGCCGACAAAAACATTGTCTTCAATAATGGTTTGTGATTTATTGACGCCATCATAGTTACAGGTGATCACGCCTGCGCCAACATTGACTTGCGCGCCCACTGACGCATCGCCGATATAGCTCAAATGATTGACCTTGCTGCCTTGACCGATAATAGATTTCTTGATCTCAACAAAGTTACCGATGCGGCTGTTGCTGGCCAAATGAGTATCAGGACGCAAATTAACAAACGGGCCAATGGTCACGCCTGCATCAATCTGAGTCTGATCAATGACGCAATACGGCTTTAGGTGACAGGCATTGCCGATGTTCGTGCTTTTGATTACGCAGCCCGCTTCAATATAGACATTGTCACCCAAGGTGCAGTCGCCCTCGAAGACCACATTGATGTCAATAAACACGTCTTGTCCAGCACTCAGTGACCCGCGAATATCCACACGTGTGGGATCAGCAAATTGAACGCCCGCCACTTGTAAATCATGAACCATCTTGCCTTGCCATGTACGCTCTAGGCTGGCAAGCTGCTGACGGTTGTTCACGCCTTCGATTTCAAAATCATCTTTGGGCTCAATAGCAGCAATACTGATACCATCTGCTACCGCCATTTTAACGATATCGGTCAGATAGTATTCTTGCTGCGCGTTATCGTTAGACAACTCTGGCAAGTATTTATGCAGCAGGGCGTTATCCACGCAGTAAATACCGCTATTGATCTCTTGGATCTGCTGCTCGTCAGCAGTGGCATCTTTTTGCTCGACGATGGCCTCGATCTCGCCGCTGCTGTCACGTTTAATGCGGCCCAAGCCAAACGGATTGTCCACGGTTAGCGTCAGCATTGACATACCTGAGGTATTGGCTGCCTGTAATTTAGCCAGCGTGTCGGTGCTGACCAGCGGTACATCGCCATAAAGAATCAGACTTTGGCCCTCTTTTGGCAAGTCAGACAAGGTCACTTTGACCGCGTGTCCTGTCCCCAGTTGCTCCGTTTGCGCCACCCATGTGATCGGCACATGCGCGTATTGATCGTTAATAAGGGTTTGTACTTGATCGCCACCAAAGCCATATACCACAATGGTATTGTCCACTGATAAGTGGTGGCAAGTGGTCAAAACGTGACCGAGTAATGGTTTACCAGCCAAGGTTTGTAGTACTTTTGGTTTGGCCGATTGCATACGCGTGCCTTTGCCGGCCGCCAGAATGATCACAGAAAGAGAAGGTTGCATAATAATCCTACATATGTAACTAAATATTTTATAAAGTATAGCCTAAAAGTATAGACAATAGAGCGCCAAGACGTGCATGCTTTGTAACCCAATATGGTCAAGCGCTGTAGGCGATGGCGACGCTAAAAATTATGAGACAAGCGCCAGAAGAAATGACGGCGATGGAGAGCAGACACGCATCGAGCGCCAAATACAAAACGTTTTATCATAAGGGGGCGTACAGTTTATCTGTTAAATATGATAAAGATATTAACCATTTTAATTTAAAAAAGGTAGGCGCTGCACAAAAAACATCATAACCGCGATAAAAATAACCAGCCAAACCGCTGCCGCCATGATACCTGCAATAATATCGTCCAACATCACCCCAAGACCGCCCGCGACTCTTTTGTCCGCCCAACCAATCGGTGGCGGTTTTAAGATATCAAACACACGAAATAGGATAAAGGCGGTCGGCAACCAGCCCCAAAATATCGGCTGCATCATCACTGATAAAGGGTTATCGGAGGCTGGGAACGTATAAGAAAAAATATAAGATAATGGCAGTAAGGTAATCCACATCCCCGCCCACTCGTCCCAGACAATATGTGGGTCGTCATGTACCTGCATCAACTCCGACGTCCGTCCGCAAATCCAAATGCCAATCACACAGGATAAAATGGTCAAGATTAAAAAAGGAATAAAGCCCAAGGCCATGAGCGGCACGCCCACAATCAGACCACCAACCGTCCCCCACGTACCGGGCGCACGCTGTGGTAAGCCGCTACCAAGCCCCAGTCCAAGCCAATAAACGATGCCATCAAGCAGACTGGCGCCGCTCGGTAGTGGCGGGCAGACATTGGCTTTACGAATATCGGGCTTGTGCAACTCATCCGCCATAACTTAACCTGTAAAGTGTTGATAGCCCGTAAGCGCGGGCAAGGTAGTAAAAGGGTGGGGCTGAGCTTGGGTAAGCGCTTGACCGTGATAAAAAAGGTAGGGATGGGCCGTAGACTCTGAGTCGCCTCGATCATCTACAGCGATAACCTCGCCGATACAGGTTACTGGGGTGTTACCAACGGGCGGGTCAATATGAGCGGGCAGGGTAAAGGCCAGCTCATAATCGTCACCGCCCGTTAACTGACAGTGTAGGCGCTCAGGTAATTCTACTGCGCTTAACGCGTCGCTAGTGGGCAGTTGCTCAAGGTTGAGCCGCATACTCACACCGCTTTGCTGACAGATGTGTCCAAGGTCTTGATAAAGGCCATCAGAGATATCAATCATCGCAGTTGCCTCAGTTTTTGCCAAAGCAGCACCTAAGGCGATACGCGGCGTGGGCATATGCAAGCGATGCGCCAACTGCTGACCGCTCTCATTATCAGGGTGCTGGAGTGCATAGGCGGCATCACCAAGCGTACCTGAGACATAGACCTTATCACCGACTCGCGCCCCTGAGCGATAGACGGCTGGGGTATCTGCGGCAAGCAACCCTTGCGCGCTGACGCTGAGCACCAACTGTTCGCTACGGGTGGTATCACCGCCAATCAAGGTGACCCCAAACAGCTGGCAGGCGTGAAACAGACCTTTGGCAAAGGTCGTGAGCCAGTCGTGATTTGCCAACTGTTCAGGCAGGGCTAAGGCCAATAAGATACTGTGCGGAGTGGCCCCCATTGCTGCAATATCTGAGATATTAACCGCCACCGCTTTATAACCAATTTCAAATGCCAGTTTGTCTACTTGTGCAAAGTCAGCATGAAAGTGCCGACTTTGAACTAGCGTATCAATACAACTGACCAAGCGGGACCCAGCTGGTATCGCCATGACCGCTGCATCATCACCGATACCTTTTTCGATGCTGTTTTTAGTACCAGCCGCGCTCTGTGCCGCTTGCTGCTGTACAAAAATGCGCTCAATCAGCTCAAACTCAGTCATGATTAGTGACTGCTTTGATCGTCAGTATGACTGGCTGTGTCTGTTTTTGTGCTATCAGAGGTGGCGGCTTGCTGCTTGGCTTTGTGCTCAGCCACCGCTTGGGCAGGGCTGATGTTTGCATTGGTTTTGTTTGGGCGGTCGCGCTTGACGCTTTTATTGTTGGCACTGATGCGTGGTTTGTTACTGGCTGTCTGCGCTGTTGTCTCTGCAGCGGGTGTTGCTTTGGTATTTTTTTCAGATTTGATGGCCGCTTTTACTGGCGTGCGTGTACCAGCTTTAACGTCCGCTTGGACTTCAATGGCGCGTAGCTCACTGGCCATTTTATCAAGCACGGCATTAATAAGCTTGTGCGCATCAGTCGCACCAAAATGGTTATTTAACTTCATGGCCTCGTCAAGTACCACTTTATAAGGAACCTCTAAGCGGTTTTTGAGCTCATAAGCACCGATCAACAAGATGGCATGCTCGACCACGTCCAGTTTGTCAAGGTCGCGATCCAGATGCTGGCTGATGAGGGCATCTAGTGCGTCGATATGCTCTGGGATATCGCGCATCATCTCGTGATAATAGCCCAAATGCACCGTATGCATGGCATTGGTGGCACGTGTGCGCGCAGCGATATCATGTGGCGCATTTGCCTTCCAGTCGCGCTGGCTGTCTTGTTCAAAGCGATGATCGGTCATCAGCCACTCATACAAGCCTTGCAACACAAAGCGGCGCGCTTTACGAATGGCGGTATGGCTGGTCTTGTAAGAAGACTCACTCATGTCGAAGGTTTGTTCTTCTGTATTGCCGCTCGCTGTACCCGTCGTCGCAGCATTGGTTGATAAAGGTGTCGCAGCATTAATGGCGCGCTTGAGTTGGTCAGTCATAGGGGGTCAATACCTGAATTTTGAGATAAAAAATATGATAGGGTCTGATAAGACAGTGTGATCGGCGCGGCATGCACGCCCATCCATACGATGAATGTGCTGCCAGCATCAACTGACAGCCCAGCTAGAAATAAGGGGTAAAAAATAGCAGTGACGCGGCAATCGCGTCTGTTTATAACGTTTCGATATCGTCGTTGTCCAGCTGTGATAGGACAGCCAGCATTTCCAGCACCACCATCGCGGCTTCAGCGCCTTTATTACCCGCTTTAGTACCAGAGCGCTCAATAGCTTGCTCAATGCTATCGGTGGTGATGATGCCATTGGCAACTGGAATATTATAATCCATCGCCACCGCGCTCAACCCCTTGGCTGATTCGCTGGCAACGATGTCGAAGTGTGGCGTACTGCCGCGAATAATAGCGCCCAATGCCACAACCGCATCAAAACGATCTGACTCAGCAGCGCGCTGAGCAACGAGCGGCAACTCAAAAGCACCCGGTACACGAACCACGCTGATATTGCTGCCCAATACGCCGTGACGCAATAGCGCATCAATGGCGCCATCAACCAATGACTCAACCACAAAACCATTAAAACGGGCGACCACAATACCCACGCGCACGTCTGAATTTTTATGCAAGTCGCCATCGATATGAGTGATGGCGTCGCGCTGCTGTTGTAAATTTGACATAAAAAAATCCTTTGCTTGATGAAGCGTTCAATTGAAATACGGGCGTCAATGGGGCGCTAAATAGAGAGAGGCGTTCAATTGGCTGGATTGCCGATCATTTTGGCGTTATTCCAGTTAATTGAACGAAAATAAATGGTTAGCGCTATGATAGCATTTTTTTTGGTTTATTTTGTATTTTACGAGCATGCTATAAGCGCATCTGTATTCCTCGCGCTGCCATATACTCCTTAGCCTCCAGCACCGTATATTCCCCGAAGTGAAAAATACTGGCAGCAAGCACCGCATCAACGCCGCCTTCTAATACGCCATCGGCCAAATGTTGCAAATTGCCAACGCCGCCTGAGGCAATAACGGGAACACTGACGCGGCTGGTAATCTGTTGCATTAGGGCCAAGTCATAACCTTTTTTGGTGCCATCACCATCCATTGAGGTGACCAACAGTTCACCCGCACCCAAGTCTGCCATTTTGCGCGCCCAAGCAACGGCATCGATCCCCGTTGGTTTGCGTCCGCCATGAGTAAAAATCTCCCAACGCGGCACGGTCACCCCATCGACGTTGATATCAGCGACGCGTTTGGCATCAATCGCCACCACGATACACTGGTTACCAAATTTTTGCGCGGCTTCGCCAACGAATTCAGGGGTGAATACCGCCGCTGAATTGATCGCCACTTTGTCCGCGCCTGCATTAAGTAAGTTACGGATATCCGCGATTTTACGCACCCCGCCGCCCACGGTGAGTGGCACAAATACACTCTCAGCCATACGCTCAACCGTATGATACGTGGTATCGCGCTCATGATGGGTCGCGGTGATGTCCAAAAAGGTGATCTCGTCAGCGCCTTGCTCATTATAGCGGCGGGCGACTTCGACAGGGTCACCTGCGTCTTTGATATCGACAAACTGCACGCCTTTGACCACGCGGCCATTGTCTACGTCCAAACAAGGGATGATACGCTTTGCTAACATGCCGCCTCACTTATTGATTAATTTAATATCGTAAAGTCTACGTAATATTTTATCATTGCATTCTAACAAAATTAAAAAGTCTATATCGTGATAATCTATCTCAATGTCGTTATTTTAGAGTCTTACCAATGAAAATTTTATTAGATTTTGATGGGGTGATGATGACAACACCCACTTGGCAAAAGGTCGACCATTTAGCAGATGGTTTTATGGCCTTTAATGAGAATTGCGTTGAGAATTTGGTGAGCATTTTATCTATAACGTCAGCGGATATCGTGCTGACGACTACGCATCGTATCCATTATAACGAACAAGAGTGGCAGCAAATTTTACATACTCGAGGAATACTGACAGAGAGTGTCAGTAAGGTTAATCAAGCACGTACTTTTACTGATTTATCAATTCGATGTTTAGAGGTTTTAGAATGGGTAACTGCGCATGCAACTGAGAATTATGTGATTATTGATGATGATAAGTCGTTACGAGAATTGCCTGTTGACATAAAGGCGCGATGGGTCGAGACTCAGTTTCACCAAGGATTGACAGAGGCAGGTAGCGAGCAGGCGCTTAATATTTTGCTAGGTGATGATTAGGGACACGCCCTAGGGTTGAGCTTGAGAATTGAATCCGTCTAACTTGCTAGATGCCGTTCAATAGATTTTCGGTATAATGAAAGGTGAAAATGTCATGCTCGTTTGAATACACCTATTAAAGAGAAGCTTATGTCCGTCTATACCCAGTTAACCGATGATCAGTTTGCCGCCTTTTGCCAAAGTTTTGGCGTGTCGTTTGCCCGCGCCATCCCCATCACTCAAGGCATTAAAAACTCAAACTGGTTTATTCAAACGACAGATGATCACGACGGCAGCTACTCCTACGTTTTCACCCTATTTGAAGAGCGCCCGCCCAGTGACATCGAAAAAATGGCGGTGATTTTAAATCAGCTTGAGGGCAAGTTGCCCGTGGCCGCGCCGCTGGCTGTGCAAGAGAGTGGAGACAACCGCGAAGCCCAAGACCAGCGTTATGTGATTCATTATGAAAATAAAGCCATCACCCTAGTACCGTGCTTATCTGGCACCCATCCACAGCAAACCACGCAAGCCATGTGCCACGATATGGGCGCGGCGCTGGCGGTGCTGCATGAGACCCTACAAGCGCTGCAACCTGCTGCTGACTATGGCGTGCCGCTATATCCATGGCATGAAGTACGCGACCGCGAAATGCAGTATATGCCAAGCGATGAAGCCAAGTTGATGAGTGATATCTGGCAGGCGTATAGCAACCAGCCGCTAGCAACCTTACCGCAAGGCTTATGTCACCTTGATATGTTTGCCGATAATACCTTATGGCATCTGCAAAAAGGCGCTGAGCGCTTGACAGGTCTGCTGGACTTTACTGAGGTCAGTGTCGAACATTACGTGATGGATATTGCCATTACCATCAATGACTTTTGTACCACGTGGGGTGATGCAGAGCAGGGCGAATCGGTCAACTTTGATCGCCGCAAGATGGCGGCCTTTTTGCAAGGTTATGAGTCCAAGCGCACTTTGAGCGTGGACGAGCAGCGCGCGTTGCCTGTGTTTTTGGCCAAAGCGGCAGTGATTTTTTGGTTATTACGTCTTAACGTGATTCATTATAACCGTACCGAAGGTCGTACCGGCGATAACATCATGGTCAAAAACCCGGACCTGATGAAACGCCTTGCTGCCTATCATTGGGCGCAGGTAGAAAACGCGCAAAATACGGTGTTTGTTGTGCTCAATACTGCGAAAGCTGGCCAAATCGAAGGCATTTTTAGCAGCAGAACACAAGCTGAGCAAGCCTGTGATCACTTAGCCGATGAAAGCCAAGCGTTACAGATTCAAGAGCACCTAATCGATCAGTATGCGTAACACCCAATACGCTTAACTTCTGTACAATGGCTTTTTATTCGCATCTGACCCTAAGTATGGGTGTAGTCAAAGTTTCTCACGTAGCGTGATGATATCTCATTACGCCGCCAGTATGACCAGCGTTATCAGCACTGCCACATTGACGCTGGCCCAACCCTAAAGGTGACCCCGATGACTAATCAAGTTGACAACTGGCAAAAACTGGCGCGCTATGACACCAATATCCAAGGTGAGCTACACGCCAACTTATTAAAAAATAACGGTATCGCAGTGTCTGTGCAAGTGCTGAGCGCCATTCCGGGTATGAACTCAGGCGCGGTACTGTGGGTACAAGAGGCTGATCTGACAATAGCCCAAGGCATCTTGGCCAATATTGACACAGGTAACGATACAGATCGTGACGTTGCGGACGGCAGCGCCGATCCAGCAACTCATCAAGCGACAAACAGTGATAACGGCGGTAACAGATAAATGTGTCAACTTCTTGGAATGAATGCCAATACCCCAACGGATATTGGTTTTAGCTTTGCAGGCTTTCGTAAGCGTGGCGGCATGACTGACAGTCATGAAGACGGCTTTGGTATTGCCTTTTTTGAGCGTAGCGACTGCGGCGCACAGAATGCCTCAACGGGACTCAGATTGTTTCATGACAATCGCCCAAGTCACTTGTCGCCTGTCGCTGATCTCGTCAACAATTACCCGATCAAAGCTATGAATGTCATCGCCCACATTCGTAAAGCCACCCAAGGCCAAAACTGCTTGGCCAATACTCATCCTTTTGTCCGCGAGGTCTGGGGGGAGCAGTGGGTATTTGCACACAATGGCCAGATGAATAAATCCTTTGTCCAGCGCTGTCAGCGTTTGCAAGACAATGGTAATGCCGAACACTGTCAGCCCGTCGGCTCGACCGATTCTGAAATGGCCTTTTGCTACTTGATTAATCGCTTAAAAAGTAGCTTTAAAAGCCGCCCTGATGATCAAACGCTGTTTAATTTTTTGACCACGCAGTGTCGTTATTTATCAGCCAATGGTTTGTTCAATTGTTTGATCTCAAACGGCAGCTGGCAGCTGGCCTATGCAGGCAGTTTGCTGTTTTATCTCACCCGCCAAGCGCCCTTTGGTGAAGCCAAGCTGGCAGATGATGACATGGCGATTAACTTTGGCGATGTGACCACAGATACGGATAAAGTCACGATCTTAGTCACCGTACCGCTGACTGAAAATGAGAAATGGCAGCAGCTTGCCGTTAATGAATGCTTAATCTTCCAAGATGGCGACGTGATTTATAAAGACAGTCCAAGCCAGCGCAAGTTTTTGACCATTGAAGAAGGGATTGCCATTGCACGGGAAGTTGGGGCGAGTGTGTAGGTAAAGTTTTTTACTTGTATATTTAAACCTAAAGTTCCATTATAGAATTGATAGTTTAATAAAAATTAGGTGTAGCCATGTTGGGTAATGACATTCAAATAAAGCAGCTCGTAGGCGTGGGTGATGTGCACCTGAGTTTTCAGCCTGATCAAAGCGTGTATTGTCTGATTGGTGAAAATGGTATTGGTAAGACTAAATGTGTAGAGGCGCTATTTAAGACAGGATTGGTATATAACGAGCAGTACGCTGCTAGAAGTTGGTTCATATCTACTGGAGCTGAACGAGGTTACCAAAAATTTCGCACTAATAATACGCCTATCAAAAAACGGCAAGCAGTCACTAAGGATAGTGACGATGCGCTTGTTAATCTGTCTAGAAAAATGGCTAATGATCGGGAAAATTCGCTTGCTCAATTATTTGAAGGTATGAATGATCACAACTTACCGGTTGTGTTTTTAGGTGCTCAAGATAGAGGAAGTATAAATAATAAGCAAAGAACAGAAAAAGAAACGCTCAAAGCTCATTCAGATGATGGAATCGGTAGCAAACGCCAACGTATCAATGAATATTTCGATATGATTAATCAACATATTGAGCATAGAAACCTAAATAATCTGAATATGAACGTCGATATAGAAAAGTGGGTGAGTCAACGTGCGCGTTCTGCTAATCCTTATCAAGCTATTGAGGACAATCGAGAAGTTGAGATTACGACGTTGCTTGATCTACTGAACAAAGTAGACTCGCGAATTGATAATAAGTTTCTTGAGATTTCAGGAAATAATCGTGTCTTTATAAAAGTTTCTGATAAAAAAACCGAACTATCCGAGCTTTCTAGTGGTTTTGCTTCCATCCTAAAAATTATGCAATCTATCATCGCAGGTTATAGCTACTTTACTAACGAAACCAATATCGCCCGTGTCAAAGGCGTGGTATTCATTGATGAAATCGAAAGCCATCTACATACTAAGTGGCAAGCGACTATTATTCCCACTTTGAAGCGTTTGTTTCCCAATACGACGTTTTATATCACCACTCATTCCGCTATTGTTTTGAGCCAACTACAACATGGCGAAGCCTATGAGTTGTATCGTGATAAAGAAGATGGGGTCGTCAAAACGGCGCTAATAGGACATCCTAATAATGCAGCATTTGTAGATTTGTTAAAAGATGCCTTTGATATTGATATTAATAAGCTTAAGCTGGCGCGTGATAATGCGCCCCAGCAAAAAAACGCAAAGAAAATGCTATCCGAATTGCTAGAAAAGCGGATTAGTGAGCTTAAAGAGGGAACGCAATAATCATGGATACAGAAATTGCGAAGTTACTGGACTCAAATTTTTTAACTTACCTGTTAGAGGGTAAAAATATTGACGAAAATGATACCAATCTTATTGAACGGTTGACGGATCTGTTGGCACTCATCAATGATGATAATGTCGAATTAGTCATTACACCGTTATTAAGATATGAGTTTTTAAGAAAATTTGGTCAGAATGAGAGTGAAGATTTTAATAAATTTAGAGCGGCTGTTGAAGAGTTTACTTGGCTAGATATCAGTAAAGATGTGACAGATTTGGCGACCAATCTATATCGTTTGGACAAACATGAAGCAGATAGTAAAGGTATACCAAAGAACCTAGAAAAGCGAAAATTTGATGTCTTTCACTTTGCTACCGCCAAAATCAACGGTATTGAACTACTATCTAATGATAAGCATATAGACCAAATGGAAGATTTATACGAGCGTTATCAAGCGCTCTAATTTTCTATATACATCCCACAACACCGCTTAAACTTTTCACCAGACCCGCAAATACACGGTTGCTTTTGCGTCACTGTCATCGCAACCGTTGGATCTAAAAAGTACCACCGTGCATTATTACTATTTTTGTCTTTTGCTGTCACAAAGGCAGATAACTCATGATGCGCCTGCAATCCTTGAGCCGTCTGAAAATACGCTTTAAACTCAACCTGTGTATGGCGTTTGCCCAGCTTTGGCGTATGCTGCACAATCTCAAGTCCCGCCCAATCCGTCTCTTTTGCCCAACTCTCAATCGCCTTAATATCAAGCAACGCTTGCTGCGTGGGTACGGTAGTTTGAATGATATACTCAGGCAGTACCAACACAAACGCGCTATAACGGCTACGCATCAGCCGCTCAGCATCAGGAGCGTTAAGCGATTTGTGATATGGCTGGCAGCAATCGGCATAGTCAAGCGCGTTTACCAGAGGCGCAGTTGGATGACGCTGACAAGGACAAAGGGACATAGCAAAACCTCACTAATTGATGATGTTGATGGCAGCTAGCCGCCCTGAGACCACCAGATCTCAATGAGTTTGGGTAGAAAGCCGACTTTGAGCTGTGTCCATGGCGCAGGATCGCGCAGCTGCTCCCAAAAAGGGGCAAATGGCGGCGCGGCATAGATCAGTAGCCCAAGTACAACATAGAGCAGCAGATACCACCACTTGTCTTTATGCTGATAAAACTTCATCGCCGTTCCCGCTGAGCGCTTGAGCTTCATATTGGTTAAGTTGACACTATACATCTCATCAAGTGCCAAATGCACCAGTGCGCCACCGAATAAAAACAGCCCATAAAACCAGCTGACATCAAGCTCGACTTGCAATCCGTAGTAACATAATGATGTCAGCCCCAGACCCAAAATCGCCATATAGGGAACCGAGTGAATCACGCCGCGATGCACCGTCATACGGGTAAAAAAGTGAAACACCGTATAGCGGATAAACGCGTAACCTGCCAGCCACAGTAGCATCAAAGATACCAAGCTCAGCTCACTGCGCCAGTGCATCACAAGGCCAAAGGCAAAAACCAGTGCTGCCATATCAAAGCCAAGTTTGATCGGCGTGGAATGATCCGAATCCAGATCAGGCAGCAACCCGCCAGCAGTGCCAAGCGCCACACAAATCAAAAACCCTGCGTCATCGAGCAAGCCAGCCTTATAGACGATCAACCCCATGGTACTGCTGACCGCAAATGCGCCGTTTAAGTGGGTTTTAAAATTTGCCATAACAGGGACAACCTAGCGGTAAAAAAGCGCCCTATAATAGCACGCCAACAACCGCCGTACCTATCTTGGCTGCACAATCCCTATATATCTTAGCCGTGCCAAAAACATATCGCCCATCAAATGGGCTTTAGATACCAGATCCTAGGATGTTGAGCTGCATGTGCTCGCTATTTGACAAAATTGATGCCAGCAGTTTTCGTTATTGTGGCTGTAATATCAAAAGCTTGTTTACGTTTTTGCCACGATTCAGTAACGAGTCACTACCGACAAGCGCACGTTGATTTGTTAGGGTAAAGTCTACTTATGTTAGATACTGCTTTGCTTGTTATTAGCGGTTGTTAATCACAAGTCTGGCTGGTAATCAGTCTGTAAGACCATCGGTCACCGCGCTCAGTCGTCAGCCGTACTTGGTCGGTTTTTCTTTGTCTCTTATAGACCTCATTAATACCTCTCATGAGTCATGCAGCAATAATAAGCCACCACCTCTACCATAACGTCTACCGCCTTATATGCTCACAATAATTACAAGCGATACTTTTATAATGGCGCGACATCACAGACAAGGAAGCGATTATGAGCGACATTTTTGATATTAAAGACACGCTGTCAGTCGATGACAAAACCTATAATTATTATAGCCTACCCAAACTCACCGAAGAGTACGAGCACATCAAAACCTTACCGTACTGCATGAAGGTGGTATTAGAGAACTTATTGCGTAACGAAGACGGTGGTCAGTCGGTTGGTAAAAATCATATCGAAGCGGTTGCCAACTGGGACGCAGGCGCTGAGGCGTCAAAAGAAATTGCCTTTATGCCCGCGCGCGTAGTGTTACAGGATTTCACAGGTGTGCCGTCAGTCGTTGATCTAGCTGCAATGCGTGATGCGGTGGTTGAGCTTGGTGGTCAGGCGGAGCAGATTAACCCCTTTATCCCAAGTGAGTTGGTCGTCGATCACTCAGTACAAGTGGATGCCTATGGCCGTGACGATGCGATTGATCTGAACGAAAAAATCGAATTCAAACGCAACAATGAGCGTTATGAGTTTTTGCATTGGGGCAAGCAAGCCTTTGAAAACTTTGTGGTCGTACCACCAGCCACAGGTATCGTGCATCAGGTCAACCTTGAGTATCTTGCGCGTGTGGTGATGGCAGCCGATGTTGACGGTGAGCTGACCGCCTATCCAGATACCGTATTTGGTACGGACAGCCACACCACGATGATTAATGGTATTGGTGTGCTTGGTTGGGGTGTGGGCGGTATCGAAGCCGAAGCTGCGATGCTGGGTCAGCCCTCATCGATGCTGATTCCACAAGTGGTCGGTTTTGAGCTAACAGGTGAGCTTACCGAAGGCGTTACCGCGACCGATTTGGTCTTACGTGTGGTTGAGATGCTGCGTGCCCATGGTGTGGTTGGTAAGTTTGTCGAATTTTATGGCGAAGGTCTGCATAGCATGCCACTGGCTGACCGTGCCACCATTGCCAATATGGCACCAGAATACGGCGCCACTTGTGGTATTTTCCCGATTGACCAAATGGCGATCGACTATCTGCGCCTATCTGGTCGCGACGAAGCGCAAATCGAGCTGGTCGAAGAATACGCCAAAGCGCAAGGCCTATGGCATGATGCTGATACTCCAGCGGCGACCTATTCGAGCAAGCTAGAGCTTGATCTGTCTTCAGTGCAGCCAGCATTAGCAGGACCAAACCTACCGCAGCAGCGCATCAACCTGTCTGACATGCACGAAAAGTTTGGCGAAACGCTAGAGAAGATGAATAAAGACCGTAAATCAGAAGTCGAAGGTAAAGTACGCTTTGATCAAGAAGGTGGTGAGCAAGAGCAGGCAGAAGAGCTTGCCGCTGAACCAAAAATCGAAGTCGATACCCAAACTGACGATAATAAAGGTTATCAGCCAGCCAATAACGTGTTCTCAAACGTCAGTATCGATGACAAAGAGCATCAATTGCGCGACGGCTCGGTAGTGATTGCCGCTATTACCTCTTGTACCAATACCTCAAACCCAGCAGTAATGATTGGCGCAGGTTTGGTAGCTAAGAAAGCCGCAGCTAAAGGCCTAAAAGCCAAGCCATGGGTCAAAACCTCACTTGCTCCTGGCTCTAAAGTGGTCACCGACTATCTAGAAAAAACCAACTTGATGGACGAGTTAGAAAAAACAGGTTTCTACCTTGTTGGTTATGGTTGTACCACTTGTATCGGTAACTCAGGGCCATTGCCTGACGCTATTGAGCAAGGCATTGAAGAAAACGATCTGGTCGCGGCAGCAGTGCTCTCGGGTAACCGTAACTTTGAAGGCCGTATTCACTCACACGTGAAAGCCAGTTACCTTGCGTCACCACCACTCGTGGTTGCTTATGCGCTGGCAGGCACGGTCGATATTGACATGACCACTCATGCAATCGGTCAAGACCAAGACGGCAATGATGTGTTCTTAAAAGACATCTGGCCAACGTCAGAAGAGATCAATGAATTGATTGCCAACAATATCGATGCAGAGATGTTCCGCAAAAACTACGGCGAAGTATTTGATGGTAGTGCCGCTTGGAACGCGATCAGCTCAGCCGACAGCCAGTTGTATCCATGGGATGAAGAGTCAACCTATATCAAAAACCCACCGTTCTTTGATGGCATGACCATGGAGCCAGAAGGTATCCCTGATATCGAAGGCGCGCGTATTTTGGGTTTGTTTGGTGATTCGATCACCACTGACCATATCTCTCCTGCGGGCAGTATCGAACCTGACTCACCAGCTGGCAAGTACTTGCAAGAGCGCGGTGTGATGGAAGCCGACTTTAACAGTTATGGCTCACGTCGTGGTAACGATGCGGTCATGACCCGTGGTACCTTTGCCAATATCCGTATCAAAAATGCCATGATGGGCGGTAAAGAGGGCGGTTATACCTACTACTTTAAAGACGACAGCGCGACGCTAGAAGATGGCATTGAGATGGCCATCTATGATGCAGCAATGAAGTATAAAGAAGACAAGCGTCCGCTCGTGGTACTTGGCGGCGCGCAATATGGCTCAGGCTCAAGCCGTGATTGGGCTGCTAAAGGTACGATTTTACTGGGTGTCAAAGCGGTCTTGACCAACTCGTTTGAGCGTATTCACCGCTCTAACCTTGTGGGCATGGGTGTATTGCCATTGACCTTTAAAGGCGATGAAGACGCGTCAACGTATAACCTTGATGGTTCTGAAGTACTGAGCATCACAGGTCTCGACAATGGCGAGAGCAAAACTGCCACCGTTACCGCCACGCGTGCTGACGGCTCGACAGAAACCTTTGAGGTCAATGTCGGTCTGCAAACACCAAAAGAGCGTGAATACGTGCGTCATGGCGGCGTACTCCATTATGTATTACGTCAGCTGGCGGCTAAGAGTAAAGATGCAGGCTAAAAGATAGCTTAGCATTTATTTTTTAAATATTATAAAGCCCAGTTGTGACGACTGGGCTTTTTATGGGTTAAAGACTTATATTAGGCAAATTTTGAACCTATTACGTTTTTGTCCGAGCACGTTTTTGTCTGAGCATACTCATTTCACTAAAAACCATGATAAATGCAAAATAAAAAGGCAGCGTGTCAATGTCATTTTACTGTAGGCCTGCTTAGTAATGACGGCCCTTCAGGCTAACAAATCCATACATCTTAAATCATCTTATTTGATAGTTTGCATATTGTTCAGATCAGTTGTGGCAGCGGATAGCAAGATGAGCAGACAGCTTTAAGGCAGTCCAGTCATCAGTAGCCCACCAAAGGCAAGATGAATTATTGATAAAAAACAGACGATTGAATGCATACAAAAACCACCATTCAAGCCATTAAACCGTTATTATCACTGCATCCTTGATGGTTTAGCCCCTATATTCAAACTGTATAACAGAGTACTCCATGACCAAACGCGACCTTATTATCTTTTTTACGCTGGCATTATTGTAGTCGCTGTCTTTTACCCTCTATCGAGTGGGCGTACCTGAGTTTGGTGCGATGGTGTTTGCCTGCTTACGCATGCTGTTTGCAGGCTTGACGATGGTGGTTTTTTTACTGCTCGACCCCTCCAGTCGCCAAGGTATCCGCGAGCACTATAAGCTGTTAACCATTATTGGTGTACTGACCACCGCGACCCCGTTTGTACTGTTTGCTTTTGCCGCACAATCAATCAATGCGGGCGTACTGGCGGTGCTCAATGCTTCAGTCCCTGTGATGAGCGGCTTTATTGCCAGTATGTTTTTTAATGAGAAGCTGAGTAAAAAGCAAATCCTCGGTTTGTTTATTGGAGTTGTCGGGGTGGCGATTTTGATGAGTGACCGCTTGTTTGCGGGGGCGAGCAATAATACGGACTTTATGTCCAGTATCTTGCCGTTGGGCTATGCTTTAATGGGCGGGGCAGGGTACGCCATCGGGGCAAATCTGACCAAAGGCTATCTACAGTCGATGTCGCCGCTTGCCATTACGGCTGGCTCATTGGTAATCGCCAGCGCGCTGATGTTTCCCTTTGGGGCGTACCTGTTTCCCTATGGTAAAGATATCAGCCTCACCGCGTGGGTGTCCGTCGTGGGCGTGGGCGTATTCTCCACCGCGATTGCGCTTATTTTTATGAACCAATTGATCAAAAATATCGGTACGATGCGGGCGACGAGTATCACCTTGGTCACGCCTATCTTTGCGATTATTTTGGGTTATCTGCTGCTTGGTGAGGCGCTGAACGCCATGGCGATTTTGGGCTCTGTGGTTATCTTAATCGGCACCTATTTATCGTTGAATTTGTCCTTTAAAAAGCGTCATTAGCAGTATCTTGTTGATTGGCGAGACGGTGATGATGTTCAGACATGCAGGTATAAAGCCGCTTTTTTCTATTACACCCCTTTCTCAGTTAACAGCTTAATCCCCAAACCAATAAACACCAGTACCATGCAAAGACCGTGGTTACAAAGCGCAGTCTAAACATCAAAAATGACAATATACTATATGCTACCATAAGCGTAACTTGACATCGATAAATGGAGGAAAAAAGGCTAAGAAGAGTAGCGCAACTGTTGGGTTAAACACATGGGTCAGCTCCCCTTGCTTGTAGAAAAGCGCAATCGCCGTATAAGACTGGAAGACTGGAAGACTGGCAGGTTTGCCGCCCATTGCAAATGGTCTGTAGTAAAAAGTAGACGGTGGCATGCATAGAAAATTCACCACAGATGAGCTAGAAACGATACTATCACAGTAGCTTAGTCAACATAAGTTGCACAAGCGTCCGTACAATTGCGACTGGGATGCGTCGCGATTATTATTATCGTCAGATTGAGCACATCATGAGCAAACGCGACCTTATTACCTTTATTGCCCTCTCCTTTATGTGGTCGCTGTCTTTCATCTTTTATCGTATTGGGGTACCTGAGTTTGGCTCAATGGCCTTTGCCAGCCTGCGGGTGTTGTTTGCTGGTTTGACCATGGTGGTTTTTTTGGTATTGAATCCAGCCAGTCGAGCTGGTATCCGTGCCAACTACAAGCTGTTGGCTCTCGTAGGGTTGATCTCGGTGGCTATTCCTTTCGTGCTGTTTTCTTTTTCTGCTCAGTCGGTCAACGCTGGAGTATTGGCCGTGCTTAATGCCGCTGTGCCTATTATGAGTGGTTTTATTGCCAGCACATTTTTTAATGAAAAATTGACCAAAAAGCAGGTCATTGGCTTGTTTATTGGTGTGGTTGGGGTGGTGATCTTGATGAGTGGTCGCCTATTTGAAGCATCGCATACCACTGCGGATCTGACGACAAGCTTACTACCGCTAGGGTATGCACTGCTGGGTAGTGTGGGCTTTGCGGTAGGTGCGAATATGACCAGAAACTATCTGGAGGCGTTATCTCCTGTGGCTATTACGGCAGGGTCTTTGGTGATCGCCAGCGCAATTATGCTACCGATCGGGCTGTATGAGTTTCCATATCATAAAACGATCAGTTTAAAAGCATGGGTGTCGGTGGTGTGTATTGGCATGTTTTCGACAGCGATTGCACTGATTTTTATGAATCAACTGATAAAAAATATTGGTGCAATGCGGGCGACCAGTATTACCTTAGTTATCCCTATTTTTGCGATTATTTTTGGCTATTTGCTGCTTGGTGAAGCGCTCAGTGTGGTGGCGATTGCCGGTTCGGTAGTGATCTTGATTGGCACCTATTTGTCGTTGAATCTGTCATTTGGTAAGCGAAATGGCCAGATGCAGACTTAACGCCTATGCATCGCTTGTTGCCCAGCATGCGCTCCTGAGTTACCTTTACGGATATAGCCCCCATTCTTATGATTGGGGTTTTGGTGGTGTCTGCATTGACTAAAAGCAGTAGGGCGTTTGCATCATATCAAAAGACACTCAAGACCTGCTGGCGTAGAGCTGCTCGCGGATATTGACCAAGGCGGAGAGCGCCGCTTGCTCATTGGGCATCTCGGGCAAATCACTATGTGCAAAGGCTTTTTCAATCGCGATACCAAGCTGGTCTGCTTGTGCTAATAGCGCATGGTATTCGCTAGCACCTGCCTTGATGTTTAATAATTCATCACGGTTGGGGCGCTCAACGATGATCCGTCCTGTTACCGCAATATCATAAGCCATCTGTAGCAGGCGAATGGTGTGCATCATATTTTTGGCATCGTATTCTTTGGCGTGCGCAATGGTCGATTGGTAGCGCGCCTCATTGCGATTGGCCACCCATTGCCAGTATTCTTTGTAATCGCGGCAGTATTTGCTATAGCCTTGCTCATTAAAAGACAGATAAGTGACGGGTGCCATGCCTTTGGGAATGGCGCTAAGTCGCAGTTGGGTTGCCTCAGAGTGTTGGTACAAACCTGAAAAACCAAGTGTGCCTGTGCCCGTCATCTCGGTGGTATCATCGACATACAGCGCATACATTTGTGTTGATTTTGCCATTGCAGCCAGTCCGATACATCGCTGATCGATGGCGGTCTGCTGCAACCACTCATTGAGCGCCACGCTGCGCCCCTCTATAAAGACGCTGCAAAACTCTAAAATCGATTTTTTGTCACGGCTCATGGGGTTGACGATTTTTTTATTCAGCCCGCGTGCTTTTTTGATTTGGCTGCTCGCAAACCCTGCAAAGGTCTTTTGGCACAATTGACTGACAAACCACTCGGCAGAAAACTGCGCCATCAGCGGATGTTGGTATAGGATGTGCTGGGCAGGGGTGGCGAGTAGCTCCATCATATTGGGATTGTTTTGCAGCAATAGCTCCACATAGCGGCCAAGTTCGTAGTAGACAATATCGTTACTGGCATTGTTCACCTGCGGCACATAATCACTATGACGACCAAAATAGTGCGACTTTGGCAGATAAAACACCCCTTTGATATCGGTATCTGAGTCGGCAGTTGCGAGGCCATAAGCGCGGCTGCCTGAGACGCACTCTAATAAAATTAGCCCCTCCGCTTTGAGTCGTTCTATGGTTAAAGGGGCTACTAGCATCATCGTTATCTCTGGTGAATAGGTTGATAGTCGCCATGACTATTGATGTTCGTTCGGTCTTGGCTCATTCATTTGCCGTTATAGCGCGCGCACGACTTGACGATAGAAGTTATTTAAAGGCGTGATGTTCGAGGGTGTGCTTGGCGCAAAGCTAGGATTATCAATACTATCCCATAGCGTGGCAATCGTACGGATCATCAATGGTGATAGCTCATGAATATAGCTTTCGTTTTGCATGCGTTTGACATCAATCAAGGTTAATATCTCAGCTTGTACCTCTTGATCAACCAGCTCAAGCATATCGGTCATGACGACGGGCGGCGGGGTGGCAGTTTTGAGTATCCATTTTGCCGCCAGTAGCGCGCGCAGTAAGTAAAATACTTTTTTGAGGCGTATAGGCTGACTCAGGTTCAGATCACGGCTGGCATTGTTAGCCATACCGCGATAATGGTGAAAGACGGTGATGGACTGAAAATAGTCTGTGCTCAGCGCTTGTAGCTCGGTCATCATGTCAGTCTGCTGCTCGTACACAATAGGGGAGCGTAGCCACTCAAAGATAACGGCATTGGATTTGTACAGCAGCTGAAGGGCTTTTTTGATATCCCAACCACCAATATCAAAAGGTACGTTTAGCAAATCATTTTGAATAAATTCAAACGTGTCTTTGCCGTCAAACAGGCTTACATACTGATCTGGCGCTTGGCAATACAACAGGCGCACATCATAATCACTATCAGGCGAGGCAAACCCCCACGCACGGCTGCCGCTTTCAATCGCGTGCAGGCAAGTGATGTGCTGGGTTTGGCAAACGGCTTGTATGGTATGAGTGATCTGATCAGTGTCATGGTGGTTCATGGCGCACGTTACCTACTATGGTTGGTTGATAAGTATACAATACTGTAGATGGGACAGGTATGACTATGATGTGCAGTGGGAGGTGCAGTACAACAGCTATTCAATATCGCCCAGTGTCAGGCCAGTAGTTTGAGTGCTGTAGATGGTGATACCTTCAGCGTCAATTTTACCGCTCATGACTACCCTATCAATACTATTACTGGCTTTCTGATATCCTTGATCGGTGGCTTTTTGATGCATTCAAAAGCCTTTGAGAAAAAGTATTTTATAGTCGTTTATTCGAACGTATTTACTGAGACACTTGATCGTTGACTACAGGAAGGCAGTCCACCTGTTTTTGCGACTCATTCGGCTTACAATAAGACATTGTTGCAATGTACTCATAAACCTTACCGTAGACATGCTCACCTTCTTGTAGCGGGGTAAGATATATTGTACCCATCTCGATAGCTGCCGGAGTCGTCATATCAAAGGCTGGAGTCGGTAGTGCCAACCCATCGACATTAAACAGTCGGCGCTGATAGCCATCGACCTCAACCATGATATCAGCATATTGATAGATTTCCTCAAAATAGTCTTTGTTCCTTTTTCGAACACCAAAGGAAACCATAGCAGGTAGCGTAAAGTTGCCTTTATTATCAGAGTTGGTCTGATACTCATCCGTAAGATACACAGTGACATTGGCGATGGGCTGCTCAGTCTGGCTATCTACAAACTGACCTGATAGTGCAGGGGTGACATGATACTCAGTGGGAGGTGTTAAGCAAGCAATTAATGGTAAGGTAAGCACGCTGAGAATAACCATCTCTTTAAATCGCTTCATCAGTCACTCCATTAGGTAGCGGCATACAATCCCCTTCTTTTTGTGATTCGTTAGGGTTGCAAAAGTTTATTTCTTCAATTTCTTCGGTCTGAGTATTAGTGACGTCCGTACCCGCTGCTAGAGGTTCTAAATATACGGTACCTACATGAATATGATAAGGCGCTTCTGGTGTATGTTTGATCT
>NZ_JBHNYR010000018.1:0-75576 GCF_054960615.1 Psychrobacter sp. PSi21
GTACATATGACTTGAAAATTAGATTAAAGCTTTAAGTGGTTATTAACAGGTGATCCTATTCAACGACGTTTTGTTGATCTCGCAACACTTAACTACAGCCCTATATTAAAAGACTCTAACACTACCTTAGATTGTTTAAGATGGTATTTCTAAAATATTTCCTTCTCAATCACCTACTAATAATAATCGGATAAGAAACAACCCGTGACCGAGGTGGTGGCGCAGTTCGCACTAACTCGGTCACGGGCTTATCTGTCGCTTTGTTCTTAATCCAAAAGTCAACATAGCTGTCTCTACCAAACCATGGCGTACCAATATCAGTAGCGAAGTCTAGCTGATAGTTAGTGTTTGCTTTGTTATAGTCAATCCACTATAAAAGTGTTACAGCGTTAACCTCGCTTGAAGTATGACGTATACATCTGCACTCGGTTGCCTTGTACCACTCTTAAATTGGATCAACTATATTAAAGGTAATCTTGGTCGGCAAAAACCATGATAAAGACGATACGAGAAAAGCACAGGTTGTAGTCTGTGCTTTTCTTTTACCTCGCTATCATTCATCACTGACAATTGGCATAAAACGCAAATCTTACACCTGCAATAAAAAATTACTTAGCAACCGCTTAGCGCCTTCAGTGGCAAACGACTCAGGGTGAAATTGCACGCCTTGAATCGGATAGTCTTTGTGCGCCAGTCCCATAATCTCATCGCCCGTCAGCGCAGACTCATCAAAGCTCAGATCAGCACGGCTCTCATTGGCGACGACTGAGGTAATCGTTAGGCAGCTTGGGATCGTATCGGCTTTTACTACCAGTGAGTGATAGCGCATGATCTCAAGCTCTTGTGGCAAGCCCTGATAGATACCCTTGCCATCATGGCGAATAGAGGATACTTTGCCATGCATCGGCACACTGGCACGTACCACATCACCGCCAAACACATGCGCGATGCCCTGCATACCAAGACAGACGCCGAGCAGCGGAATGGTTTTGCCTAATTTCTCAATGACCTCGCTACAGATACCAAAATACGCGGGATCATCAGGGGAGCCAGGGCCTGGTGAGATGATGATTCTATCCAGATTCATCGCTTCTACGTCAGCTAGGGTAATCTCATTATTGCGCTTTACGGTGACGCGGCTCTGTGTCTCATCACCCAATGTTTGCAAAATCTCGCCCACGTATTGGTAGAGATTGAAGGTAAACGAGTCGTAGTTATCAATAATTAAAACATTCATGGTGTATAAGCTCTTTAATAAAATAGGGTCAGTTGGCGTATGACGTTTCGTATAAATTACGGCATCATAAAGCTGTCTAATACGACTTTCATCGCTGACAGTTTGCGCTGAATCTCTAGATACTCATCCGCTGGGTTTGAGTCATAGACATTGCCGCCGCAGGTTTGAGCGTAGGCTGACTCGCCGCTGATAAATAGGCTGCGAATAGGAATGGCAAAGATACAATCACCGTTAAAATTAAAGGAGCCCAGCGCGCCACCATAAGCACCGCGACCATCTGGTTCTAGCTCATTGATGACTTTAATGGCTTCCACTTTGGGTGCACCTGATAGCGTACCTGCGGGAAAGTTGCTGGCAAGTGCACTGAACATATCTTCGTCAGGGTGCAAGATACCAACGATTTCAGAGGAGATATGCTGCACATGTGAGAAGCGTTTGATGTCCATCAAACTACGCACTTTTACGGTGCCAAATCGTGCCACGCGGCCGATATCGTTGCGATGCAGATCGACCAACATGTTGTGCTCGGCAATTTCTTTGTCATCGTTGAGTAGGGCGCGAGCAAGCTTACGATCTTCGACCACATCGACGCCGCGCTTGGCCGTCCCTGCGAGTGGGTAAGTTTCCATCTCTCCCTGACGCAAGCGGAATAGCAGCTCAGGAGACGCGCCAATGATGCACTGCTGGGCAAATTTCATAAAATACATATGCGGCGATGGATTGACCGAGCGCAGTTTTTCGTAGATGGGCATTTTGTCGCCAGCAATACGATATTTGGACTTAAACCCAACCTCGCACTGAAAGATGCGACCAGAGATGATGTCTTCTTTGACCTGCATCACTACATTGGCATGTTCTTTTTGACTCATGCCATCACCCAAAAATTCAACGTCAGGTGCTTCATAACTTGGAATAGGTTCATCAAGTAGCGCTTTGATTTGCTCAATGCGATTGTCTTGCTCGGCAGTGGGGTAGTAAAAATAAAAAATCTCACCCGTCATTTTATCGAGTGTCAAACCATCCAAATACACGCCAAACTTAAACGGCTCAAAGTCGTCACTGGCTTTGGCCTCCAAACTTGGCTCAAAGAAATTCACACAGTCATAGCCCAAATAGCCGACTAGGCCGCCGCTTTGATCACGGGCGATGACATGCTGCGGCGTGATGGCGCGCAGTAGCTCATAAGGGTTATCGGTTTGATAATGGGCGGTTTCAGCCGTTTTATTATCCGTGATAGCGAGCGTGTTGCGGTCAATAGCGGTGATCGTCGTCACAGGGTCAAAACCAATGGCATGATGGCGTGAGATGTGGCTGTCTTCGCCCAACGATTCGAGCAAATAACAGGTATCAAACACGCGCTCGATGCGTTTGAATAGCGCAAAAAAATCAATATCTTGCGTCAGTTTGATGCGCTGCGGTTTACTCGGGATATCGATTGGCGCAGGTTGATTATTTATAGGCGTACTAGCAGTCATAACAGAGTCCAAAATGATTCAAATATAGGTCAATAGATAAAGGAGAGAATAGATAAAAGGATCAAAATATACGGCGTTCAGGCTTAAGAGCGTCGCCAATGGGTGGCAAGGAGGGCGCTGACATCGTGATGCTGCGCGGCTCTAGCGCCGCGAGAGACGGTAGCGATACCAACGCCTAATTGTTCGGAGATTTCACGCTGTGTGATACCGCGATCAAGCAAGTCAAAGATACGAATACGATTGGCAATGTCGTGCTGCTCTTTATCCGTCAGCAGGGCACTGAGCAACTTTTCAATCTCTGAGCTGTCGGTACAGTTTGCCAGATGTATTAGTAAACTGTGATAAGGATCGGTACTCATAATTTATCGTCTTATAATCAGTCGTCTTAATCAAAAATAGTCAGGGTAGCCATGATACTTTTGGCTTGTATCAGTATTCTAGTACAGTAGTACAAAAAACACAAGTATCAGCAGATATTGATGTCTTTCATAGTAATGATTGCCAAACTATCGATACTCCTTTATCATGCGCCTCACTTATCAAATGATAACTATTATCGTTTATAAAATTGTATCAATAATAATTTTACCGTTATTACATCTAAATGTTTTAAAGGGAAGGGTCATAAAGCCTAAGCAAAAAATAACAGCCAAGCAATACAAAGACTGTGTCAGTCACAATGATGACCCAAAAAATCAATAGTCAATAAATCAACAAAGAACCAAAACCAATGATGACATTCACTCCTCGCCAAGCCTGCCTATGGATTCATCGCTATACTGGGCTCGCTATGGCGGGATTTTTATTGCTCGCTGGCCTAACAGGGGCGCTGCTCGCTTTTCACGATGAGTTGGACGATATCTTTAACCAGCGTTTGGCAACTGTAGAGGTGCAAAACGTGCCCATGCTGAGCATCGCTACATTAAACGATAGTGCGATCAGAGCCTATCCACAATACAGCTTTTCAAGCCTACCGACGTCTATTGAGGCTGGCAAGTCAGCAGTATTTGAAGTGGACAGATGGCGTGGTAGCGAGCGGGTCATACCTGAGCCTATTTTTAACGAAGTCTATATCAATCCTTACAATGGCGCGATTGTCGGTACTCGTAATAAAGATACTTGGGCATGGCACAACACCATGTGGAAAGTGTTTTGGCTGCACCGCGACTTATTGCTGGGCAATATTGGCAAATGGATATTGGGCATTGTCTCCTTGGTATGGACGATTAATTGCTTTATCGGCTTTTATTTAACCTTTCCGCGTGCTACCAAAAAACGCGCTTCGGTGTCGCCAGTCAAGAAAAAACGCGCGTCTTTTTGGAAGCGTTGGCTACCTGCATGGAAAATCCGTACCAAGACTAATACCTTTAAACTCAACTATGACTTGCATCATGCGTTTGGGCTATGGTTATGGGCGATGCTGTTTGTGATTGCGTGGTCGAGCGTTGGGTTTAATCTAAAGTCCGTTTACCAACCTGTGATGCAGGCGGTGGTTGGGCTTGAAGCACCAAAGTTTCGCCCTAGCAATAATCAAGGTCAAGCTAGTGCGGTGCAAGACGGTCAAGGATATGCGGTGACCAAGGCCAATAGTATTGATTACCTAAGCGCTCAAGCCGATATTGCTGCTCAGCAAAATGGCGTGGCTGTACAGCAACTATTGGGGATTCGCTGGGTTGCAGAAGATAAGCAGTGGCAGATGCGTTTTAAAACCGACAAAGACATCGGTACGCATGGCGGTGCCTCGTCGATTACGGTTGATGCGGTAACTGGTAAGGTCAAGCGCGTTCATTTTGGTTATCAAAGCAGTTTTGGCAATCAAGTAGACCAATGGCTGTCCACCTTACATATGGGGCATATCAGTTATGGCTGGGGTCACCGATTGTACCAAATCTTTTTGGCGATGATAGGCTTGGCGGCGGTCATCTTATCGGTGACTGGCGTATATTTGTGGTGGAAAGGGCGACAACAGCGCTCAGAGCGACGGAATGATTGAAGTTTACCAACAGTAAAAATTATTAATTTTTTATGTCAAAAAAATAATGATGATGCTAACAAGGATACTGTGAAATGTCAGCCGATAAACAGACTGGTAAATAAAATAAAATATTGATTTTGTTTGTGATTTTGGGTGTATTATTAGGAATGATGGCTGGGGTTGGCAGTGGTTTATCTGGCAATACAAAAGTGGTCAATACAGTGTTAATAGCGTTCTAGCCATCAATAATAATAAAATGATTTATTGATAATGGTTATCGTTTGTATTAATATTAAACCTAATTTTGCTCACCGCTATTGATGCTATCGATGATAAAGGTATGACCGCTTTGACCAACATAACCGCCCTGTCGCGAAAACTGATACTGATTATAATAGGGCTGGTCGTGGGTGTGCACTTGCTGACAGGGGGTGCGTTATCGCAGATCGCACCAGCCATCCCGCCACAGCCAGATTTGCCAAAGCCAAAGCCGATCGAAATTGAACTCATCACGCGTGCGCCTATCGAAAAAAAAGAACCTGAGCCTGAAGTTATCAAGCAAAAAGAATCCGAAACTGTGGTACGCCGTGCCTCTGCGCCAAAGGTAGTCAAAAAACCGCCGACCAGTACGCGGCAAGCGCCAAAACCACGACCAAAAACGCAAACACAGCGGCAGTCAAAGGCAGAAAAATATCAGCCTCCTAAGAAGGTAAAAAAAACGCAGCAAGCAACCACCACCAATCCCGTGACAACAAAGCCGACAACAACGGTTGTCAATGAGCGAACCATCACTACTACAGATACCAATGTTAGTGATACAGCGCCTGCATCCGCAACGAATCAAGGTAAGGTCACTGATAACAGTGCTGCTCAATTAAAGGCGCAACAAGAGGCCGCAGCACAAGAAGCACGAGAGGCAGAAGAAAGAAAAAAACAAGAAGCGATTCAGGCTGAAGAAGATAGACGTGCCGCAGCAGCAATTGCCCAAGCAGAAAAAGATGCCGACGCAACAGCTGCGAAGAAAGCTGCCGACGATGCGGCTGCCAATCAAGGCCCTGTTGCTTTTAGTATTAATGATGCGCGTTGGATAAAAGCGCCTAATTTTGATGGCTTAAGTGATGAAAAGGGTACATTAAATATAGGGTTTACAGTCACCAAACAAGGTAAGATCAAGGATATCAGCGTCAGCGGTGTAAAAAGAAAAGAAATAAATAAATTTGAAAAAAGAATAAGAAGAGCCAAGATTAAACCATTTATAAAAGATGGTTCACCTGTTGTAGGTACCGTGAATTTTTCTATCGACTTGAATCTTTAAAAATGACATGTCTATACTAAAAATTGATTTTGCCTTTCGTTAAGCATGATATATCAACTGAATGGATCACGGTTACCTAAATACATACAATATCTTTAAGGACATAACTATGGACTTTGCAAGTTACTGGCAATACAGCGATTTGGTGACCAAAAGCCTGTTTTTTATACTACTGCTGCTGTCGCTACTGTCATGGGTCACGGGTATTATTCGCGTGCTCCAAAGCCGCAAGTTGGCAAGCAGTGTGGCAAGTGATATTGAGCAGGCGGTTCACAGCAAGCAAGCAGGACTGTCTGCCGCCGATGCCGCTTCTCGCCGCATGGTTATTGAGCAGGCGCTACTACAAAACATCGGTCGCTATCGTTATGCCAGTGAGCGCGGCTTACCGATTCTGGGTACGACCGCGGCGATTGCCCCATTTATTGGTCTGTTTGGTACAGTGTGGGGCATCTTCCATGCGCTGCATAATATTGGTACTTCAGGACAAGCAGGGCTTGGTCAAGTGGCGGCACCTGTCGGTGAGGCGCTGATTATGACAGGCTTAGGTATCGCTGTGGCGATTCCTGCGGTGGTGTTTTATAACCTTGCGGTGCGTATTAACCGCCGCGTCATGTACCATGCCAATGACAAAGCCCATGACCTGCTCGCGCAGTCCATCAGCCGCGAGGACGATTCTGTATCTGGTTCGGTTATAGGGACACCGAGTGGTACTGTACGTGGCTCAAAAGCAGCCAAGACCAGTGCCGATGACCATAACAGCCGCTATGTTGCCTCTACGTCCTCCCGGTAAAGACGACTCGCAGCGCCAGTGGCAATAACCCATAGACATACAAGACACGGTTGACAGAATTATGGCATTTCAATTAGGTGACGATGACGGCCAAAGTATGAATGAGATGAACCTCATTCCGCTTATCGACATCATGCTGGTGTTGATGATTATCTTTTTATTGACGGCAACGGTGCTCAATCCCACTGTGCCCCTAGAGCTGCCAAAGACAGCGGCAACGGTCAGTGAACAGCCGCCTGAGGTGATTCAGATCAGTATTGATAAAGACGCAAGGATTTTTTGGGACAGTGATCCCATTAGCCTTGAGACACTAAATGCGCGTCTGGCCGAGCAGGGCGCTAGCGGTGAAGACCCTACCATCCAGCTGCGCGCGGATAAGGACAGCAAATATGACACGGTTGCGCAAGTATTGGCCGCAGCCAGCCAAGCGGGAATGAGCAAAATTGCTTTTGTAAACGAATAAGCGGCAACGCAATAGGCGACCACGCACCGTGACCAGCTGGCGTTTTTGCCTAAGCTATATCACATAACAATAACAATAATCATAATAATAACATAGCATTGTAGCGGTTTTCTCTGGCCTCGTTTGGGCAACTAAGCGGGGTTTTTTTATTCAATAAATATCGTGTCCCAAGGACTGAGGTGAGAAAAAATCGCCAAGGTGACCTATATTGTGATGGTCGTTACCACGGATAACCAAAGCGGCCGTAGCCAAAAGGATACGGCGAGCTTAGATAGTTTAAGTCACGATGGCGCAAATAATAGTAGCGTCCTTGTGCGTAGGCCTCTTCGAGCTTATCGATACCCTCAAGTGGACATACTGGCTGCCAGTCATAACCCTCGCGCCCAAGCTTATAAGCATTGAGCGGAGTACAGTATTTGCCAAGGCCTGCTTGCCGTCCCGCCTCCCAGCGCACGCGGCTGGGTACAGCGGTACCGACAGTGGCGCAGCGGCTCATATAATGACCAAAATAAGCGCCAGAGCGGCCGCGCAGGCCATCTTGATAACCGACCTCATGCCAATTGCTGGCTTGGCATTGTGCAGGCGTCAAGCTTTGAGTGGTTACGCAGCCTGAGAGCAGCAGTAGGGCGGCACTGACGGCAGACGGTATAAGTAGGGGACGCAGTCGATTGACTATCGGTTTAGATGACAAGGTCGCCATTATGGCCTGTGGCTTTAGAAGATAAGTCATAATAAACCTGCGCGCGTTTAAAATTATGGTTTATCATAGCACCTTTTTGACGCCGTGGTCTGCAGGCTAACATGGATTTGATTTATTTTATGGTGGCTAACGCTTTGATATCACTGTATAAATAGTCAAGCAATATGAGCAAGCGTTAGCGCTGTGCTTGATTTTTCATGGTTTGCGCTCATTATGAGTACGTGCTGTCATTTTTTATTCATCGATAAGGCCAAGTGACTATGGGATTATGGATCGTCATTGCCATTGTACTATTCGTATTAGGGAGTATGATGGCGCTCAAACCCAGCGGTATTGATCTGCGCTTGGACAAACTGCGCATGACGGCACGCCGTTTACAGCTCAATCCCAAACTGGTGGCTTGTCCTGACTGGATCAAAGGCAAAGACAACGAATATGGTCACGGCATGCTGGGTCAATATGGCTTGGTACTGGAAAACAAGCAACTACCGCATGCCCGTTATCAAGTGATTGATGGCCAGTGGCGGGCGATGACAGCGACAGAAGGCGCGACTGCGGCTGGCAATATATCAGCAGACTTTCGGCTAGACAATGTACCTTTAGAGCTGCCAGCGACCATTGAACCATTTGTCAAAGGCTTACTGATTAAGGCCAATAGCATTATCATTTATTGGGAAGACATCGCTTATGTCCGCCCTGCAACCAACCCCAGTTATCAGGTCAGCGATATTGAGCCTGACTTATTGGCACTTAAGGCAAGTCTTGAGGCTTGGACGCTACAAATGCAACAAAAGCCCAGCAAAAACATTGAGTGAGATGGTGCTGATACGTCATGATATTCATACAAATAACAGGTATAAACTTGAATCAATGAGCCGCCATATCGGGTTTGAGCGCGCTTTTACAGTTGACAGCCCAGCCGCTAGCAGTGTAACGTCGGGATAGGTTGACATCTGGGAAATGGCATATTGTCAGCCTTTTTATTTCGCAGGTATGGACGTACGCATGGTGAATATTGTTACCAATAGCAGTCAACGCATGCAGTAATCACATTGCTGGACCCTTATTTATAATCAATCAGTTTATTATGGTGTCGTCACATATGACAAAAACCGCAAGTACAACCAACGCTACCGCAACCTCTGACAGCAGCAAGGGCAAATCCTTGGTCATTGTCGAGTCGCCTGCCAAGGCAAAAACAATCAACAAATATCTTGGCAATGACTTTATCGTACGCTCAAGTATCGGGCACGTGCGCGACCTGCCTGTGGGTGCCAGTAAAAGCAACAAAAAGACCACCAGCAAAAAAGACGAGACCCTGTCAAAAGAAGAAAAAGCGCAGCAAGCGCTGGTACGGCGTATGGGGGTCGATCCTGAACATGACTGGGCTGCGGTCTATGAAGTGCTGCCCAACAAGACCAAAGTCATCAAAGAGCTCAAAGCACTGGCTAAAGACGCTGACAAAATCTATCTGGCGACGGATATGGACAGAGAGGGAGAAGCGATCGCGTGGCACTTAAAAGAAGTCATTGGCGGCGCGGACAGCAAATACCAGCGCGTGGTGTTTAACGAAATCACCAAATCCGCCATCCAAAGTGCCTTTAAGCAGCCTGCTAAGCTCGATATTGACCGTGTTAATGCCCAGCAAGCGCGCCGCTTCTTGGACCGTGTGGTGGGCTTTATGGTCTCGCCACTATTATGGCAAAAAATCGCGCGCGGCTTGTCCGCAGGTCGTGTGCAGTCGGTCGCCATGCGTTTGGTGGTCGAGCGTGAGCACGAGATTCGCGCCTTTATCCCTGAAGAGTATTGGCAAATCCATGCTGACACTCATGTGGGCGCGACCAAAACAGACGATGATATCAATAACATCCGCCTAGAAGCGCTCAAACAAGGTGGCAAACCGCTCAAATTGGTCAACAAAGCGCAGACTGATGCCGTACTCGATATCCTTAAAATAGCGGATTTTATCGTCAAAGAGCGTGAAGAAAAACCCACGCAGTCACGTCCAAGTGCGCCATTTATCACCTCAACCTTGCAGCAAGCGGCGAGCACCCGTCTGGGCTTTTCGGTCAAAAAGACCATGATATTGGCGCAGCGTCTGTATGAAGCAGGTCATATTACCTATATGCGTACCGACTCGACCTTCTTGTCAGGTGATGCCATCGCGGCAGTGCGCGGTCATATTGAAGAGGCATACGGCGCAAAATATGTGCCAGAAACCCCCAACTTTTATGGCAACAAGCAAAACGCGCAAGAGGCGCATGAGGCGATTCGCCCCTCAAACGTCAATATGAAATCGACCCAGCTAAAAGGGGTGGAGCGGGATGCCATTCGTCTGTATGAGCTGATCTGGCGTCAGTTTGTCGCCTGCCAAATGCCGCCTGCCAAGTACCTATCGGTCAATCTATTGGTTAATGCAAATGATGTGGAGCTCAAAGCGCGCGGTCGTACCATGACATTTGATGGCTATACCCGCGTCCTATCGCCTGCAAAAGCCGACGACACCTTGTTACCTGATGTCAAAACAGGTGACAAGCTGACCTTAGATAAGCTTGACCCCAGCCAGCATTTTACCAAGCCGCCACCGCGTTATACTGAGGCCAGTCTGGTTAAAGAGCTGGAGAAAAAAGGTATCGGTCGCCCATCAACGTATGCCTCGATCATCTCGACCATTCAAGATCGCGGCTATGTGAAGCTTGAAAACAAGCGCCTGTTTGCTGAAAAAATGGGCGACATCGTCACCGACAGACTGACCGCCAGTTTTCCTGACCTGATGGATTATACCTTTACTGCGGCGCTTGAGGACAAGCTTGACCATGTGGCTGAGGGTGAGCAGGATTGGAAAAACGTACTGGATAACTTTTACGTCGATTTTAAACTCAAGCTTGAGCATGCCAAAGACAAAGACGGCATGCGCCCCAATGACCCAACCGACGTCCCTGATGTGCACTGTGATTTGTGCGCGCGTCCGATGCAGCTGCGCACTGGCTCGACAGGGGTGTTCTTAGGCTGCACAGGTTATAACCTACCGCCAAAAGAGCGCTGCAAAGGCACCAAAAATCTGATGCCAGTCGAAGCCTTTGCCCATCTTGATGACAGCGATGCTGCTGATGACGCCGCTGAAGTCAAAGACTTGATGGAGAAAAAACGCTGTCCAAAATGTGCCACAGCAATGGATGGCTATATCGTCGATGGTGGCCTCAAGCTACACATCTGCGGTAACAATCCAGACTGTGACGGCTATATCTTAGAAGAAGGTAAGTTTGAAGTTCCAGGGTCAGACACGCCAACCATCGACTGCAACAAGTGCGATGGGCAAATGGAACTTAAAACAGGCCGCTTTGGGCCTTATTTTGCTTGTCAAAAATGTGACAACACTCGTAAAGTGCTCAAAACAGGCGAGCCTGCGCCGCCACGTATGGACCCGATCGACATGCCTGATCTCAAATCGACCAAGCATGAGGATCACTTTATCTTGCGTGAAGGGGCAGCGGGGATGTTCCTTGCGGCATCCAAGTTTCCAAAGATACGTGAAACGCGTGCGCCAAAGCTGGCTGAGCTACGTCCGATCAAGGAGCAAATGGAAGATAAATTTCATTATCTGTTTGAAGGGCCAGACGAAGACCCTGATGGTAACCCAACCATCTTGCGCTGGTCGCGTAAGAAAAAAGAGCAGTACATTGGCTCTGAGAAAAACGGCAAGGCCACGCGTTGGGGTGTCTACTGGCGTAAAGGCGAGTGGATAGAAGAATAGGCTCTTGCCACTACCAGCAACCTATCTTGTTGCAATAAAAAAACCTCTTAATCATTAAGAGGTTTTTTATTGCTTGATAGAGATAGGGGTTAACCTACCTCAGTCAAGCCGTAACGTAATCAGTGAAACGTTATGATTTCATTGTGATGATACCACAAGCGATACGAGCACCTGCGTCACCTGCTGGCTGGCTGGTATAGTCATCAGCGCCGCCATGGACGATAAAGGCGCGGCGATTCACGCTATATTTCCCTGCTTGGGCGGCAGAGATTTTTTTATTCACATAATTGATGGTTGCAACCCCATCTTCGTTAGCAGTCAAGTTCGGCAAATCGCCTGCATGACCGTTCATATCATCAGGGTTTGAATGTGGGTTGTTGTCAGGGTTAAAGTGACCACCCGCTGCTTTACCCATGTTATCGCAGCTGCCTGTCTCATGAATATGCAGGGCAACTGTCTGACCGGGTTTGAGGTTCATGAGCTTACCGTAGACTTGGACACCGCCATCAACAGGACGCAAATACATTTGACCCACTTCAGTATGATCTTTATCTACGGTGTGAATCGTTGATTTGAGTGCAGGCTGATTGATGGGATTGCCTGTTTTTAATTGGCCTTGGGTGCTTTGACAGCCTGTTACAGCGAGGGCAGAACCACAAAGTAGTGCACTTGCAAGCATCATCTTGTTCATTGTTTTCTCCAATAGTACTTATCATTGTATGTTGTCATGATTATGAATGCTGAAATTGTTAACGCTTAAAGGGCTGTATTTATTTTTGAGTACCCAATCTTGTTAACACTCCAATGAGTATAACGAAGCAATGACCAAGGTTATTCACCAAAACAGCAACAATCGGTTAATAAATGTAAAAGATGTTGGCTGTTGATAGCGTTGTTTACTTTGTCTTATCAAGTCGCGGTGTGTTTTGCCATACCAATGTCTCACCCGTCGCCATGGTTTGTAGCAGGTTGTAGCGCGGGTAATCGCGTGCGGTATTGCCTTCTTTATTCTCCGTCTGTGATTGATGACTGAGCGTCAGCATACTGCTGCTGTTACGCATCATGTTGACTAAGGTGCCCTCGATGCGGTTGCTGGTTTCTCCGCAGCTCATGGCGGTCTGGATGATGTGCCCAAGCACTAGAATGTTATTGTCCATCAAAAAATAGTACCCCAAAATTTGATTGCAGTTTTTGTCAAAGGTCATGAGCGACTTGGGCATATAACCGTTAAAGCCAAAAGAAATGGGATGCTTGGGATGATAAAAGTCACTGATTGGTTCTCTATTAATGCGTTTTCCTTGCTCGTCATAATGATTGGCAACCGCGCTGACCAGATGCCAGTCAAAGCGCTCTAACAGCTCAGGGCTTAGTGGTAGCCCTTTGGTTGCAGGCAGCGTCTTCGCTGTCCCTGTAAAGATAAACTGATCACCATTGCTTAAAATAATCGCCAAGCGTTTGGGCGCGGCTGGGGCATCACCGTTTGCCTTTAGTGCGGCATTGACCGTTAGTAATTCAAGGCGAAAAGGGCGCTCAGTCATAGGTTGCAATAGTGCGTGCATCGAGGGCGCTTGAACAGTACTGCCTGCTCTGCAGGATGCTGGTTGCGCCGTTAAGCTGCCTTGATAACCAAAGCTCGATACCGCCGCACTGGGTCGCAGCGTTAATACCTCATGTGTGCAGCCTTGATAAAAGTGTAGTTGCTTGGGCGCAACCTCCAGCCGAATGGTATCTGTCAGCTTGGCGGTGACGGGTTGACCATCGCCGCGTTTGACCTCGGAGAGTTGCCAGTGATAATGGCTGCTCCATGGTATGACTTGGTTACTTGCAATCTCGGTTTCATCGACCATTGCTGGTTTGGTGGTGGTCGGTACGGCTGCGGGTGTCTTCGTGTGAGTAGATGGCGGATTTTTCATCGACTGACAGCCTGATAGTGCAAACGTGGTGCACAATACCGCGCTGGCGAGTAGGGGTGTTTTCATAACTATCCTTGTTTATTTATTGTTGTTATTGTTGGTGGGTGGATTAAACACTTTTTTAGGCACGTTTTGCCATACCAATGTCTCTCCACTGTCCATGGTTTGCAGCAGGTTATAGCGCGGATAATCACCTGCGCTATTCGATGCTGATTGAGGCTGCATACTTAATGTTAAGGTACTGCTGCTTTCCTGCATCAATCTAAATAGCGCTGTTTCGATCTTATTACCTGTAGGGCCACAGCCCATCTGGGTGCTAACAATCACGCCAACTTTCAACGTGTTGTCTTTAGATAAAAAATAAGGTGCACCAGAGCCATTACAACTTGAGCTAAAGGAAATGTGTGAGTTTTCAGTTTGACTAAAGGTCGTGAACGAAATGGGGTAGTCAGGGTGATAAAAATCACTGATTGGCGCTCTATCTATTCGCTTGTTTTGCTCGTCATAGTGATTGGCAACGGCGCTGTCTAAATGCCACTTATAACGCGCCAGTAGTTCGGTGCTGATCGGTATCCCTGTAGGTGGTGCCAGTGGCGTCTTTGTCGTGCCTGTGAAAACAAATTGATTGCCATTTTCCATAATAAACGCAAGGCGCTTTGGTGCGGTGGCGAGATGGTTCTGTATGGTTAAGGGCGTTGTAGGGAGTAATTTAATCCCAAACATATACGTGCCATAGTTCTCAAACAATGTATGAATGTTATGGTTGTCAGTGCTACTATTCGTACAGGTCGCAGGTAATGGCACAATATAACTGTCATAACTGAACGGCTGCCTACCAGAGAATAGGTCGATTTTATCGTGCGTGCAACCTTGATAAAAATGTAGTCTACCAGGGTCAATAGCCAGACGGATGGGGTTCGTACTTTGAATAGGGATAAGCTGACCATCCTCTCGCGTTACCTCTGACAGCTGCCAGTGGTAGCCACTGCTCCATTGCATCACTTGATTTTCTGGAATATCGAGCGTATCGGCTGGCATTGTGATGGTCGCCATGGGTACAGTATTTTTACTCATCGATTGGCAACCTGATAGCACAAGTGCCCCGCAAAATAACGCGCTGGTGAGTAGGGGTGCTTTCATAACTATCCTTTATTCATTATTGTCGTTAATGCTGGGTGAATGAGTGATTGGCTCACTTTTCCAAATTAAGGTTTCACCAGCATCTAGTTGTTGGGTGAGTAAATAATAGGCGGTATCAACACTTTCTTTATCCGTGCTTTGGTGCTTCGTTAGCTGATACAGGTTCACGTTGATTGTGATTGGTTGTCTGACACCCTGCTAAAAAGGTTATGGATAAGAGACCTACAAATACTGATAAAGCGAGTGATGATAAAGTCATTATTATTCAAAAATAAACATTTGTCTAAAATATATCATAGTATGTTAGCGATAGTGTCTTTTATTGTCACAAAAAAAAGCCGCCCATCATAGTGATGAGCGGCTCCTGTTTTCAGGATTGACTAACGCATACGCAATTAGTTGTGTAGCGCTTGTCCCGCAGTCTTATCAACGGTGACCTTAGTCGGTTTTAGCGGTGTTGGCATACTGACCAGCGCTTCTTTTAATACCTCGTCAATGGTCGCAACGGGCTGAATGGTCAAGCCTTCTTTGACATTGTCAGGGATATCAGCCAAGTCGCGCTCATTACCTGCAGGAATCAAGACGTGCTTGATGCCACCGCGATGCGCCGCGAGCAGTTTTTCTTTGAGGCCACCGATCCGTAGGATCTTACCGCGTAGGGTGACTTCACCAGTCATAGCGATATCAGGGCGAATGGCAATGCCCGTCAGCGCCGAGACCAGCGCGGTGGTGAGTGCGCCGCCTGCTGATGGGCCATCTTTTGGTGTTGCACCTTCTGGCATGTGGACGTGAATGTCCGTGGTTTTGACCGTTTCGTAGTCAATACCCAAGCTGTCACCGCGTGCACGTACCACGCTCATGGCGGCACGGATCGACTCTTTCATCACATCGCCCAGTGAGCCTGTGTAAACCAGCTCGCCTTTACCTTTCATGCCGACCGCCTCGATGGTAAGTAGCTCACCACCGACTTGGGTCCACGCAAGGCCAGTGATACGACCAATCTCAGGATTTTCTTCGGCCAGACCATAGTCATACTGATGCACGCCTAAGTAGTCGCCAATATTGTTGTCATCAACGGTGACCAGTTCACGCTCTGCTTTTTTCGGTGCGCGTGCGCCGTGCGCCTCGACCGAGTCGCGTACCACTTTGCGGCAGATTTTGTTGACTTCGCGTTCAAGGTTACGCACGCCTGCCTCACGCGTGTAGCTGCGTACGATGCTGTGTAGCGCCGCTTCCACAATTTCAATCTCACCTTCTTTGAGACCGTTTTGCTTCACTGCTTTAGGCACCAAGTATTTTTGGGCGATATTCACCTTTTCTTCTTCGGTGTAGCCCGGCAGACGGATGACTTCCATACGGTCAAGCAGTGCAGGTGGAATGTCCATGCTGTTGGCAGTACAGATAAACATCACTTGCGACAGATCCAAATCCATATCTAGATAATGGTCGTTAAAGCTGTTGTTTTGTGAGGGGTCAAGCACTTCAAGTAGCGCGGATGCTGGGTCACCGCGGAAGTCTTGCGCCATTTTGTCCACTTCATCAAGCAAGAACAGTGGGTTTTTGACTTCGACTTTGGCCAGCGATTGGACGATTTTTCCCGGCATCGCACCAATATAGGTACGGCGATGACCGCGAATTTCCGCCTCATCACGGACGCCGCCAAGCGCCATACGTACAAACTTGCGACCTGTCGCACGCGCGATAGACTCACCCAGTGAGGTTTTACCCACACCTGGTGGGCCAACGAGGCACAAGATAGGACCGCGTAGCTTTTTCACGCGCGATTGCACGGCGAGGTATTCTAAAATGCGGTCTTTGACATCTTTTAGGCCGTAGTGATCTTCATCCAGTGTGGTTTTGGCTTTATCAAGGTTAATAGACACCTTAGTGGTGACATTCCACGGCGTGTCCAAAATCCACTCAATGTAGTTGCGTACCACTGATGACTCTGATGATGCAGGTGGCATCATTTTGAGTTTTTTCATCTCTTGTTCGGCTTTTTTGCGCACATCGTCAGGCAAGTCCGCGTCTACCAAGCGCTGTTCAAGCTCACCGATGTCATCTTCACCGTCAAAGGCGCCGTTGCCCATATCCGACAGCTCGCTTTTGATGGCTTTCATCTTTTCATTTAAGAAGTATTCGCGCTGATTGTCTTCCATTTGCTGGCGGACGGCTTCTTGAATGTCTTGCTCGATGTTTTGTTCGGCACTTTGTTTGACCAAGTATTCGGTCAAGGTATTGATGTGCGTTTTAAGATCATTATTTTCCAAAAAGGATTGTTTGATCTCTAAGTCCATCGACACACGAGTCGAAATGAAGTACACCAGCTCAAGCAAGTCATCAATACGTTTGGCCACACGGGTCAACTCGCGAGAGTTGCGCAGGCGAGCATCGGCGTAGCCTTCAAACAAGTTGGCCAAGGCGTTTATGGTATTTTTTTGCTGGCTCTCATCCATGTCTATGTCGATATCGGCGCGCTCAAAGTTCGCCATCAACACCGCATCATGATCTTCTAGCGTGTCGACACGAGCGCGGTACTGACCTTCGATCAGCACTTTAATGCAGTTTTCATCGCTGTCATGCGGCATGGTGCTGACGATGCGGCAGACTGTACCGTATTGATACAGGTTGTCTTGATCGATATCTTCGGTGAGCGAATCCTTTTGGGCGACGACCAGTACTTTGTTGCCATATTCCGCTTGTGCCAGTTCCACTGCTTGTACAGAGGGCGCACGGCCAACAAACAGGGCAATCTGCATGTGCGGATAAACCACCACATCTCGGAGCGCCAACAGTGGCAAGTAGGTGTCAGGCGTATCGTCCTCAGGCGTTACTTCTTCGGTATCGATATCAATGTCGATGTTTTCTGGTTCGATTTTATGTTCACTCATATATTTTTCCTCGTTAACCAGACTTGTAAAGTCAAGTTCGTGGCTTATGTCTAGATAAATGGTGTCCCTAGATAAAATTGCAAGGCTCAAGCTTTAGGTGATGACAAATAAGTCGCGACTGATGCCCCTATGGTGGTGTCAAAAAGCGATCGTTACAGGCATTTGGCGATCAGTCGGTACGTCTGGTGCGTTCTGCGCATAGGTTTTGGTCGCATAATCAGGTAAACTGGCGCGCGATATGGCATGGGCTAGGCGCAAAGGCGATCCAGATCTATCTTTTAAAGAGGTAATAACGGATAAATGAGTCGCGCCAGTCGTATCTAATCAGGTAGCCAATAGTTGATGGATACCTCATGCAGACAGATAATATAAGGCAACAAGGGGCGATAAAATGGCAATCAATGCGGTGCTACTGGCAGTTATAGTGATGCTGGGACTGTCACTGGCACGGGTACACGTGGTACTGAGTTTATTAATTGGGGCGCTGGTTGGTGGCTTGATGGCAGGGTTGGGGTTAACTGACACGTTGGCCGCCTTTCAAGAAGGCATTCGCAATGGCGCCCAAATTGCGCTCTCATATGCGCTATTGGGAGCGTTTGCGGTGGCAATTGCGCATTCGGGGTTGCCGCAGTCGTTGGCAGGTGGGGTGATACGGCGTATTGATGCCGCGGGCACCAGTGGCATGATCAAATACGTGCTGTTTGCCGGCCTAGTGCTGATGAGCTGCTTTAGCCAAAACCTCATCCCCATTCATATTGCCTTTATCCCGCTACTGGTGCCGCCGTTGCTACTGGCGTTCAACCGTATGCACATTGATAGACGCCTGATTGCTTGTCTGATCACCTTCGGTCTGGTCACCACCTATATGTTTATTCCGTATGGGTTTGGTGATATTTATCTCAACCAGATCATGCTAAAAAACGTAGGCGAGGCGGGTATTGATATTGCCAATATCTCCGTGACGCACGCGATGGCGATTCCTGCAGTGGGTATGCTACTTGGTTTGATCGTGGCAGTGTTCTTTAGTTACCGCGCACCGCGCACTTATCAGCAGTTGACCATTGACAAAGACGCGCATGATGCGGCAGCAAATAGCGATGCGCTGAGCAAAACCGCCGCCGCTGCCAGCACGCAAAGCAAGGCTAAAACCATTGTGGCATTGATCGCGATTGTCACCGCGTTTGTGGTGCAGCTCTATACTGACTCGCTATTGCTTGGCTCGATGTTTGGCTTTGGCGTGTTTATGGCGACAGGCGTGGTGAAATGGCATGAGGCCGATAGCGTCTTTAATGACGGTATCAAGCTCATGGCGATGATTGGCTTTATTATGATTACCGCGCAGGGCTTTGCGGAGGTGATGAAAGCCACTGAGCAGATTCAGCCACTCGTTGATGGGGCGGCGTCATTGTTTGCGGGTAATAAGGCGATGGCAGCATTTATCATGCTGCTGATTGGTCTGATTGTGACCATGGGTATCGGCTCGTCATTCTCGACCATTCCTATTTTGGCCGCGATTTATGTGCCGCTGTGTATCTCTTTAGGGTTTTCACCACTGGCGACGGTGGCGATTATCGGTACGGCTGGCGCGCTGGGTGATGCCGGTTCGCCTGCATCAGATTCGACATTGGGGCCAACGTCTGGTCTTAATGTTGATGGTCAACACGATCACATCAAAGACAGCGTGGTGCCGACCTTCTTGCATTACAACATCCCACTACTGGCCTTTGGTTGGATTGCGGCGATGGTGTTGTAGTAAATAAGTTGAATGGTTGGGTTTGATATAAAAGGCGGGTATGGCAACTATCACGAATAGTAGCTATGTCCGCCTTTTTAATAATCTTCATCAAAATCTTTTAGTTCCCTGCTCAGTCCTTGCAAAAACGCATCACTGTCTGCCAGCAGCGCATTTAAGCGTTCTTCATTGACCAGCCGTGTCATCTCATCAGCGCTAAACGGCTGCTCTTGGCTGTAGTAACGTTGCTCTCTAGCGTCTTCATTGCCTAACGTTTGCAAATACGCATCCACACTATCTGCACTGGAATCAGCAGCGCTAGAGTCTTTTTTAGACTGTTTATTATTTGTCATCAAAACCACCTTATGCCATTTGGCGTAATGAGTGCATCTAACGGCACATCCCACGATTGACGTTGTAACGCCTCAACCACCTGAAAATCGTAACACCAACCAATTTTAATTGGCCTTGACGCCCCTGAGCGATAGCTTTTGCCAAGCGTTGTGTCATAAAAGCCGCCACCCATGCCCATACGGTTGCCACATTTATCGACTGCGACTAACGGACAAATAATCACATCCAACTCTGTTGCCCATAGCAAGGCGCGGCTATGATTTTGTTTCATGCCAAGCTGATGAATGCGGGTAGGGAGGTTGACCAGTTTTGAATGATAAACAGGCACAAAGCGCAATCGTTTATCATCACTGCCGAGCGAACCAACGACAGGTAAATAAGGAAAATAGCCTAAGCGTTTACACCAATCCAGCAGTGGCTGAGTAGGTAATTCACCAAAACCATCGTAATATAAGCCAATACGTGCCTTTACTGGCAAACGCTGCTGTAGTTTGCTCAAATGTAAGCTCGCTGCTTGCGCCAAGTTTCTACGGGCGCTTTCACTCAACTGACGACGCTGGCGGGTAAAGTGGCGTCTGGGTGGATTGGCAAGTTTGGAGGTTGTCATTGCACTTGATGGGCCACAACGTTCGGCATCAGTAATGCCACGCTCCTGCGGCGCACTTAAATATTCGGACATCAGTTACCCTCGCAGACGGTGAGAAATTTGTGATAAGTCATGCTATCATAATGGCGCTTTACATCCTATATACCTTATATTCTCTAGTAGGGGCAACGTGCGTTGTCTCCATTATCACGGATAAATAACAAAAGAGGACAGACATGTCGACACAGAATCAGGCAACTCGTACCGAAAAAGACACCATGGGCAACGTAGAAGTCCCAGCTGATGCTTATTGGGGCGCGCAAACTCAGCGTAGCCGTGAGAACTTCAAAATCGGTGGCGAAACATTGCCGCGTCCAATGATTGAAGCGATGGCACTGGTCAAAAAAGCCGCTGCGATTACCAACGCGAGCCTAGAGCGTATCGAAGGCGATAAGCGTGACCTCATCGTACAAGCCGCTGATGAAATCATCAACGGTGGTCTGGTCGATCAGTTCCCACTCGTTGTATGGCAGACAGGTTCTGGCACCCAGTCAAACATGAACATGAATGAAGTGCTTGCTAACCGTGCTAACGAAATCGCTGGTTCTGAGCGTGGCAGCTACACGCCAATTCACCCAAATGACCATGTCAACCATGCTCAGTCTACCAACGACAGCTTCCCAACGGCGATTCGTGTGGCGGCTGCGCGTCAGATCAACAGCTTATTGATCCCAGCAGTACAAGCACTACGCGATACCTTGGACAAAAAAGCCAAGGAATTCGATAGCATTGTGAAAATCGGTCGTACGCATTTGCAAGACGCGACGCCATTGACCCTAGGCCAAGAGTTTAGCGGCTATGTGAGCCAACTTGACCATGCATTGACTCGTATCGACAATGCGCTACAAGGTCTATATGAGTTGCCACTAGGCGGTACTGCGGTCGGTACCGGTCTAAACGCCCATCCTGACTATGCGGTAAAATCAGCTGAGCAATTATCAACGTTGACTGGCTTGCCATTCGTCACGTCACCAAACAAGTTTGAAGCGCTAGCTGCTCGTGATGCCGAAGTATTTGCGTCAGGCGCACTCAAAACGCTCGCCGCTAGCTTAAACAAAATCGCGAACGACGTTCGTTGGTTGGCATCAGGTCCTCGCTGTGGTCTTGGCGAATTGACGATTCCTGAAAATGAGCCAGGCTCTTCTATCATGCCGGGCAAAGTCAACCCAACGCAGTCAGAAGCAATGACCATGGTGGTCGCTCAGGTTATGGGTAACGACACCACTATCAGTATGGCTGGCGCGTCAGGTAACTTTGAGCTAAACGTCTATAAGCCAGTAATCGCCTTTAACTTATTGCAGTCTATCAAGCTGCTTGGCGATGCGTGCAACAGCTTTAATGAGAACTGTGCGGTGGGTATCGAGCCAGTAAAAGAAAAAATCGATGACTTCTTGCACAACTCATTGATGCTAGTCACGGCATTAAACCGTCATGTCGGTTATGAAAATGCGGCAAAAATCGCTAAGACAGCGTATAAAGAAAACAAAACCTTGAAGCAAGTGGCGGTTGAGCTAGAGCTATTAACTGAAGCGCAGTTTGATGAGTGGGTGACGCCTGCTGATATGGTACATCCTAAGTAAGTTGTTAAAGAGTTTGATTGGTATTGTCAAGCAAGTTTAGTTTGCGAGTGTTAGAACCTGTATTAAGTAACCGCACTATTCAAATTTCAAAGTTAGTATTTCGATTTCTAAAAGGGCTTTGTCGTTTAATACGATAAGGCCCTTAACTTTTTTAAATACTTTATATGACTCTAATTACTACAAATTTTATTGAAGTTAGTGTTATAGATGCTTTTTCGCATCACTGTGGATTGAAATTGAATGCTAATTAGGGAGGTAACGTATTCCATCAATATGTGTTTTTTGTTACTATACTATTGTTTGTATGTAATTTTAGTGTATCAAGATTTTGTCTTTAAATAATCGTTAGATTAGGAATAATTTATGCGCGTAAATATTTCGAAAGTAGTTCTAATAAGTACTATTTTAGCAGTTGCAGGTTGTAGCAAAATCTCAAACATGGGTAGTAATAAGATTGATTGCGGTGATTCGGATGCTATAGTTTTGTTAGAGGAGGCTCTACAGAAATCGATTGATTCAGATGCTAAGGATTATAGTCGAGATTTCGAAACTAGGACATCAGGATCAAATATACGCGCTAGTATCAACCAATTGACCACAAGCCTTTCACAGATACGTACTACAAAAGAAGATCCTCAAAGTACTAAAAATTTCTGTATGGGAACTTTGAAAGTCACTATTCCTGTAGATATGATAGAAAATGCCAATTTTACTCGAGAATATTACAGCGAATTAGATATCGAAGAAGATGCTTATCAGCAAGACATAGACTTGGATGCTAATGCCTTGACTTATACGGCAGAATATTCAGTACAACCGACAGACGATGGCAAATTTGTTTTTGTAGAAATGCAGAATGGAGGTGATTTGTCTAATTTTTTAGCTAATATCGTTATTGATGCCAATCAGAAAAGTAACGTAAAAAAGCAGAAAGCCTTACAAAATAAATCAATAGCTCAAGCCGCTATTGATGCTGAAAAGGCTGAAGAATCTGCAGCTATTGCAGCCCAGAGCGCATTAGCTAGCATAGCTGCAGAGCAAGCTGCTGTCAAAGCTGAAATGGACTATAAACGAAACGAGTTCAATACATTATGGAAATCAGCTTCTACCTCAGCTCAAGAGTCATTGACAGACAATCAAAAACAATGGGTTAAGTATCGTAATGAGTCTTGTATAGATGAGGCAAAAAGTGCTGAAGCTGTTCGGCAAGAAATTGTCAGAATGGAATGTATTACCAAAATGCTAGGTGAACGTTATTACGAGGTCAAAAATTATTTTGATAGCTACTAGGACGTGTTCTTAATCTGAAAAAGTAAATTTAAAATCTTTAAAATATAGAGACTGTTGACAACATGGTTCTATAGAATATGGCAAGAATAGTGCTCACAGATAATGCATGGGAATAACTCCCAAGCACCATGAAGGCGCACGGCTGTCACACTTGGAAGAATGATAGGCAAGTCATGGAAGCCATACTATGGAAACTTTCATACTGGTACGCCATGGCGTGACACACCGAGTGAGTTATATTCTTAGAAAACTGCCTATAATCGTTTCAATAGGTTATCAAAGAAGGATTTGTGGCAGCAGTTTTTTTGACTTACGAGCAAGTATTGATGAAAAATGGGTATTCGCAGATGGAAGCTATATCCGCTGTTATCAGCATTCAAGCGGCGAAAGACGAGAAGAGCTTCGAGCTATTGAAAAAGCTTGAGGTGGCACTACCACCAAGATACATCTCGCCGTCTATTCGCATGGAAACCCGATTGATTTTAAAATCACTGAGGGTGATGTCCACGACAACCAAGCGATAGATGACATTATAGAAATGCTGGCGCAGGCCGCTAAACAACTAGATTTCGCGTTTGATTACTACTTATACAAGCTACGGCACTTGGTCGAAAACACGTTTGCAAGGCTAAAGAACTTTCGTAGTATTACAACTCGCCCCAAAAAACTGGCTCGAAATTATAAGTCTATGCTGTATTTGGCTTGCACTATGATTCATTGCAAACTGAATTAGGGATACGCCCTAATAAATACGTCTTACTTTCTGTTAATATATGGTCAGATTACCACTTACTGAGCGTGCTTTTATGCCTTCGTTTCATCTATTACCTATCTATACATTTTTATCGTTTAGTGTGCTATCAACAATAAATATTAGCCAGGCAGCACAAAGCGAAACCTCTATTACTAATAACGAGGATTTTAAGATATGTTTGGATAACCTAGGTCATTCTGCATCTTTTTCAAATGTTAAAAATGTCTTTAATAAATACCGTCCTGCAAATAGTGATCCAAGCGTTCTGGAAGCGCTAAATTATCAACCTGAATTCTCAAAAGAGCCATGGGATTATCTAGCTAGTCTTGTCGATGAACAAAGGGTGATCGATGGTATAAAAGCTAGTGAACAATACGCTGATATCTTAAAACGTATTGAATTGCAGTATGGTGTCAACCGTTATCATGTCTTAGGTGTTTGGGGCGTAGAATCAGATTTTGGTACTACTCTTGGCAAAAAAGATGTTATAACTTCATTAGCGACGCTGTCATGCTTTGGACGGCGTCAAAGCTATTTTCGTGGTGAATATATTAGCGCTCTAAAGATTCTTAAACAAGGTGATATTTCACCTATTGATTTTAAAGGCTCATGGGCAGGCGCTTTTGGACAAACACAATTTATGCCTTCTACCTTTTTACAATTAGCACAAGATAATGATGCTGACGGGCGAAAAGATTTGGTGAACAGTCAAGCAGATGCTCTAGCTTCTACAGCTAACTTTTTAAAAAATAGCGGGTATCAGCCTAATGAGCTGTGGGGTTACGAAGTACTTTTACCACCGAATATCAATTTATCTAGCGACCGTAAAAATAAACGATCTATTTCACATTGGAGAAATTTAGGCGTTACCATGACAGATGGTACATCTCTACCAGACTCGCTAAACAAGGCAGGGCTATTCTTACCATCAGGCAAACAAGGTCCTGCTTTTCTGGTAGGTCGTAATTTTGATGCTTTTTATGCTTATAATGCCTCGGAAAACTATGCTTTAGCTATTGCCCATCTTTCCAGACTTATAGAAGAAAAGAATATTAACGTCAATTTTATGACACCTTGGCCAACTGATGATCCAGGATTAAGCCGAAAAGAGTCTAAAGAGGTGCAAGAAGCGTTAAATCTACTGGGTTACAATGTTGGTAAAGTTGATGGAATTATCGGAGATAGCACACGTAGTGCTATCCAAGACTATCAGGAAGATAACGAGCTAAAAACTGATGGTAAGGCGGGTAAGAAAATTTATCAGCACTTATTGAAAAGTACTAATCATCTTGATGTTGTTCCAGTACAAGCACACAATGATACCCCTCAAAGTGTAACAGAAAATACTAATAAAACACTATCCAAAACTGGCAACTCCTACAGCGCAAGTAAAAGTATAACTGAGTTTAAAATGCCTTGGTTCTTTGATATTAAAGTTTTCATAGCTATCATGATAAGCTTGTTCCTGTTATTAATAGTAGCGCTGACGAATAGAAATAGACGTTAGTTTCAATGAATATCTATTTGTTGAAAATTTATTAGTTATATTCATTACTAGGGCGTGTTTTCATTTGGAAAATGGTGATAAACGTTTGAATTAGAAACACGCCCTAGAGTCATCTAAATACAATGCTTAATAAAGATTTGAACCAACTGTTTGAAACAAAGTTTGTCTCAATTATACCTTTTTCAGCCATCAATCGTTTTTCTAATTCGTTCGATTCTAACGCTAACGCATACTTTTCGGCAGCTTTTATAGCAATTTCAAGACCAGCGTAAGGAAGATCACATTTCATTTCGCCCAATCGTTGGTATGCAATATTAAAGGATTTAATACCATACTCTGTGCGGTCAGTCAGCAAGCTAAATTCAAAAATCTGCTCAATCGTCATACGACCTAGACCCACATTCTTCCAGTCGCTAAATTGTTCTAATTCCTTATCAATACAGTTAATGGTTCTTAAGGCATTTTCTGATTGCTCTGTTTTGGTATAAAATTTCAACAAATTGCTATAGCAGCTGACGTTATCCCAATGCGAGTCACTGGCTGCCAGCTCTTCTTTTAGCAATGCAATGACTGATAGGTATTCCTTTAGCTCGATATAGGCATATTTTAAGGCACTCTTTTTATTGACCGAATCAGGGGTTGCCTCATTCCATGCTTCAAGATAGTTTTTAGCGAGCTTGTAATTCTCTAAGTAGACATGGCGCTGGTATAGCGTATATAAGTCCTCATCAGTCTTTTGTTTAGGATAGTCATTTGATAGGTGCGCCCACCACGCTTCTAATGCGCCATCGTAATTACACAGATCATAAACTCCTTGCAAGTCATCATAGATCTCTGGAAAGTTGTCTTTGACAAACATCTCTGTTTTATTCTCTAGCGCATAAAACATAAACTCGTTATCGATGACAAAGCTGGCATCAAAACTTGAATGTTTGGCATTATAAAAAAGCAGGATATCGTCTGGATTCTTAAAGCTAGCGAGTAAATAAGCATTGAGAAGAAGCTCGTCACTCACGCCTCCCATAGAGGCTTTCTGATACTTAAAAATCTCTTGTGTGAATAAATATCTGACCAAGGCTTCATCCTGCGCCTGTAAGTCATATTGAAGCTCAATCAACAGGGCATAACGCGCTTTTCCCTGCCTATCATAACTGACATCGTAACCATCAGCAGACATAAGCGTTGACGGCGAGTAGGCGAGCTGTTGCCATAGGGTGTTATCGTCACGATATAAAGGTAGTTGCTGCATCTTTCATGTTCCAGCTTAGGTATAATTGAATCATAAATCATTTGCCCTATCAGTGTGCAAAACAGCACCCTACCAGCCAAATAATACGAAATGACCGTATATTTATAAACTTGTCCATTGCTGCTGGAGACCGATCAAATGAATGGCACCGATCACTAGACACACAGCCGAACTCCATAGCCAAAACTGAGGACTTCGTCCCATAGGGTTATTGATAAAGAAAAATCCAAGGATGCCACGGCTACAATAGATAAGAATAATCATGATGAGCGCTGTGCGTATGAATGGGATTTGACCAATCAACCCTGCCGCAGAAAAGGCATATAATGCCCAAACGGCTAGAGTAAGTGTGATTATTGAAGTGATAATAGTGGGTTTAATGCTGCCACGCTCAGAGAGTCGCGCCATTTGTTCTCCAGCACCAAAAAATCGATACCAAGGAGCGCCAAACATAATACAACCTACATGAAGCGCGGCGGCAATAGCGCTGAACATGCCTGCCAAAATCAAATAAATATTCATATTTTAAGCATTCCTATCACTCATTTTAGCGTCAAACCTCATTTTATGTCTCAGTTAAGTATAGAATGCTTTTAGCCGATAAAATCAGCCACTTTTTGTAAAACTATCTCAGACTTCATGATTTTTCTATGGCCAAGATTTTGAGTGGCAAAAAACTCGCCATTGATGAGCTTGCTTTTATACCTGTACCCTTGTGTGAAGGGTATTTCCAAATCATTTCTGTCATGAATAATTAGGATTGGCTTATCTAAGCGATCTACTCTAGCTACTAAATTTATTTGAGAGTAAGGCAATTGAACTTCTTGCTCTATTTGTTTCATAAAACTGCCTAGCACCTTACCGCGTAAACCAAAAAGAGTAGCGAAGGATTCAATATTATCCTTAAAGTTAGATGGCCCTGCTATGGAGATTACTTTCTCAACATTTAGGCCTTCAATACCAGCATACACGGCTGCACCGCCGCCCATTGAATGACCTATGACCGCTTTCAATGCTCCGAAGTGTTCTTGGGCATCAAAGATGGCTTTGATAAATTTTTGTGGATTACTTCTGGTTTCTTCGCTATCGCCATGAGCTGGTGCATTGATAGCAATTAACTTATATTTGTCAGACAAGTAGGGTAAAAAGACAGACATCTGACTGGCTCTACCTTCCCACCCATGCATGAGTAAAATAGGTTCACCTTCACCCCAAACTAAGCACTTAACACCGCTACTTAATATGCATATTTCAGCTGTATCCATGGCTGCTAATTCCCATGGCTTTTGCGCATGCCTGTTTGGAGTAAAAAAGATATCCTGTGCCTTTTTAGCAGCTCTCTTAGGCGCCACATATCCCAAAATATTTATGTAGCTTTTTAATAAGGTGAAACTCACATTATTCATATTACAGTTAAACCTTTTGGTAATTTGGTATCTTAAAGATACTAAACTAATAATCTGCTACCTTCAAGATTTTAATTTCAAGATTCACTAAATATTAAAGTAAGAATATTTTTTTGATTGTGAAAGGCCAGAGCATGCGATAATAGTAATATTTATACAGATATATATCAGGCCATTATGACTAGAACATCATTCAGCGAATTTAATTGTAGCTTAGCGAGAACAGTCGATATCATTGGTGATAAATGGACGCTGCTCATTATCCGCGATGCCTTTTTAGGTGTGCAACGATTTTCTGAATTTCAGGAAAGATTGGGAGTGGCTAAGACTGTATTATCTAATCGTTTGGACATGCTAGTCGAAAACGAAATATTGAGGAAACAACCCACCAGTCCAGAAGTAGAGCGATTTTTATATAAACTGACGCCAAGAGGAAAAGATCTGTTTGTAACGGTTGTCTCCCTAGTACAATGGGGCGACAAATGGATTTTTGGAGAAGGACACGAGCCGATAGAAATATTAGATAAAGAAGAGTGTATATCGATTCAACAGCTAGGGGTGCAAGCGCAGTCAGGAAAATTTTTGGATGCACGTGATGTGGTTTATAAGCCAGGATCTGGAGCAAATTGTCAAATGTTATCACTGTTTGAAAACTATGAGTTACAACAGTCGCAAGAAGACAGCTAGGTGTCATAAACCAGAAGCGAATGTCGCCTTTCACTCACCAATTTCAAAAACCATGTGTTTATAGATTCATAATGCGTACCCTACATTTGAAGCTATTCAATATAAAGCTATTAAACAAAAAAGACCCTACCACATCACGCGGTAAGGTCTTTTTTACATCAAAGATCTAAACTCACTTAGAACTTATATAACAAACCAAGCGTGGTGCGCGCTTCGGTGCGTGAGTCGACCATTGGGCTGTCGTAGGCTTCATCAGACAGATAGTCTAGGCTTTGGCTGGCAAATCCTGCCCATTGATCATTAAAGTCATAGTTAGCGCTGACGCTGACATACGGGTGAAAGCTCTGATCGGGCGAGTAAGCGGCCACACCTGTGTCTGTAGACTCGCCACTGCTAACGCCATAATAGTAGTCGTTATAGTCTTCATCGTGCCATTCGATGCCCACGCTTGGGTAGACCGTCAGGCGGTCTTTAGTAAACTTGGCCAAATAGGTTAGGCGGCCAATGTTGCCATCGTTACGCCCGAGGATGTCGGTTGCGATCTGGCCGCGAAAGCCACCAACAGGGGTGCGGCGTAGATAGGTCAGACCAGCGGCGGCTGAGATTTTGCGCTCATCCAAGCCGTCCAGGGCGTCATTGGCATCGTCAGGGTCAAAGTGGCTGCCCGTTGGTTGCGCGTAGACAGACAGCTGACTCTTACCATCATTAATCAGATATGCACCCACTTGTGCGCCGCGTGCATAGACGCGATTGTTGTCATAAAACAGCCCTGGTAAGACTCTAACCTCATTGTCATCAGTATCATAAGCGGTGCTGGCATACATGACGTTTGCACCGATACTTAAGCTGGCATCTTGATCAACAGGAATGTTTTGAAAGGGGGCAGCGCTGGCAATACCTGCGCAGCTGAGCAAGGCCACAGCGGTGACACTGGTCACTAAGGCGCGGCGATTGGACAGGGTGGTCAAAGAAGGTGTTAGCATAGTCAGGCCTTATCAGCGAATAAAAGAAAAAGTCAGTCGGGTCTGGATAAAAGAGTTTATGGCTGCGCGGCGATATCTGCCAGCACTTGCGAGATTTGCTGGTGAATGTCTTGCCACCACCATACAAAGCCAATCGCCACCACGATCACCGCCAGCCACGGGAGCAGTTGCCAAATCAAAGCAGGTTTTGCTACCTCTGGTACTGGGTTGATCATATTCATCGTAGAGTGTACAGGGATAGGCGCGGACATATCAGTATAATTATTGCGACCAGTGTTGTCAGCGCGGCGATGGTAACGTGTTTGATGGGGTGCCAGTACCGCCGTATGTGCTTTGGCCTGCATTGCCATATGGCGCCGACGACTGACCACAAAGGCTAAGGCCAGCACCAGCCCTGTTAGTGCGCCGCCAATATGACCCGCATTATCAATATCTGGTACGGCAAAGCCGTAGACCAAATTGATGCCCATAACGATGATCAAGCTGTTGAAATTGAGCACTCTGCCATTTACCGATATCTTAAACATGGCCGCGATCAATAACGCCGCACCAATGCCCATGATGCCGCCAGAAGCCCCCGCTGATAGCCCAGGCTGCCCCGTCCCATCCAAAATTCCCTGCCATGTGACATAGTTATTAAGCAGGTTGCCACCAACCGCTGACAACAAAAATAGCGCCAAAAACTTGCTTGAGCCAAACATCGGCTCGGCAATTTGCCCAAAAAAGTACATGGCAAAGCCATTAAACAACAAATGCATCAAGCCAATATGCAAAAATGCACTACTGATCAGTCGCCACGGTTCATCAATCATGGTGAAAGGCAGCGCATTGGCACCCCAGTCAAGTAGTGCTTGGGTCGAAGGCTCGTTGGCATCAACGCCTGAGAAAATTTGCACCGCATACAGACCGATAAAGGCCGCCAATAATAAAGTGGTCACAGGCGCAGTTTTGAGCAATTGCTGGATGGTCATGGCTTAATAATTTGTATGATCAGAATATAGCTGCAATGAAAACACAAATAATAAAGTGCCATCAATGGTAAAACCGTATACAAGCTGCACGCCCTAACATATCAGCGGCTGATTACTGACACTATTACCAGCGCATAGGCGCAATATAAGGCAAGCTGGATTTGAGGTGCTCATAAGTGCCTTTAACTAAGATATCGGTATCGACCTGCTCAATATTGGTATGACCACAAAACGCCATACTGATGTCACACTCTTTATAAATCAGCTCCAGCGCACGGCGCACACCATCCTCACCATAAGCACCAAGGCCGTACAAAAACGCGCGGCCAATCATCGTACCAGTCGCACCAATGGCTTTGGCTTTTAGCACGTCTTGACCCGAACGAATACCACTATCCAGCCATACCTCGATTTGGCTGTTTTCGCTACGCACCGCTTGCACGATATCGGCCAGTGCGGCGATCGAAGAGGGCGCACCGTCCAGTTGTCGCCCACCATGGTTGGATACGACCAGCGCATCAGCGCCGCTACGGGCGGCCATGATGGCGTCTTCAGGCTCCATGATGCCTTTGATGACCAGTTTACCACCCCACATGTCTTTGATACGTGCCACATCATCCCAGCTCAGCGCAGGATCAAACTGCTCTGCGGTCCACGCGGACAGTGATGAGATGTCTTCGACGTTTTTGGCATGACCGACGATGTTGCCAAAGGTACGCCGCTTGGTGCCGAGCATGTTCTTGCACCATTCAGGTTTGGTCATGAGATTTAAAATATTGGTTAAGGTGGGCTTTGGCGGCGCAGACAAGCCATTTTTAATGTCTTTGTGCCGCTGACCAAGCACTTGTAAGTCGGCGGTTAAGATCAGCGCTGAGCAGTTGGCGGCTTTGGCACGGCGGATAAGATTGGCCATAAATTCTTGATCGCGCATCACATACAGTTGGAACCAAAACGGCTGGCTGGTATGGGCAGCCACATCTTCGATAGAGCAAATGCTCATGGTGGATAGTGAAAACGGCACGCCAAACTTTTCGGCAGCGCGTGCGGCCTGTATTTCTCCATCAGCCCACATCATCCCTGTGAAGCCTGTTGGCGCTATCGCCACTGGCATATGTACGGGTGTCCCGAGCATGGTGGTTGTAAGCGAGCGGTTTTCCATATTGACCAATACGCGTTGGCGTAGTTTGATACGGTCAAAGTCGCTTTCGTTATTGCGGTATGTGGTTTGTGTCCACGACCCTGAGTCGACATAGTCATAAAACATGCGCGGCACTTTGCGCTCGGCCACGCGTCTTAAGTCTTCAATTTCGGTAATTTTGCTCAAATCTTTCATGATGGTCTCATTGCTCAATTAGTAACCGTTGCAAGTCCATGAGCGAAAAAGGAAAATCAAGCCGCTCATTAGCCGTCAATAGTACAGGAATAGACGTTGCAAACACAATCATTAATGTATCATCAAAATCGGCAATATCGACATACTGGTAGCTGACTGGATAGACGCATTGAAACTGCGTCAGGAGATACTGGGCATCTGTGCATAGATGGCAGCCTATCGTGCCCAGCAGCCATGGTGCCTCTTTGGCCTCGTCAGCAGCCAATCGTGGTACGGCGTTGATAATACGTGCGCGTAGAGTTTGAATGTCGTTTTGGTCATTTGTCATGGCAGTCATCACTATTTTCTGTTATCCGTTGCTGGCATTAGCGCATCGGCGATTGCCCAAATGCGGCTAAGCGGTTGATACATGATAAAGAAACGGTGCAAATAATGACAGCGATTGTGAGATTGGGTAAGATACCCTGTTATTGAGCACCGTTACTGACGCGTGCTTTTTACCAGTCCTTTTTATTAGTACCTTTCTTTATTATCATTTATCAATCGTAGCGCATCAGCCGCAGATAGTGTTTAATGATTTAACGTGTTTTTTAGACATTCGGATACCGCGCATGACAAGTTTTGGCAAATTTATCAAACGACTGCTGCTGGCTATAATGCTGGTGGTGGTTGCTTTTCATGTGTTGGTCGCCTCGTTGCTACTGCTTTGGAAGACTCAGCCCATCGACCACAGCATGTTTATGCTGACGCACCAGTTAAAAGGGGGCAGCGTGACACAAACATGGGTAGATTATGACGATATTGCCAAATCTGCCAAGCAGGCGGCCATTGTTAGTGAAGATGCAAAGTTCAGTCAACATAATGGCTTTGATATTGAGGGTATTGAAGCGGCGATGAAAAAGAATGAAGAAAGTGGCAAGACCAGTGCAGGCGGCTCGACCATCACCCAGCAGTTGGCAAAAAACTTATTTTTGACCTCGCACCGTTCTTATGTACGCAAAGGAGAAGAGGCAGTTATTACCATCATGATTGAAAATATGTGGGATAAAGAGCGTATTTTAACCGCATATTTGAACGTGGCTGAGTTTGGCGATGGCATCTACGGCATTGATGCTGCCGCGCATCATTATTTTGACAAATCCGCCGCTAACCTCAGTCGCGATGAGTCAGCGCTGTTGATCAGTATGTTGACCAATCCAAAATATTATGAAGACAATCAAGGCAATAAGCGCTTGCGTAACAAGCAGCGAATCATCAAAAAACGTATGAAAAATGCCATGCTACCCAAGCCTGAAGAAGCGTCCGCTTAAGCCTATCATATTCGTATCTGATAACTTGATAAAGGTGTTGTCATCACCGCCGTTAGCGCTTAGAGTAGATGAGGGTCGCCGCGCCACTTTGAGCAGCGGTACTTTGTGCAGCGGCGCTATGGGGTCGCAGTCATGACCCCAAACCATTTGGATGATGTGGACGACAAGCCGCTACAGCGCCGTGCACATTGACCAAGCGCACGCAGGCGCGGTGTAAAAAAATTAAGGGCTATTTCATACGGATAATAATAAGGGAGCAGGGCATGACCAGCACCAACCATATCAGTACCAACAACCAGCAAGACAACAAAAACACCGATCAAGCAGCAGACAAGCAAAAAACAGCAACCCCGCCAGCCGCACTGCCAATGGATAACGCCAGCACGGCGCTGACGACAGATATTGTGTGGCAACGCCATGAAGACGGCAGTTACTCACCCAGCAGTTATATCAACCGTGAATTGTCGTTACTACAATTTAACCTGCGTGTATTGACACAAGCGGCCAGTCCGCGCCACCCGCTGCTTGAGCGTCTGTTTTTCTTGATGATCTTTTCATCAAATATGGATGAGTTTTTTGAGATTCGCGTGGCTGGCATCATGCAAAATCTCAACCTGAGTGATGTGGGTAATAGTCCAAACGGTATGCGCCCAAGTGACGTGCTCAAAGAAATCTCCGTGGTGGCGCACCAAGCGATTGAGCGTCAGTATCAGATACTTAACGAAGAGATTTTACCATCGCTTGCCGAGCAGGACATTCGCTACCTCAAGCGCGATGAGCTAAACGCCGAACAGTCTGCGTGGATGAAGCGCTACTTTACCGAGCAAGTCTCGCCTGTACTGACGCCGATTAGTATTGATCCTGCCCATCCATTCCCAAGACTGGTGAATAAAAGCCTTAATTTTATCGTCACGTTAGAGGGCAAAGATGCCTTTGGCCGCGATATCAATTTGGCTATCGTCCCTGCGCCGCGTAGCTTACCACGGGTGATACGCCTACCTGATGAACTGACGGGCGGCAAAGAGCATCACGTCATGCTTTCTGCGATCATTCATGAACACATTGGTGAGCTATTTCCAGGGATGAGTGTCACAGGATGCCATCAATTTCGTTTAACGCGTAATGCCGATTTGGATTTGGCGGACGATGTTGATGACATTGCCAAAGCGCTTGAGGGCGAGCTGGAAAACCGCCGCTTTGGTGATAAAGTTCGTCTTGAGGTGACCACCGACTGCCCAACGCACATCAGTGATTATTTGCTCAATGAGTTTGAGTTGCATACCAACCAACTCTATCGCGTCAACGGCCCTGTAAACCTCACCCGCTTGCTGTTTGATTTTAACATTCCAGAATTGCGCTATCAGCCATTTACCCATATCGTGCCCAAGGCGTTTCGCCGCGAGGTGGACAAGTTAGACAGAAGTACCAGCATGTTCGCCGCGATGCGTAAAGGCGATGTACTGGCGCATCATCCGTTTCACGCCTTCTCACCGATTATTAACTTATTGTGGCAAGCGGCAAGTGACCCCAAGGTACTGGCGATTAAACAAACCTTGTACCGCTCAGGTACCAATTCAGAAATCGTCAAAGCCCTCGCCGCCGCCGCCCGTAATGGCAAAGAAGTCACCGCCATCATTGAGCTGCGGGCGCGCTTTGATGAAGCGTCCAATATTGCCGTTGCCAACTATCTGCAAGAAGCGGGTGCAGTGGTGGTATATGGCATCGTTGGTTATAAAACCCATGCCAAGCTGATGCTGATCGTGCGCCGTGAAGATGACCGTATCCGCCGCTATGTGCATTTGAGCACGGGTAACTATCACGCAGGCAATGCTAAGATATATACCGATTATGGCCTATTTAGTGCCGATCCTGATATCTCAGAAGATGTGCACAAGATTTTCCAAGAATTGACTGGTATGGGCAAACCAGCCAACCTCAAAAAACTGCTGCATGCACCCTTTACGCTGCATGAAAAGTTGATGGCTTTTATCGATGATGAAATATGCCATGCTAAAGCAGGATGGCCTGCGCACATCATCGTTAAGGTGAACGCACTTACCGAGCGCCGTTTGATTGATAAGCTGTATGATGCCTCTCAGGCAGGCGTGAAAATAGAGCTGATACTGCGCTCTATTTGTTGCCTGCGTCCGCAAGTGCAAGGCTTGTCCGAAAATATCACCGTGCGCTCAGTGATTGGCCGCTTTTTGGAACACACGCGGGTTTATTACTTTTATAACAATGGTGAGCAGCGTTTGTATTGTGGTAGTGCTGACTGGATGGATCGCAACTTGTTCCACCGTGTTGAAGTGGCTTTTCCGATCGAGGACAAAAAGCTGTTTGCGCAGATATACGAAGATGGCTTGATGAATTATCTGCAGGATAATGTGCAAGCATGGACGTTGAGTGGTGATGGTAGTTGGCAACAGGTGCAGCCAGCTGAAGGCGAATCACTGCATATTGCGCAAGATCATTTGCTAAAGACCATCAACCGTGTGGATGAGTCGGTTCAGCCTTAACCATCAAATACGAACGCCGCGCATGTTATCGCATGCCGTGTATATTTAAAGGTGACAAAATACCCCAGCATCTGACATGCTGGGGTATTTTTTTGCCGCAATAGCGCAGACACCGCGAAAATGAGTTACAAACTGTCTTGCAACCTCACATTTATTCACATATTGATACCCCAGCACACTGGTTCGTAGGTCAGCCAAGCTTCTATACTGGATGGATAACGTGATTACAGACGCACCCAATACGCATTTCCCTACATATTCCATACGGACTGGAGATAAATTGATGAGTAGCACCAACGATGATACCTCAGATGTCAAGAAAGCAGCAGAAAAAGCAAACAGTCAACACATTCAACAAAATCTGAACGAAGACAAAGAACCCACCAGTCCTGAAACACTGACTGAATCAGAGCAAACGCACTTTATCGACGAAGATGTACGCACAGACAAATAGAGTGCCATTTTTATATTGCTGCCAAACAAGATAGCTCGATAATATATGACAACTATCCAATAATGAAATAGCGAGGGACTAGTCATGACAACGATCAAACATCCAGACGATGGCAAAGTGGTACGCGAGGACAAAACTGGCGTAGACCAAGTAGAAAATCCTAAGGACAGCTATGAAGGGCGTAAGCATGAGCCAGAAATAGACGGACCTGAACAAGCATCACAAGAGACAGACGAAGTCTATGTTGATCCTCGTGACACAGAGAACCTACCAGCAGGCGGTAAAAACGTGGGTGACTTAAATGCATATGATTTGGATAGAGATTAAGTCTGGTCTTATTGAATCTTGTCTTAACAGATAATGACTTTGATAGTAGCCGTTATAACAACAGCTGCGACCACAACAGCAATGCGACGGCTATTTTTAGTACTAATCACCTTTTATAACTGATAACCAAAAATTTTGTAACCAATATTGAGGATAACTTCATGGAAACCAGAGACCCTGCATTGACCAAAACACCAGTGACTGAATCATCAGACGAGCAGGTCACCGTCGACAGCACACAGGCGGTTCATGCTGAATCGATCCGTACTGACGAGCATGTTGAGAACCATGACGAACTAGAAGAAGACACCAGCGTCAACAAAGGTACTGATACCTTTGAGGAGGGCGTAGTCGAGTCTAAACATGTCAACGATGATGACAATCCTGCGCGTCAACCAGATCGCCGCGACCAAAAGGGCAATCCTTTTGATGATGGTATCAATGAGCGCAATGTTGGTAGTGAGGCACAAGACAGCGATGCTATTACTAATAGGAACCGTTACGCCAGTATTGATAACGCCCAAACCCGTGTACTGAACCCAGATTTTAAAGACTGATCGCTTGGTAAACTGAGCTATAAACCAGTAGGTACAGACGCGTTCGATGATAAAGGCGACAAGCTGTGACACTTTAGTGCGTCTATATAAGGTAGCTTATCGAGAAAGGCTGCGGACGCATCCTCAATGATAACAATAAATAAGGATTATTTATGAGTTCTGAGCACGACAATAAGTTGAATGACCAAGTGGTCAGCGATTCTGATTACACCTTGGAGGATGCAGATGACAATGATGGTATCGTTCCAGATGATGCTTTGCAAAAGGTGAATCCTGCTGCTGCTGAACGTGCCACGGCTGATCATGACCCGCATCATGTGGCTAAAGATCATACTCAGTACGACAAATAACTGGTTGTAGCGCTATAAACGAAAAGTAGTCGTTTTGCCTTTATTACAATTTAATAAGGGCAAAGCGGCTGCTTTTTTATAACGACTATATATAGTGCATAAGATGCTAGGCAGGTACGCCACTATGAAAGCGCAGCGTTTCATCGGGACTGCTGATAAGGACTGCCTCCACCTCCTTAAATAAGTCCACGCGCTCAGTGATGTCTTCCTCAGCCAGTGACTGCGCCAGCGCCAGATAATCTTCAAAATGCCGACTTTCTGACTTGAGCAAATAGCGATAGTATTTTGCTAAGCGCTCATCTTCGATCACAGCGGCCAGTGCCGCGAAACGCTCACAAGAGCGCGCCTCAATAAATGCTCCGATAATCAGTACATCTACCATTGCTGCAGGCTCATAGGTACGCTTATGCTTCAGCATACCTTTAGCATATCGCCCTGCGCTTAAGTATTGCCACTCTTGGCCGCGCTCATTCATGATGCCGAGCACTTGCTCGTAGTGCAGCATCTCCTCCCGAACCAGTTGTGCCAGCTTACGCTGTAAATCGTACGAAAACTCATAACGAAACATCAAATTCATCGCCGTACCTGCGGCTTTTTTTTCGCAGTTGGCATGGTCTTGAATAATGAGTGGTAAATGGGCAATAGCAGCATCCACCCATTGTTGTGATGTGCGACTGCCTAAAAACTGATAAATGGGTGACAAATCAACCTTGATGGGAGTGCGCAACTTGGCGATATCGACGCTGTCCTCAGACAGATTGTCAGTGGGTTGATCGTCAGTCATGTTCAGAGTATCAATAGAGTCGTGGTGGCTGTTGGTCATATTAAAAGTCTGTATTGGTGGGTGTAAATCAAAAAGACGGCGCTGCTATTGCGGGCACTTTGTAATAGATGATTGATATCGTAAAAATTATAAAGTATTTTATATCTCTACATCATCATTATGTGCAAATTATTGCGCTAACGCTGTGCCTACTATGTGATTACTTTCAAGTCACATCATTTGGCGATGGCTATTATAGCGCTTAGGGTAGGCAGCTTATAGAGTATCATTCTGGTGAAGCACCATTATTTATATAATAAATGAATGGCGGTTGTTTATTTTAAATTTTGATAGTAGGATGATGTTTTATCAACAAAATACAATAGTCATTGATAGACAGCAGCGCGTAACGGTTGCTGGTTTTTTTTGATACGTTATCAAGACAGTGTGCTTTGTATAAAGCGCTGTCAAGATCGTTATTGGTCATCACTCCCATTATAAGTTATAAGCAGATAAGGAAAGCATTATGAGCCAAATGTCTCAAAGCAATCGCATTCAAAAGGGTATTCTTGCTATCGATCAGCAGCTATATGATTTTATCGAAAATGAGGTCTTGCCAAAAGTGGGTATTGACTCAGCACAATACTGGTCAGGGTTTGAAGACGTGGTCAAGCGTTTTACCCCGCGCAATAAAGCACTGCTGGCCACACGTGATGACTTGCAAGCAAAAATTGATACGTGGCATCTTGAAAACCCTGCCAAAAATGGCGAAATTGACTACCCAGTCTACAAACAGTTTTTACAAGATATTGGCTACCTATTGCCAGAAGGTGATGACTTTACCGTCACTACCAAAAATGTGGACGATGAAATTGCACAGATTGCAGGGCCACAGTTGGTTGTCCCCGTACGTAACGCCCGCTACGCGCTAAACGCCACCAACGCCCGTTGGGGCAGCCTTTATGATGCGCTGTATGGCACCGATGTTATCAGTGAAGATAATGGTCAAGAAAAAACCCGCGCATACAATCCAGCTCGCGGCGCTGCCGTTGTGGCCTATGCCAAGCAGTTTTTGGATGACAACTTCCCATTAACATCAGGCAGCTACAGCGAGGTGACAGGATTCTCGGTTGCTGAGGGCACGCTACAAGTAATGCAGGGTGACACGCAGACCGCGCTTAAAGATGCCGCACAGTTTACAGGTCTTATCGGCGACTCAAATAGTCCATCTGCCATTTTGCTTAAAAATAACAACTTACATGCCGAAATACAAATCGATGCGCAAAATACCATCGGTAAAGATGATCCTGCCAATATCAAAGACGTACTGCTAGAGTCTGCCATCACCGCCATTCAAGATTGCGAAGATTCAGTAGCCGCCGTCGATGCAGAAGAAAAAATCGAGGCTTATCGCAATTGGTTTGGTCTAATGAACGGCGATCTGCAAGAAACCTTTGAGAAAAGCGGCAAGCAACACACGCGCGCCCAGAATGAAGACCGCTGTTATACCGCGCCAGATGGTAGTACCTTGACGCTACCTGGCCGCTCTTTGCTCCTGATCCGTAATGTTGGGCATTTGATGCAAAATCCTGCGATATTGGTGGATGTGGGCGAGGGTCAAGAACCTATCTTTGAGGGTATCATGGATGGTCTGATCACCCCGCTACTGAGTCTCAATGATATTAAAGGACAAAACACACTCTCAAACTCGCGTACAGGCTCGATGTATATCGTTAAGCCAAAAATGCATGGCCCTGATGAAGTGGCCTTTACCAATGATTTGTTCGATGCCGTCGAAGATGTGTTAGACCTACCGCGTAATAGTATCAAGATGGGCGTTATGGACGAAGAGCGCCGTACCACCATCAACCTTAAGGCTTGTATCCGTCAAGCCAAAGACCGTATTATTTTTATCAATACTGGATTTTTGGATCGTACTGGCGATGAAATGCATACCAGCATGAACGCAGGTCCATTTGTGCGTAAAGGCGATATGAAGTCGCAAGCGTGGCAGCCAGCCTACGAGCAATGGAATGTAGATATTGGTCTTGATGTTGGTCTACAGGGTCATGCCCAAATCGGTAAAGGTATGTGGGCGAAGCCTGATGAGATGCAAGAGATGATGGATACCAAGATTGCTCACCCCAAAGCGGGCGCGACCACCGCATGGGTGCCCTCACCAACAGGCGCCACGCTGCACAGCATGCATTACCACACCGTCAACGTTACTGACGTCCAAGATTCACTAAAATCACGCCCGCGTGCCAGTTTGGACGATATCTTAACCATTCCATTAGCCACTGACACCAACTGGACAGACGCCGAAAAGCAGCAGGAACTTGATAATAACGCACAAGGCATCCTTGGCTACGTGGTGCGCTGGGTTGATCAAGGCGTGGGCTGCTCAAAAGTACCAGACATCAATGATGTGGGCTTAATGGAAGATCGTGCAACGCTGCGCATTTCAAGCCAGCATATCGCCAACTGGCTGCATCATAACGTGGTCAGTGAAGCGCAAGTGATGGATACCCTACAGCGTATGGCAAAAGTGGTTGATGAGCAAAATGCAGGGGATCCCAGCTATCAACCGATGGCGCCTGATTTTGATCGCTCTTATGCGTTTCAAGCTGCCTGTGACTTGGTCTTTAAAGGCCGTATGCAGCCCAGCGGATATACGGAGCCACTGCTTCACCAGGCGCGTTTGGATCTAAAAGCAGGCGCGTAAGCGTACAGAAACATTTTTTTTAATCACTACGCCGCCAGCAGGGTAACGCCATGCCTGCTGGTAGGTTATACCTATCTATTCATTTTTTTGTAACATAATTATTGACTAAACTATCAATTTAATTCACTATTTTGAGGTTTGAAGCCAATATTTGTGCAATAAAGCAAGTGATATAAATCGCGCTAGGAAATAATAAAAAAAGTGTTGCAAATTATGACAAAGTTGTTATGCTTGTATCCGAAGTATGAGTTTGGTAACGGATGTTACACACTAGAGCGATAAAGACCTAAGCCTACATATGCGTTACGTGTTCGGTTTCTTCTATGTAACTTCTGGTTTTTTCATCTTACGGTAATAGTACTTAGCCACACTTGTTCCTGACGAATATCGGTAGCCAGTTGCACATTATATCTTTGAGGATTTGTAACGATACCATTAAGGGCACCAGCTAATCATAGCCAGCCTACTACTAAAATTGTACAGTGGAGAGATTCCCCATGAAAAAACTACTTTTAGCTTCTGCCGTTGCTGCCTTATCTGTATCTGCAGCGCAAGCAGCCCCTACTGTCTATGGTAAAGCATTTGTTACTGCTGACTATGTCAACACTGAGTTTGATGGTGTGAATAATGCTAGTGATTATGACAATGACACAGTAGAAATCAACTCAAACTCTTCACGCATTGGCCTTAGAGGCTCTGAAGCCATGACTGCCAATACTGACGTGATCTATCAGTTAGAGTATGGCACTAGCGTTGATGGCGAAACAGATGGCTTGAGCAACCGTGATACCTATCTTGGTGTGGTCAACAAAGATCTTGGTGAATTCCGCGCTGGTAAAAACCAATCTACGCTAGATTATGTCAACAACGTTATCGTCAACAACGGTTACTGGGATAACCTAGGTGGCAACAAGATTGAGGACAACGAAAAGCTAAGCGGTCTGAACATGTCAGACAGCGGCCGTATCAACAACTCTATCGTTTGGAAAGCACCTAAATACAACAACATGCCACTAGATCTAGCGGTAATGTATAGCTCTGACGAAGAAAATGGTAACGATAATGACGGTTTTGGTGCGGCATTGTCATTTGACCAAGGTACAGGGTTTACCGTAGGTTTGGCTTATGATAAAGATCAGAACATTGCTGGTGATATCGTTCGTGGTTCAGCAACTGTCGATCTAGGTAAATTCGTTGCTTACCCTGTAACTTTAGGTGCGCTATATCAGCAAGCTGATTTTGATAACATTTCTGAAGACGAAAAAGGCTTCATTCTTAGTGCAAACATGGGTCTAACCAACTTTGCGCGTCCAGCATCTGTATATCTTCAGTACAACAACACTGAAAGCCTAGGTGGTGTTAAAGATTCTGATTCAGATCAGATCGTTGTTGGTGGTAAGTACATGTATAAAGACAACATCATCATGCATGCTTATGCTGGTGTAAACAGTGCTGATGACGTTATGCCTACAGGTACAGACGACAATGCATACACAGGTGGCGCAGGTGACGTTGATGTCGTTGCTGTTGGTGGTGGTCTAGAATACTTATTCTAATATACATTAGAATCTGATACTAAAAAACTCATCCTTCGGGGTGAGTTTTTTTATGGATAGCCCGCTAGTAGGTCATACAGTACCAACGTGATTGAGTAACCCTCAGGATCTTAAGCCTTATAGAATTGAGAGAGGATTATGAAGACTTTATGTTTAGTTACCGTGATAACGATGCTACCTCTAGTGGTAGCCCATGCTGCCCCAGAGATATATGGTAAAGCATTTGTGACTGCCGATGGCGTTGATATGAGTATGGAGACTGACGATGACCAAAATCGTGTAATGCTTAAAGACGATGGTACTTTACAGATCAATTCAAATTTTTCGCGACTGGGCTTTCGTGGTTCTGAAGCGCTGACCAGTGATACCGAGCTGGTTTATCGCCTAGAATATGGTATTCAGATTGACGGTTCTGACGGCGCAGCATTGAACAGTCGAGACACTTATTTGGGTCTCAAGCACGATAAGTTTGGTGAGTTTCGTCTGGGGCGTAATACCTCAGTACTTGGCTATACTTATGGCCCCATGGTCAATCGAGCCTATTGGGACAACTTAGGTAAAACCACACTTGCCTCAAATGAAATCGTCTCAGCGCTTAACATGCTTGATTATACCCGTAAGTCAAACTCGCTCGTCTGGATTGCTCCGCAGTTTGATGATCTGCCCTTAGACGTGGTGGTGCAGTATGCCACCAACGAAGACAGTGAAGATCGCGGCGCAGGTTTTGGTGCTTATGTTAAGCATGTATCTGATAACGGATTGAGCACTGGTATTGCTTTTAGCCATGACATTGAAGCGAACGGTAGTATTAATGCATTAAATTTTGTATCCGCTGACAATCTTGAGGGACGCGCCAATTATGGTGGTGATGTGGTTCGCGGTACCATGACACTAGACCTTGATCACCATATTGATATGACCGCGCCCGTACAGCTTGGTGCCGTTTACCAAAGAGCCGATTATGATTTTGATGGAGCGACCACAGAAAAAGGAATGATTGTCAGTGCCAATATGGACATACAATCATTTGCCAATCCAGCGTCGCTTTATGTGCAGTACAATCAAACTGACAATTTAAATGGTATTTCTAACAATGAATCCAAGCAGATCGTGCTAGGCGGTGAGTATGAGTTTAAGGACAATATTATCGGCCATGCCTATATCGGTCAAAACTCGACCGATTATACCAATCCGATGGACAGCTCATACCAAGCAACTGAGACCAAGGTGGCAGCAGCGGGTGGCGGCTTGGAATACTTATTTTAGTAAAGTGAGCGGTTAGGATAGGGTCTCACGATGGTTGATGCCTTATCGCCGTGCTCTTACGCTTGAGAACGACTTTTTGATCTTTTACGCTATAGTTTATGATCCGATATCGAAGTCGATAACTTGAGCGAAAACTTTAACCGACTTTGTGCTTTTGCCCTATATTTTATGCTGCATTTTTAGTAAAATCCTCTTTTACCAATGACCGACAGAGTACTATGACCAAGTTTATATTTGTGACCGGTGGGGTAGTGTCCTCACTAGGAAAAGGTATCACCGCCGCCTCTCTTGCTGCTGTACTTGAAGCCCGCGGCGTTAAAGTCACCATGACCAAAATGGATCCATATATCAATGTTGATCCAGGCACCATGAGTCCTTTCCAGCATGGGGAAGTTTTTGTCACCGAAGATGGCGCAGAGACGGATCTGGATTTGGGTTATTACGAACGCTTTTTGCGCCATTCAAAAATGAGCAAAAGCAATAACTTTACCAGTGGTCGTATTTACCAAACCGTATTAAACAAAGAGCGTCGCGGTGAGTATCTTGGTGGTACGGTGCAGGTGATTCCGCACATCACTGATGAGATCAAAAACAAAATCCTTGCCAGTGGCGAGGGCTATGATATTGCCATTATCGAAATTGGTGGTACGGTTGGTGACATTGAGTCGCTACCCTTTATGGAAGCAGTACGCCAGATGCAAGTCGAGCTTGGCCGTAATCGCGCCATGCTGATGCACTTAACGCTGGTGCCTTATATTGCCAGTGCTGGTGAGACCAAAACCAAGCCCACACAGCATTCTGTCAAAGAACTACGCTCGATCGGCTTGCAGCCTGATATTCTCATTTGCCGTTCTGAGCATCATATTTCACCTGACAATCGCCGTAAAATTGCGCTCTTTACCAACGTTGAAGAACGGGCGGTCATCATGTGTGAAGATGCTCAAAGTATCTATCAGATCCCGCGCGCTTTATATGAGCAAGATCTGGATGACTTGATCTGCGAACGCTTTGGTTTGGACTTACCTGAAGCGGACTTGAGTGACTGGGACAGAGTGGTTAAAGCTCAGCTCAATCCTGAGTCAACAGTGACAGTTGCGATGGTTGGTAAATATGTTGAGCTGCCTGATGCGTATAAGTCGATTAACGAAGCGTTGCTTCATGCGGGTATCACGCACCAAACAGCGGTCAAAATCGACTATATTGATGCTGAGCGCTTGGAAGAAGATGAGGCGCTATTTGCCCAGCTTACCAAGGCAGATGCCATCTTGGTACCAGGCGGATTTGGCGAGCGTGGCACAGTAGGCAAGATCAAAGCCGTCACTTATGCGCGTGAAAACAAGGTACCTTACCTTGGTATTTGCTTGGGCATGCAGCTTGCTGTGATTGAATATGCGCGTAATGTGCTGGGTATTAATGCTAACTCATCTGAGTTTGACCGTAAGAGCGCCGAGCCAATCATTGGTCTCATCACCGAGTGGCTCGATGAGCGCGGTGAGTTACAGATTCGCAGTGATGACTCCGATCTTGGCGGTACCATGCGGTTGGGTAGTCAGCAGGCTGAGCTGGTTGCTGGTAGTAAGCTGGCGCAAATATACGGCGCGCATCACATCACTGAGCGCCATCGCCATCGCTACGAGATGAACAACCGTTATATCGAGCCATTAGAACAAGGGGGCATGAACATTTCAGGCTACTCAGCCAAGCAGCACTTAGTCGAGTCAGTTGAAATCGTTGATCATCCTTGGTTTGTTGCGGTTCAGTTCCACCCTGAGTTTACCAGCTCACCACGTGGTGGCCATCCACTATTTAACAGCTTTGTGAACGCTGCCAAAACGCACAGCGCTCATCAGTAGTCTTTACGCATCGCTGAGCTTTGCCTGATACCACATATGATATTGGGTATGGCTAGATAAAAAAGATCAATCTTCGGATTGGTCTTTTTTTGTGCGTATTTTATACGTAAACGTTAGATGGCTAGGGTTTAATTATTCGAGTAGGCTGTCGAGGCAGGCGATTTGCAATCACTCTGATCTACATATCAAAGCGTACCAGTTATAGGTTTTACCTGTTGCATTGGCAAATTGTGGTGAATCGGTAGGGCTTACTTTTTTTTCATAGGCGATGGGGTACAATATTGATGGAAAAATTGATAACAAGAAATAGGATACCTATTGTATGGATAAGTTGCTAACCGCGCAGTCACACATCACCCTTAACGATAATTGTATTGGTAATGATCAACCGTTTGTCCTCTTTGGTGGCATGAATGTGCTTGAATCCAAAGAGATGGCCTTTGAGATTGCTGAGCAATATATTGATATCTGTCAGCGTTTGGGTATTGGCTATGTGTTTAAGGCCAGTTTTGATAAGGCCAATCGCTCAAGCTTATATTCGTTTCGCGGTCCCGGTCTGGAGCAAGGGGTCGACTGGCTTGGTCAAATCAAAGAGCGTTACAACGTACCGATTATTACTGATGTGCATGAGCCGCATCAGGCCGCACCTGTCGCTGAAGTGGCAGACGTGATTCAGCTTCCCGCCTTTTTATCGCGTCAAACCGATTTGGTCCATGCTATGGCTAAGACTGGCGCGATTATCAATATTAAAAAAGCGCAGTTCTTAGCGCCGCATGAGATGCGCCACATCGTCAATAAATGCCTAGAGGCAGGTAATGACAAGATCATCTTGTGTGAACGCGGTAGTGCGTTTGGTTACAATAACTTAGTTGTCGATATGCTTGGGTTTGATACCATGAAGCAGATGGACGTACCTGTGTTTTTTGATGTGACGCACAGTCTACAGCAGCCAGGCGCGCGCACTGACAGCGCAGGCGGTCGTCGTGAGCAGATCACTACCTTAGCGCGAGCAGGTATGGCAACGGGTATTGCGGGGCTGTTTTTAGAGGCGCACCCCAATCCTGAACAAGCAAAATGTGATGGCCCTTGTGCGCTGCGTATGAGTCAAGTAGAGCCGTTCTTGGATCAGTTGAAACAAATTGACGCGCTGGTAAAAGGGTTTGAAGTGTTAGACACACATTAAAATCATTTACTACAGCGTCCAGCCAGTGAAAGTAGCTGTGTCAGCTTTGTCTTATTATTGCATGGAGTCTTAGTATGAGTATCCAAACAGCAAAAGTCAGTATCGAAAATATTGACGATAGCGACGGTCTTGAGAGTTTGATGACGGCGCTTCGTAATATCACTGGAGTGATGGATATTGAGCTGAATCCGCAAGACAACACAGCGTTGATACGCTATGAAGATACGGATACCAGTATCCATGCGCTGACTGCAGCGATCAGCATGGTGGATTATGTGACTCAGCCCTATCCTGTAGATGCACCGCAAAACCCGCATCATTAATCAGTGGCATAGTACGTAATACTGCTGATATTTTATATTGACTAATCATAATAAGGAGCCAATCATGGCAGAACAAACACGTATCATTAATATCGACGGCATGACTTGCGGCGGTTGCGTAGCAAGTGTTCATACAGCAACGGCTGACATTGACGGTCTACAAACCATGACGGTTGATCTTGAGGACAATCTGGCGACGGTTACGTTTGATGACAGCAAGACCAGTGCCCAAGCCATTGCTGATGCGATTGCTGACGCAGGATTTGACGCCAGCGTAGCAAATGCTTAAGCAGGTTAAAATCTGAAAAGATAACTGCTGATATGATTTATCACGATAAAAAACCAGCTGCGATGGCTGGTTTTTTTACGAGTGTGTATTAGGGCGTGTCATTTTGAGCTGGCAAAAGGCTGGTCTGTGGTATGGCTGCTTGGGTGAGATATAATGTCTACCCTCAGTCAACGCTTGAAAAATGTCCCAATAGCCTTATGTATAGAGAGTCTCGAACCCTTTTAACGCTATTGCCCTCGTATTTCCCCCCTTTCTGATCAGCCTACCGAGTTTTATTATGAATGATGCATCAAATCCCATCGAGCAGTCCGATGTTGTAGAGACTGATATCGAAGCCAATGAATCAGTAGCTCCGCAGCGAGCGCACCTACAGCTGGCGATTGATGGGATGTCGTGTCAGGCCTGCGCATCACGTATCGAAAAAGTGCTTAATAAAAAGCCCAGTATTTATGAGGCCAGTGTCAGCTTCGCTGGCGAGACGGCCAACATTGACTATAATCCTGCGCAAACCACTCCAGATCAGGTGACTGAGTGGGTCAATAAGACGGGCTTTGTGGCCAACTTGCAAGCTGACGACACACTGTTTACGCCGTCAAAGGATGAGGAAAAAACATCAGTGCCATGGCGACTCATAGCGCTTTGGCTCTGCTTGCTACCATTTTTGGTTGGTATGGCAGGCATGATCGCGGGGCAAGGCATGGCGTGGATGCCGCCAGTATGGGTGCAATTTGTGCTGGCGACGCTGGTACAGTTTGGTTTGGCACTGCCATTTTATAAAAGTGCATGGGCATCGATCAAAGGTGGCCTTGCCAACATGGATGTCCTTGTGGTGCTTGGCACAGTGACCATCTGGGCTTATTCGACATATATTTGGCTCACGTATGGCGATGGCAGTATGATGTCAGGTATGGCACATCATGCGCCTGTGTATTTTGAGGCAGGGGTGATGGTGATTGCCTTTGTGCGTACAGGTAAATATTTAGAAGAGCGCACCAAAAAACACAGCTTGAACAGTATTGATTTGTTGTTGTCACTGACTCCAGACGAGGTTGAGCAGCAGCAGCCCAATGGCGATTTTCATCAAGTATCATTACAAGAGGTGCAAATTGGTGATATTTTGCGTGCCAAGCAGGGCAGCCGTGTGGCAACGGACGGCATGGTGGTTGATGGGTCTGGCTGGTGTATTGAGAGTCATTTGACAGGCGAGTCGGTGCCGCTGAAAAAAGAAGTCTCTGATCCACTGCTGGCAGGGGCGTTGGTCGAAAATGGCAGCTTGCTGTATCGCGTACAAGCAAAAGGCAGTGATACCAAGCTGGGCGATATGGTGAAAGCGCTCAGTGATGCCCAAGGATCAAAAGCTGATTTGGCAAGGCTTGCTGATCGGGTCACGGCGGTTTTTGTACCTGTTGTGGTGGCGATTGCTGCTGTGACCTTTGGTGTCACGTGGTGGGTGACAGGTCTGTTCGATACCGCTTTGATGCATGCTGTATCGGTGCTGGTGATTGCTTGTCCTTGTGCGCTGGGTTTGGCAACGCCAGCGGCTATTATGGCAGGGATGGGTGTGGCGGCAAGGCATGGCGTTTGGTTCAAAGACGCGCAGAGTTTGGAGTCGGCGGGCACTGTTGATACCGTGGTACTGGATAAAACAGGAACGCTAACGGTGGGTAAACCAAGCATCGTGGATCAAGTGATGGTGGATAAATCACTCGATAGTGATGATGTCTTGCAACTGGCGGCCAGCGTTGAAGCGCATGCCAGCCATCCGCTAGCAACTGCCGTGGTTAATGAAGCCAAGTCACGTCAGTTACCGCTACTGCCTGTGACTGATGTCAGTGTGGTGAGCGGCTCAGGTATTGCAGCCGTCATCGAGGGTCTGGGTACGGTGAAGGTTGGCACGCCAGAATTTGCTAACTTGTCACTGCCCAAATTAATGCCAAAGGTATGGAACATTGCCAGTACGGTGGCGATCAGTATCAATGATGAGCCGCTGGGTGCTTTTGCATTAGCTGATGACCTCAAAGACGATACTGCGCAGGCGATTGCTGCGCTACAAGCAGATGGTATTGAGGTCATTTTGATGAGCGGTGATAAGCAGTCGGTGGTCGACCATGTGGCAGAGACTTTGGGTATCAAAGCAGCTTATGGCAAGATGAGCCCGCGTGATAAGGCAGCTGAGATCGCTAAGTTACAAACGGCTGGCAAGCATGTGGCTATGGCCGGTGATGGGGTCAATGATGCGCCTGCTATGGCCACAGCTGATGCCAGTTTCGCCATGTTTGAAGGCACCGATGTGGCTCAGCACAGCGCCTCTGCACGATTAATGGGCGAATCGCTGATGCACATTAACGCGGCACAAAAAATTGCTCAAGCCACCTTGCGCAATATCAAACAAAATCTATTCTTTGCCTTTATTTATAATTGCTTGGGTATTCCGCTGGCCGCTTTGGGATTTTTAAACCCGATGATTGCGGCAGGTGCGATGGCGCTCAGCTCCATCTCAGTGTTGATGAATGCCTTACGGCTGACCCGTTTTAAAACTACAGCGGATGGCGGCGCACACAGTGAGTCACCAGCAGACATGCAGACGGCAAGTAAGCCGCCGCAAGTGGTATAAATCGCATGACAGTCGCTATGAATTTGGGCGATGTTTGATCAAATTTATGCTATGATGCCAAACACTATAGCCGACTGTTTATGCGCCGCTGCAGCGTCTATAGATGCGATTGTATTCCATCTGATTTGCCCCAAGCGGCAACCGATAACAGTCGTGTCATACCCCTTATTATCCCTTTTTTATCCCACAAACTTGGCATGACCAAAGGAATTTACAGACACCATGTACGCTGAAGAAACCAAGAACGTCACCGAAATTAAAGACATCCGCGCTCGTGAGATTTTAGACTCGCGCGGTAACCCAACAATTGAAGCCGATGTTATCTTAGCTGATGGCACCATCGGTCGTGCCGCAGCGCCTAGTGGGGCATCAACTGGATCACGCGAAGCGCTTGAGTTACGTGATGGCGATCAAAGCCGTTATATGGGCAAAGGCGTCAAAAAAGCGGTCTCTAACGTTAACAGCCAAATCCGTAGCGCTTTGATGAACACTGATGTGACCGAGCAGCAGCGCATTGATGATGCGATGATTGCGCTTGATGGTACTGAAAACAAAGACAGCTTAGGCGCAAATGCCATGCTAGCGGTCTCATTGGCCGCTGCCAAAGCTGCAGCAAAAGCACAAAGCTTGCCGCTACATCAGTATATCGCCAATCTGCGCAATCAAACCTCACTCACCATGCCTGTGCCGATGATGAACATCCTAAACGGCGGTGAGCATGCGGACAACACGGTTGATATCCAAGAATTCATGATTGAGCCAGTTGGTTTTAGCAGCTTCTCAGAAGCGCTACGTGCGGGCACCGAAGTATTCCATAGCCTAAAATCAGTACTAAAAGCGCAAGGCCTGAACACAGCAGTAGGCGATGAAGGCGGTTTTGCACCAAACTTGCGTAGCAACGAAGAAGCCATCACCGTTATCATGCAAGCGATTGAGCAAGTCGGCTACAAAGCGGGTGAAGACATCCATTTGGCTCTTGACTGCGCGGCGAGCGAGTTTTATAAAAATGGTCAATACATTTTGGCAGGCGAGGGCAACAAAGCCTTTGACAGCCAAGGGTTTTCTGATTACTTGGTCGGCCTTGCGCGTCAGTATCCGATCATCTCTATCGAAGATGGTCTTGACGAGTCAGATTGGGACGGTTGGGCGTATTTGACTCAGCAATTGGGCGATAAAGTACAATTGGTTGGTGATGACCTATTTGTAACCAATCCGACAATCTTGCAAGAAGGCATTGATAAGAAGATTGCGAATGCGATTTTGATTAAGTTTAATCAGATCGGCACGCTATCAGAAACCCTTGATGCCATCTACTTGGCCAAGAAAAACGGCTATGCGACCGTCATCTCGCACCGATCAGGCGAAACCGAAGACAGCACCATTGCTGATTTGGCAGTGGGTACCGCTGCTGGTCAGATCAAAACGGGTTCACTATGCCGCTCAGACCGCGTTGCCAAATACAACCAGTTGCTACGCATTGAGCAGCAGGTACGTGCAAGCTACCGTGGCCGTGCAGAGTTTATCGGTTTACGTGGCTAATTGGTCGCTAGAGGATCAGAACCGCTTGATGGTGCCGCGTGCATCATCAGGTGGGGCTATTATCAAGACCGATTGTTTTTAAAAAAGAGGGTCGAATGGCGCTTCTTTTTAAAAACGATGGATGTTGATACCACTTTTTATTCTTTCATTTTGTTAGTGTGCGGCGCAATTTTTATGAAATACTTTAGCCAGTTTATGTTGCTTGCCTTAGCGGTTGTGATGCTGGCCGGACTACAGTACCAGTATTGGTTGGGTGAAAATGGTCACTTTCAGCACAATCAACTGCGCGCTGAGATGGCGGAGCAGCAGCGCTTAAACGACAGTCAAATGGCGGCCAACGATTTACTTAGAACCGACGTGCATGATCTGAAAAATGGCCTTGAAGCCGTCGAAGAGCATGCGCGCTTGGATTTGGGACTTATCAAGCCCAACGAAACCTTTGTCCAAGTCTCAACCGCACCAACCACACACAGCCGCTACTAACTGCTTATGACGATCCAGTCCCCTCGTATACATACCATGATTGTGGCAGCAGGTCGCGGTAGCCGTTTTGGTGCTGACGTGCCTAAGCAGTATATCAAGTTCAATGATCAAACCTTACTCCAGCATAGCGTGGCGCGGCTGGCGACCAGTCGGTATATTGACGATTGCGTCTTGGTGCTTGCTAAAGACGATACTATCGGTAGTGCCTTAGATTTTGCGTTGCCTATCTGCTATGCAAACGGCGGTGCTGAGCGCTGGCAGTCAGTGCAGGCAGGCCTGCAAGCCATTATCGAGTCTGGCGCTGATGCTCAGGACTTGGTATTGATTCATGATGCGGCGCGGCCAGCCGTGCCGACCGCCGATATCAATAACGTCATTACCGCTGCTATGAACGAGCCTTATGGCGCCATCTTGGCGGCACCTGTTGCCGATACCCTAAAGCAAGCTCAGAAAACGGTGTCAGGCGTCTCTATTGGACATGATTATGCGTGGCGCACTATTGACCGTACTGGCATGTGGCAGGCGCAAACCCCGCAAGTCTTTCGTATAGAGTCACTGCGTCAGGTATTAGACCATGTGACCACGCACGATCTAAATATCACCGATGAAGCCAGCGCTTTTGAGCTGCTCTCATATCCGATTCGCTTGGTTTCGGGCAGTCGCCAAAATATCAAACTCACCTATCCTGATGATGCCATATTGCTCAATGCCATCATCGCCGCTCAGCAGTTATCCCAATAATTCGTTAACCGTGCCTACTTGGTATCACCTCTTTTCACAGTCAGCGTCTTCTTTTTATTAGGTATCGCTGTGAGCTTTGTCTTGCCTTATCTTGATAATTTTGCGTAAATACCTTGCTTAGCCCATGCGCATCATGTGCTGGCAGAGACAGCTACGATGATTACAAAGTGGCAAAATGCCGGATAAAATAGCAATAAAACGCTACCATCCTTTAATCTCAAGTTGCTTTGATGACTAAACTGTCCTATGATGTAACTAAGTTCATACATCCTAAATAAATACCTATTATATCAATCACGTATCACAAAAAATCTCGATGAATATTATATTTTTACCCATTTAATAAGCGCACAGTTGCTTAATAATAAGGAGGGACTGGTTGTTTACAGTCACTGACATGAAGCATTCAGAAGAAGTGACCGATCTCTATCAATTTGTCTATATAAGCCGTATTACCTCTACTGGCCTATCAGGGGCGAGTACATTAAACGATATTGCCAAATCTTCTATCACGGCTAACAAAGAAAATAACATTAGTGGCATTCTTTGCTACGGTAACGGCTGTTTTTTTCAATGTGTGGAAGGAACAGAGCAAGCACTGACCAATCTTAAAAATAAGTTACTGATGGATGAGCGTCATAAAGATTTGCAGACCATCGATTTTTCTGCCATTATTGAGCGTCGTTTTCAGGGCTGGTCGTTACGCTCAATTGTACTGGAGCGTTGGTTATTTAAAGATTCAAGAGTCAAAGCATTGATGCCATTTAAACCATATGAGTGGAGCGAGGCAGAAGCGGATTCGTTTTTGGCATTGCTACAGCAGTATTACGAAAAGCAAGAGCAGCAAGGTGATATCGATGTGCAACCGATTAAGTACAACGCATTAGGTCTGACGCTGACCAAGGTTATCGGCGAGCATCAAGCGTTCTTTTTGATCCAAACCATACTTGGTACGCTGATCATTTTTGCGCTATTGTGGTTTATGCTTTCAAGCAATTTTTAAGATAGAGACAGTCTTTAAGATAGAGACTACCTACGAGATGAATTGCATCGTTAAAGCCAGCATCACGCTGGTTTTTTTGTGCTTAAAAATGGATAGGGCGGTCGTCATTGAAGAAAATATAAGCATAAAAAAACCCTCAAAATCATATTGATTTTGAGGGTTTTAAAAGTACGTATTGTACTTTTGAATGTGGCGTCCCCAGGGGGATTCGAACCCCCGTTACCGCCGTGAAAGGGCGGTGTCCTAGGCCTCTAGACGATGGGGACCAGGAACAACGCTTCAGCTGCTTTCACCTTTATGCTGAAGTGGTGCGTATTTTAGTAACCTTTGCGCCTCCTGTCAAGCCTTTTTTTACGTCTTTTTAAGGTTAGATATCTTTTTTTGATGGCGCGGCGTGGATGTAAATCTTTACGCTTTAAATGATACCGTATCCAGAGCGATGTCACGGCACTGATGGTCAGGGCGAGCATGATGTAACCGATGATGGTTGACCATAATATGTGATGTGGTTGCATGGCAAAGTCCCTCCTATGGTGCCTACGATAGCGCGCTATCTATAAGGCGTGAGCAACTTAGATCATCTACAAAATATCACTGTGTCATGTCATGCGTGCCTATAAGTTAGTGGTAGACCAACCAATCGGTCAGTAGACTGAGCATCTGACGATGGGGTATACAGACAAGGCATTATTCGCTGTTGGCACCGCATTATGTCAATCATATCCTTGTTGATAACAAAATTGAGATGAGAAGTTTGAACGCACTGTTCCTGAGTCAATGATTTGTGAGTCAAACTTCACATTTACGCGCTATTGTTTATTCATTGTCGTCTATTAACTCTACCTTTGTTTGCTCAGTATGTAAAGCATTCGGTAACATAGGGTAACTATTTAGAATATGGCAAAACAGTTCGGCGGTTTTTTGCGTGTCGTAAAGGGCGGAATGGGCGTTACTGCCATCAAACTCAAGCCCCGCTGCTTTGCAGGCGCGCGCAAGGACGGTTTGACCAAAGGCCAGCGCCGACAACGTAACGGTATCAAAGACAGAAAACTGATGAAACGGGTTGTGGTTTTTGCTATTGGTGCGTTCGACAGCCGCATTCAAAAAGGCCAAGTCAAAATGCGCGTTATGGCCGACCAATACGCATTGGCGACATTCGGTACTGCGGCGCACTTCTTTTAAACCTTTAAAAATACGGCGCATAGCTTCTTTTTCGTCTTCGGCAATGGCTTTACGCATGGGGTTGCTGGGATCAATGCCGGTAAAGGCCAGCGCTCTGGGCTCAAGGTTGGCTCCCTCAAAAGGCTCAATATGGGCGCTAAGCGCGTCGCCTGCGTAGAACACACCATCGTCGTTGAGCAAGATTGGAATACATGCAATCTCAAGTAAGGCGTCGGTCTGGGCATTAAAGCCTGCGGTTTCGACATCAACGATGACGGGCATAAACTTGCGAAAGCGCTCTTTTAGGCCCATTGGAGCGTCATCGGTGTTGTCTGTTTCGGTCGTACTGTTTTGAGTGGTCATATCAAGTAAAGTCACTTTTATTTGGCTTGCTATTGGTGTTGCTTTGGTTGGGTCGTCGATAGGCGGCTGATTGTGTTTAGCCGCGTTAGGCTTTGAGTGACCATGGTAAAGTATCACCAGCCATGAGCGGGGTGAGCGATTGACCATCGAAATACGGATAATGGCTGGGCACTTGCATGGGTGTCTTCACCAAGGTGATGCTGCTCGTATTGACAGGTAAGCCATAAAACTGTGCCCCAAAATGGCTGGCAAAGCCTTCTAGCTTATCGATTTTACCAATACTATCAAAAGCAGTGGCGTACAGGGGCAGTGCCGTATGGGCGCTATAACAACCTGCGCAGCCACAAGCGGCTTCTTTTTTATCTGTGGCGTGCGGCGCTGAATCGGTACCTAAGAAAAATTTAGGATTGCCGCTGGTGGCTACTTTTAATAGTGCTTGCTGGTGTGATTGACGCTTGAGGATAGGCAGGCAATAAAAATGGGGTCGGATACCGCCAAGCAATAGGTGATTGCGGTTGAACATCAAGTGCTGCGGAGTGATGGTGGCGGCAACTTGGCTGCCCTGTGCCAGTACAAAGTCTGCAGCCTCACTGGTGGTAATGTGTTCCATGACGATTTTTAGCGTTGGAAAGTTACTGATAATTTTGCTCAGTACCTCATCCAAAAAGCGCTTTTCGCGATCAAAAATATCCACATGGTCATGAGTCACTTCGCCATGCAGCAGGAGTGGCAAATTGTACTTTTCCATAGCCGCGAACACGTCCGCGCAAGCTAAAATATCGGTAACACCATCAGCCGAGTTGGTGGTGGCACCTGCTGGATAGAGTTTGACTGCTTGAACGATACCAGACGCAGCCGCCAGCTCAATATCTTGAACGCTGGTATTGTTGGTCATGTAGAGGGTCATACGCGGATCAAATGCCGCTTTGCGTGTATCGCTGAGCGTGCTGTCTTGCAAGTGCTGCAAAATACGCGCGCGATAAGCACGGGCATCATCCGTGTTTTTGACAGGTGGTACCAGATTGGGCATACAAATCACGCGGTTAAAGCTGTCCGCTGCGTGCGGTACTGTGGTGGCCAAAGCCGCCCCATTGCGCAAGTGAATGTGCCAGTCGTCAGGCTGAGTGATGGTGATGGTCTGAGGTAGATCAGTAGTAGAAGTCATGGCGCTCTATATCAGTAGTGAAAAAAGAAGGAGACAGTGATTGGTTACAGTGGATGATTATGTCTGGCTTGTACAGTTGAATCCAAATAAAAACAATGCGGAATAATCGCTTTAATCTTGATGTATCGATTTTATCTCAAACCGACGATATATGGGTGCAGCGCCCAAAAAATAGTGATCGTAATTTATCATACCGCACGCTCATGGTTACCACACATGAGGTACAAAATATGAATAATGACACACTTATTTTACCGCGCAAACATGCAGCGTTATGATAACAGGTTTACCCGCGCGGCTAAATATAACGGCACAAAATGTTGGCGGCAGGGACAGCTGTGGCAAATAAAGCCAAATAGCGATAAAGGGGCGGCTGTGGCACTTTTGCCCATTGTCAATATGATGTACACTGGGCAGGCATTCTATCTATTGCCGCAGCAGTGAGCAGTATTACTTTTCATAAATACAGTTCTACATTAGGAGTTATTCATGGCTCAACTTGATCCAAAAAATATTAATAAAATCGTTTTGGCCTATTCGGGCGGTCTGGACACCTCAATTATCGTGCGATGGTTACAAGAGACCTATGATGCCGAAGTGATTACTTTTACTGCCGATATCGGTCAAGGTGAAGAAGTCGAGCCTGCACGCGCCAAAGCTGAAGCAATGGGTGTCCAACACATTCATATCGAAGACTTGCGCGAAGAGTTTGCCCGTGATTATGTGTATCCCATGTTCCGTGCCAATGCCATTTATGAAGGCGAGTACTTACTCGGCACCTCAATCGCCCGTCCACTCATCTCTAAGCGTTTGGTTGAGATCGCCAAAGAGCATGGCGCAGATGCCATCAGCCACGGCGCTACTGGTAAAGGTAACGATCAGGTACGTTTTGAGCTTGGCGCCATCGCATTGGCACCAGATGTCAAAACTATCGCCCCTTGGCGTGAATGGGATCTATCAAGCCGTGAAAGCCTCATGAACTATGCGGCAGAGCATGACATTCCAATCGATTTTGCCAGCAGTAAGAAAAAATCACCTTACTCTATGGATGCCAACTTACTACACATCTCTTATGAAGGCGGCATGCTCGAAGACCCGTACGCCGAAGCTGAAGAAGAGATGTGGCGTTGGTCTGTCAGCCCAGAAGACGCCCCAGATGAGCCGCAATATCTGGAACTAGAATACAAACAAGGCGATCTTGTCGCGATCGATGGCGAGCAACTCAAGCCATTTGAAGTTATGATTAAGCTCAACGAGCTGGGTGGCAAGCATGGTATTGGTCGCCTAGATATCGTCGAAAACCGTTATGTGGGCATGAAGTCACGCGGCTGCTATGAGACGCCAGCGGGCACCATTATGCTAAAAGCGCACCGTGGTATTGAGTCATTGACCCTTGACCGTGAAGCGGCGCATCTAAAAGATGAGCTGATGCCACGCTATGCCAAGATTATCTACAATGGCTACTGGTTCAGCCCTGAGCGTGAAATGCTACAAGCCTTGATCGACAAATCACAAGAGTATGTTAACGGTACGGTACGTGTGAAGCTCTATAAAGGCGCAGTGAGCGTTGTTGGCCGTAAATCTGACGATTCATTGTTTGATGAAAAAATCGCCACCTTTGAAGATGATGCAGGCGCGTATGATCAAAAAGACGCCGAAGGCTTTATCCGCCTAAACGGTCTGCGTTTGGCGATTGAAGCCAGCCGTGGTCGTGACTTGTCTAAATAAGTCTGAACAGGCGCTAAGGCGCTATCTGATGCACTGACAAAAAACAGAGATCCCGTATCTCTGTTTTTTTATGGGTGATGACAAAGAAGGATCAACTGTTAATCTATCAATTGTACATTTGATATTAGTGTGTGGCGCTCTCGGTATGAGCGCTGACTTCAGCGTCTGCATCCACGTTGCCGTCTTGCTGCATCTGTGACTTGATAAGGTTTTGCCGTGCTACCACAGCGGTAGCCGATAAAGCGCTATCGGATTGGCGCATATGATATTTTAAGGTTGCTAATGCGCCCAGCGTACCAATAACAATAATCACGACAAAAATAACAGGGTTTTTCCATAACGGCGTGGATGTATCAAAATGAGAGGTTGTTGTTTCCTCGGCATTGGTAGGATTGGCGTTCAAGCCACTGAGTAGCGCCAAACTGACCAGCGGTGGCGCGGGCGGCGAAGTCGGCTCTGAGGTTATGCGCAGCCGATCGCGACTGAGATAGATGTCAGAGACTTTTGCCAACTGCAGTAACCAGCGTTGATGCGGCACGATGATATTGGGCATTTTTGAAAAAATAAGCATGTCGTTGTGGCCACTGGCACGTACATTGTCTGGTGAGCGACCGATGGCTTTGAGGTAGTTGGAGGTGGCCTGCTGCATATCTTCAGTTACGGCGCTGCTGGCAGGAATAAAGTCGGTCAGCTCGTACCAATAAGGATCAAAATCTGGTGGCATGATGGCATGCGCAGCGGCATTGACCTCAATGGCACTGTCTGCCTGTAGCGTGCCAGACATATCTGTAGGCTCATCCTCTAGAGACTGCGTCTCGAAGATATTTTCATCATACAAACTGGTACGTTTGCTTGATAAAAATTGCGGCTGCAGTGCAAACCACTTGTCCAGCTCATTGTCATCTAAGCGGCTATAGTCGGCCAAAATCGCAAGCTCACGCAGTACTACGACACATAGCGTAGTGAGTAAGGTTTGTATCTGCGTGCGACTGGCTTGCAGCTGCATAGCAATACGGTCGCTGGCACGAATGATGCGGGTGCTGTCACAAAAGACGGCATTGGCCACCTCATGACGATGATAAGCAGCGGCAGTAATGGTCACAAAGTTCATAGAGTTATACTGGCGCAGCTCTTTGACCGCTGTGCGTCCAAATAGCTTTTTTCTGACGGTTAGACCTTGATAACGCTGCTGGTAGGCAAGTAGCGCACTCACAATCGCCTGTAGACTGGCACTAATGGCCAGACGCGTCTGGGGCAATGACAGCTGGGTGAGGTCAGCAAGTAACGATACCGTCGGCTGGGTATCTTGATATAAGAAATCATACATCGACACGCGTGTCGGTGAAATATACGTCATAATTTGCTAGCATCAAAGAGTGTGCCTCTATATTACGGTGCGCGCAGCCCTGATACAATCCCCTGACATTAGAATTTTTTGTCAATTTAGACGTGCGGTATTTACTCAGTATGACTCATCGGATAGATAATAATATGACAGACAATCTGCAACATCATCCCAAAATATACATCAACATTGCTACCCAAACCCTCGTACTGTCTCAAAACGATCATGAGGTGAGGCGTTACACCATCTCTACTGGTAAAAACGGTATCGGCAATCAACAAGACAGCGGCTGTACCCCACTAGGTGCACACATCATCGCGCAAAAAATCGGTGATGATCAACCGATAAACAGTGTGTTTGTTGGACGGGTGCCAACAGGGGAGTGCTACAGTACGCAGCTGGGTACTGACAACCCCAGCCGCGACTGGATACTCAGTCGTATATTATGGCTGGCAGGTACTGAGGACGGGTACAATAAAGGCGGTAACGCACAAGGCGGCTGCGATACCTATCAGCGTTATATTTATATTCATGGCACACCTGATACCGAGCCAATGGGCCTGCCATACTCTCATGGTTGTGTACGGATGCGTAACGAGGACATTATTGAGCTGTTTGAGCAAGTGACGGCAGGCACACCAGTCACTATTGTCGCTGAATAGCGAATGGCTAAATAGTACCGCAACCATGAATGCGGGCAAGTCATGGTACCAGAGATTGCTATCGTGATTAACATGCTGGTTGTACCTTGCCCAATGTCCCATGCCTAATGTCCCTTGGCGCGTGGTATTTAGACAGATTGTTTGTAAATTAAGATTAACAATGGTTAACAGCTATTAAGTTAAATGCTATAGTAGTTGCCGAAACATTGAGCTGTACCCATTTTTTTGATACACACTAATAATAACAGAGAGCATATTTATCATGAGTAACGAGAGTCTAGCCAACCTACAACAAGCCTTTATCGATCGCCGTTCTATTTATGTTTTGGGCAGAGAGCTACCGACCGAGCCGCAAGCGGTGGTTAATATCGCTGAGCGTGTCTTATTGCATACGCCATCATCATTCAACTCACAGTCTTCACGTCTGGTGGTGTTGTTCGGTGATGAACACAAAAAAGTATGGGACATCGCTGAAGAGAAACTACGCATTGAGGTTGGTGATGGTGACTTCTCAAGCACCAAACAAAAAATTGATGGCTTTCGTGCTGCCGCAGGTACAGTCTTATATTATGAAGATCAGAATGTGGTCAAGTCACTGCAAGAACAGTTTGAACTGTATGCGGACAAATTTCCAGTGTGGTCAGAGCAGACATCAGCCATGCATCAGTATGCCATGTGGACAGAGCTTGCGGCGCTAGATATTGGTGCCAACTTGCAGCACTACAACCCACTCATCGATGAAGACGTGGCGGCTGCTTTTGACATTCCAGACAGCTGGCAGCTGATCGCACAAATGCCATTTGGCAGCATCGAAGCACCTGCTGGTGACAAAGAATTTGAACCGTTAGACAAGCGTATGCGCGTCTTTGGTTTAGACGCATAAAAACATTGGCAACATTGGCAATGTGGTAGATGACGATAAAAAAGACAGTGCTTTAACGCTGTCTTTTTTTATGGCCATAATTTGTCAGCGTACGTTGGATGCTGCTGTTAGTATCACCAAAATACCTTGTCGTCTAAGAGTGTAGATAACTGCGCGTCGCAGCGTTGCTGTTTGTGTGCCAGTGTGGCCTGTAACCAGCCCGCACCATACAACGCGCTGGCATCGTCATGCGCTTTGTCTGCATACAGCTGCTGATGTAGGAGCGCATCTATATACTGCGTTAACCGCTTTTGGGCTTTTTTAAGGCACTTTAGCCAGCGTTTGCTTTTTTTCTTACTATACAACGGGGCGACAAACTCACTTAAATAATGCATTTCTACAAGGTGGCGCTGTAACTGCTGTAGATCTGTGATCACGACCGCATCGCTATCAATAGTGCTGGCAGTAACGAATTTGTCATACTTTTTAGACAAGATTTTTGGCAACTTATCGCCCGCGACTTTGGCCGCTGAGCCATCGGTGTCGTCCTCACTCATCACAAAAGCGATCAATTCGAGCAACGTCAGTTGAAAGTCATTGGCTTGTACGGCATTCATGGGAGTGATTTTAGCGTCATTCAGCGTCTTATTCCAGCTGACCGGCGGCGCTCCCAATGTCGTCAGCTGTGGCTCGATATCAGTGATCACCATTTGTAGTTGATCATAAGTATTGAGCAAAGAGGCTGTTTGGCGTACGATAGGCAGCCATTCAGGGTTGATTTGCTTTGAAAAATCCGCACAGCTACTAAGTACAGCGCTTAAACGGCGTAGACCAGCCGATAGCTGCTGCACGTGCTCTTGCGCTTCACTACCTGCAGCGATCGCGCTACTGTTAGGCAAAATATGCAGCAAGCAATTATGTACCAGCGCTCGAATAAAGGCAGGCTGACAGTCATCATTATTGATCGTCAACGCTTTTAAGTCTGCTGATACGGCTGAGCTGTGCTCGGCATTATTGGTCAGCAAGCCACCGCGCTCAGCTTTAGTGACGGTAGACAAGCACAGCTTATAGCGCTTGCACCAAGTTTTTGCCACTGTAAATAAAAAGTCGACATCACCCGATAGCAGCTCAAATTCAATCTCTTCTATGGTCACGCGCTGCGTCTCGTCCGTACCGTGGATAATCTCGCCATGATCGTAGGCTACCTCGATCTGATTATCACCATCACTGAGTACACGGGTCGTACGCTCGATATCGGTGATGTATTGGCGTGTGAGCTTTTTGGCCAGCTTTTTGCGCTTAAAGTCGGTTAGCGCAGTATCAATATCCTCGCCTTTATACAGACTCAGATCAGGCATCAGCGCGTCTGTCTCTAGCATCGATGTGACCGCGTCGCTATCAAGTACAGCGTTGTGCTCCAAGCGCGCGGCCAGTCCATCGCCAGCTGCTTTCATGGTTTGTACCCATGTATCGCCTTCTTTGCGCAGACGCAGACCAATACCTTTGGCAGCCAACTGCTGCTGTGGCGTATCATAATAATGCGCGGACATCTGCGTGGTTTCGGCAGCTTTAACCTTAACCTGACGCATCAACCCTTTAAGGCGTGATTTTGGGATCAAAAACTTCAGTTCGATTTCTTGCATGATGGCTCCCAATGATGGTAATAAATGTTAAGTGATCACTGTGGTCAATCTATTATACAAGAGTGACAGTGATTCCTTCGCTTTCAGTATGACATATCCCTTTGTACTTAGTTTGCACTTGGCTGCTTTGTCTTTTTTAAGTAAATCAATCCTATCGTACGAATGCGATTGTTTAATAACAAGTCTTATCTCATAGCACTGTCTGTCTGTTTTTTTATAAAAAATACATTTTTCTCTTGTTATTGTTATAATCAACAAAAATATTGAACAAAAGTATATCTGATATAAGCGAAATCCTTATGGTATTGATAAGTCATTTTCTAAAAAAGCATCATCTTGATGAGCAATGCGATTTCGTGAGGAGCAGTGCCAAAACATCATCGCCCTTCAATCGTGTGTCCTTATCTGTGGCATCGGTAATGCTCGGATCCACATTACTTATGAGTGGCTGTAGCCAACAAACTCAGGAGTATGGTGCAGATAGTGCCACAGAGGAGGTAAGCTATAACGAGGCTGAGCAAAGTGCTGAGGCCACTGCCTATGAAGATCTTACTAGCAACGTGGTCGAAGATGATGAGCTATTAGAAGTCGAAAGTCTTGGGAGTGATGGTGCCCAGACGCTTGGTATTCAGGGGTTGGATCTTGATGTTACTGGCAAAAAACTGCTGATTAATGCCAGTGCAAACTTTACCGTCGAAGATGTGGTCAAGAGCAGTGCTGCTATTGAGAAGCTGACATGGCAGCAAGGTGGCTATGTAGCGCTCAGTCGTATTAACAACGATCCACGTAACGAGAAAACCTTTATTCGAGGTGATAAAAATATCACCATTACCACCTATAATCGCCAAGCTGAAATAACGGTTCGCGTTCCCCGCGTTAACGTCAATAAATTCTTGGAACAAGTGCAGCAGCAAGTGGCTTTTTTGAATGATCAGGAGTTCACCGCTCAAGATGTCACGTTGGATCTTTATCGTGAGCAGTTAGTCAGTCAGCTGAACAGCGATATGGCAGATGAGCTCAGCCAAGAACGTCTCAATAGTAAAAACGATAAAGACCAGAGCAGTAATGTCGATGCGATTAATGCCACTTATGCCGCGCGTCGCCAAAAAGAGTTGGCACAGCTTGAGAAAATGGATATTGCCGATAGAGTCAAATACAGCACCATCAATCTGAGCTTTATGCAACCAGATGTCAGCTATAAAGAAACCACGCAAAACCTAGATGTGCTGATAGATGCTGAGCAGCCAAGCTTTAATACCCAAGTTACCAAAGCATTTAAAGATGGCTGGGAGATACTCAGAGCGATGGCGCTGGGTCTGATTCAGTTGTGGTGGCTGGTGGTGGTTGGCGCGGTGCTTTACTTGATTTATAGAATCATAAAAGCCATTTACCAAAAGCTTTTTAAAGGCGATCCTCGTGTCGAAAACATACGAAGTGATCTAATGGGTGACAATCAAGAAAGTAATGATGTGTCAGATACCCAGAGCAGTCAGGCAAATGATCACATAAGCAAGGATGACAAAATTGATATTACGGACGATAAGCGCTCTGATTAAACCCTAAAACATTTGCATTAAAAATATCTCATAATAAATGCGCTCGCTTAAAGGGGATCACTTTTATAGTGTACTCAGCAGTGAGCAGACATAAAAAAGCCGCCTTATGGTTTAAGGCGGCTTTTTTGTGTTGATCAATCCGTATAATGCGACTTGATATTTACTGCTGTTTTATCAGCTGACAACAGCAAGCTTAATCAAAGATGCAATTTGATTAGAACTGGTTCATCGTGTTCTTACCGCCGCCCGCTTTTAGCGCGTTGTCACCTGAGAAGATTTCTTTGTGGTCATCACCAAGGTCAGAGCCTGCCATTGCTTGGTGTTTCACACAAGAGATGCCTTCACGGATTTCTTTACGCTGTACACCAGCGGCATAAGCAAGCATACCTTCTTCACCGAAGTAGCCTTTAGCAAGTTCATGAACGCTAAGTGCGGTCGTGTGGTAAGTTGGTAGCGTGATTAAGTGATGGAAGACGCCAGCTTCACGTGACGCATCACGTTGGAAGTTTTTCGCTGCAACATCTGCCGCTTTATCAAGCTCAGTACCGTCATAATCAGCACTCATCAAGTCGTCTTTGTTGTACTTAGAAACGTCCTGACCTTCTTCTTCCCACTGTGCGATGACTTGCTTACGGAAGTTGAGCGTCCAGTTGAATGATGGGCTGTTGTTGTACACAAGCTTCGCTTTTGGTTGTTCTTCTTTGATGCGATCAACCATCATTTTGATGTGTTCTACGTCTGGCGTCGGGGTTTCGATCCATAACAGATCAGCACCGTTTTCAAGGGCCGTCACACAGTCAAGAACCACGCGGTCGATATTGGTGTCTTCACGGAATTTGTACAGACCGTTTGCTAAGCGTACTGGGCGTACCAACTTGCTATCACGTTTGAGCAGTATGTCGTTTTCTTGAGCATCATCGATTTCAACTTCTTCAACGTCAAGGAAGTCGATATATTTAGAAGCCAAGTCGCCTTTTTCTTGTGATACTGGGATTTTTTGCGTGAGTGATGCGCCTTCAGAATCGGTACGAGCAACGATCACACCGTCTTCAACACCAAGCTCTAAGAATGCATAACGGATGGCATTGATTTTAGAGATAAAGTCTTCGTGAGGAACGGTTACTTTACCTGCTTGGTGACCACACTGTTTGACATCAGATACTTGGTTTTCAACCTGAATGGCACAAGCACCTGCTTCGATCATTTGCTTGGTCAATAGATACGTGGCTTCTTCGTTACCGAAACCTGCATCGATATCCGCGATGATTGGCACAACATGTGACTCAAAGTTGTCGATTTTGTCTTGAATTTCTGTGGTGTCTTGACCAGCTTCTTCAGCAGCATTAAGCTCACGGAAGTAGTCGTTCAATACTTTTGCATCGGCTTGACGCAAGAAGGTATAGATTTCTTCGATCAGTTTAGGCACTGCGGTTTTTTCATGCATAGATTGGTCAGGTAGGGGACCAAACTCAGAGCGCAAAGCCGCGACCATCCAGCCAGATAGGTAGATGTAAGTTTTAGAGGTTGTACCGAAGTATTTTTTCTTAGCATACATGGTTTGCTGAGCAATAAAACCATGCCAAGCGCCTAGAGACTGTGTGTACTGAGACGTGTCGTTATCGTAATCTTCCATGTCTTGACGCATGATTTTAGCAGTATGTTTTGCAATATCTAGACCCGTTTTGAAGCGGTTTTGTACCATCATACGTGCAGCATCGGTTTCGCTAATGTTTTGCCAATTGCCATGTTTTTGCTTTAGTTCACGTACTAAATCGATTGCTGATGTATAAGTTGACATTTAAACTCTCCTTGGTGTGATATTCAAAAATGAACAAATAACGCTTATGAGACTGAAATTTTGTGCAGGGTAGTCGCAACTGTTATGTACTGACTTTTGGTTCATAACTAAACATTGACGGGCCCTATAAGTCCAATGCCGCAGCTAGCATAAAAATTCTAAGACCAAACCATCAAAAGCGGGTGGCGTTATCTCGTAGTCTCCTACTGAACCGTAAGAAATGCTACAATAGCCCGTCATATACTAAAAAATATATGCTCTTAGGGTTACTATCACCCAGTATGATGGCTCAATCCTTCTCAATCTTAACTTAATTTTGTTAAGAATGGGCCTTGCGGTTTGGGATATTTATTAAATAAATGTAACGCTAAAAATCAGCGCCAGACACCTTATCGTTTCAGGTTTGGGATTGATGTGTCAATCCACTCATGCCATTTACTATAACGAGCTAACTTAGATTTATCTAGTTTATGACCGTTATCTTGGGTATTTAATTGAGTTATAATGTAATATAAACAATGTTTTAGGTTGATTCGAGACTATGATTATGTAAAGTATTGAACGATTTCTAGGCAATTAGTAGTATCATTGACGACAGCTTATTCAAAAAAGTCACAACAATACCAAAGTACACGTGGTGTTTATTTTAAGATAAAGAGAACTGGGTATGAACTTGCAGCGGGTCGATTTAAATTTATTAGTACATTTAGATGTATTGCTTCGGGAAAAAAATGTCACGCGTGCTGCTGAGCAACTGGGAATCACGCAGCCAGCAATGAGCAACATATTGCGGCGTCTGCGTAAGTTGTTTAATGATCCACTCTTGGTGCGCTCCTCAGAGGGCATGACCCCCACTGAGCGTGCCCTTGAGCTACAACCACGTATTCGTGAGATACTGGCGGATCTGACGCAAGTACTTGAGCCGCGTACCGAGTTTCGTCCTTATAGCACCTCACGCGTCTTTCGTATCATGACCTCCGATTATGCTGAAGCCACGCTGGTGCCCAAACTGGTCAAAGCACTGCGCTCTGAAGCGCCCAATGTTATTTTGGATTTTTTGACACCCTCTGACGTCTCATATCGTGACATGGAGCAGGGTCGGGTTGATTTGGCAATTAACCGTTTTAACGAAATACCGCAAAGCTTTCACCAAGTTTTGGTGTGGCGTGATACGTTTAGTTGCTTATTATCCGCTGATAGTCCTTATGTCAATCGCTTTAATCTCAAAAGCTACCTCAAAGGTCAGCACGTTTGGGTATCAAAAACGGGGATGGGGGTGGGCTTTGGCGTCAATCCTGAAAAATCAGGTGGTCTAGGTTCTATCGATCAGGCATTGCAGCGCCTTGGTCAAAAACGTCAAATCAGTGTCTTTACGCGTCACTATCAGATGCCTGCGATGCTTGCTGCTAATAAAGACTTGATTGCGACCTTACCCACGCGCGTTGCTCGGATGCAGGCGACCAATGACAGTATCGTGATGCAAGATCCGCCGTTTTTTATTCCTGAGTTTGAGCTGACCATGGCGTGGTCACCACTATTACAGCACCATCCTGCGCACCGCTGGCTTAGGCAACTGATTATGCACGTGGCTCGACAAGTAGTGGCTGAAGAAGAAGGCGGGCCGCAAGAAGCCCCAGTGATCAGTCATTTATTTTAGTGATGATATGCTGTACTTTCTTTGTCTTATCAGTGGTTTACCAAACCAGCGTTCGCGCTGGTTTTTTTGTGCCTGTCATTAACATTATTAACATCTTCAACACACTTCACAATATCTTGTAAAAGTGAAATCTTGATTGTCTGTTATGATGACTGGGTAATTAATGAGAAGTAACATTAAACAATATGTTTCTTTATTAAATAAATACTTAACATTTTTTCACCCACTGATAAGTCCTATACACACAATAAGCAGTATATAAGTAGCGGCTATCAGTATTAACACATCAATAAAAAAGGATAACAATCATGGCGGACATCACCACCATTAACCCAGCAACAGGCGAAACCATTGCTACTTATAACCATATGAGTAACGATGAAGTCAACACCATCATCGACGCGTCACAGCAAGCGTTCCTTGCATGGCGCGACACCAGTCATGAAGAGCGTGCGCGCGTTATCAATACCATTGGTGAGCGTTTGATGGCACACAAAGAAGAGCTGGCAAAATTGATGACTGAAGAGCGTGGTAAGCTCTATCAGCACAGCCTAGATGAAGTGGATTTGTGTAAAGCCATTTGTGACTTTACCGCCGAAAACGGTATCGCAGCCCTTGCTGACGATAAGCGCGAAGTCGAAGGAATGAAAAAGGGGTTAGTCACTTATCAGCCTATCGGTATCATTTATGGCATTCAGCCATGGAACTTTCCAGCGTATCAAGTATTCCGCTATGCTATTGCCAACTTAATGGCAGGTAACAGTGTGCTACTAAAACACGCAGAAAACGTTACGGGTTCAGGCCTATTGGTTGAGCAGATTTTCCAAGAATCAGAATTGCCAGAAGGATTGTTCAGAACTCTATTGATCAGTCATGACCAGTCAGAAAAGGTCATTGAGAATGATAAGGTACGCGGCATCACACTCACAGGCAGTGACACTGCAGGTAGCATTGTTGGCCAGCAAGCTGCTAAAGTGATGAAAAAGACTGTACTTGAGCTGGGATCAAACGATGCCTTTATCGTCTTAGAAGATGCTGATATTGAGTTGGCCGTAGAAGTATGTACCCATGCACGTCTATATAACAATGGCGAAACCTGCGTTGCTGCAAAACGCTTTATCGTTGTCGATAGCTTGTATGATGACTTCCGTGAGCGCTTGGTTAAGAAATTTGAAAGCAAGAAATCTGGCGATCCAATGGATGACAGCTCTGACCTTGGCCCGTTAGCACGCAAAGACTTGCAAGAAAAACTGCATGAGCAAGTACAAAAGAGCGTAGAAAAAGGCGCAACCATCACAACAGGTGGTGAGCTTCCTGAAGGTAAAGGCAGCTTTTATCCAGCGACTATTTTAGAAAACATTAAAGCAGGCCAGCCTGCCTATGATGATGAATTGTTTGGCCCTGTTGCCTCGCTGATTCGTGCAAAAGACCAAGATGATGCCATGCGTATTGCCAATGACAGCCGTTATGGACTTGGTGGTGCTATCTTCTCAAAAGATGAAGACAAAGCGGTACGTTTAGCAGAAGAGCAGTTTGACACGGGTATGGTCTATATCAACGGCTACGGTTTGGCCAATCCAGAACTGCCATTTGGCGGCGTAAAAAATTCAGGCTATGGTCGCGAGCATGGTGGATTTGGTGTAAAAGAGTTTGTTAATATCAAAGCCGTACATGTATTTGAGCAAAAATAAGCCATAATTAATAAGCTTTTTACTACAAAGCTCTAAGCAAAAACCCAGCCCTCTGTTGAGAGCTGGGTTTTTTATGGTTTATATTTTGATAAGGCAATTAAGGCACTGATCTACCGTGCTAGATATCAAGTCACGTCATCATTAAGCGTCGATAAATAACTGTAACGGCAGTGCAGGTAAGCAGTCACGAGCAGCAGCAGATGGTAGGCTCTTTGCAGATAGCGGAAGCACGCCTTTAGCCAGTAACAAAATCGTCCACGGCAGGAGTTTGTGCTCAAGCGTTTGTACCCGTTTTTGTAAGCTCTCGGCCGTATCTTTAATGCTGACGTTAAGTAGTGCTTGGGTCAGCACTTGCCCTGCGTCCAGCTCAGCGGTGACCACATGGATACTACAGCCATGTTGGCGCTCACCCGATTGCAAACTGCGCTGATGGGTATCGAGGCCTTTGTAAGCAGGAAGCAGGGAAGGATGCAAGTTGATCATAGGCGCAGGTACGTTCTCAATAAAGTCTGCGCTTAAGACCCGCATAAAGCCTGCGAGTACCACTAAGTCAGGCTGCCACGCGTCAAGCTGCGCGGTAGCATGTTTTTCAAAGGTCTTGATGCCCATACGTTTGCCACTCTCCACGTGCGAGAGTACGGCCACGTCAATGCCTGCGCTTTTGGCGCGGGTGATGGCGTACGCGTCATCACGGTTGCTGATAACGCCGACAATCTCAATGGGTAACGCTTGCGCTTGCATGGCATCAATCAATACCTGCAGATTGCTACCACTACCAGAGACCAACACAGCAATGCGTAATGGCGCTGAGCCACTACGGTCGCTGTCTAAACGGGGCTGTTTGGCATCTACCATTAGCGATATACCACCGCGTCTGTCTCACGGCTGACCATGTTACCGATTTGCCATGCGTTTTCGCCTGCTTCTGTCAGGGTGTTAACAGCCGCTTCAGCTTGGTCTTGTGGTACCACAATGACAAAGCCGACACCGCAGTTAAAGGTGCGATACATTTCGCTTTGCGCGATGTTGCCTTCTTTTTGCAACCATGTGAACAGCTCTGAGAATTCCCAGCTGCTGGTATCGATACTGGCCGCCAAGTGGTCGGGTAGGACGCGTGGTAGGTTGTCTGTTAAGCCGCCACCAGTGATGTGTGACATGGCGTGCAGTGCTTGGTTGCCAATCGTATCTTGCAATGCTTTGATTGCTTTGACATAAATACGCGTTGGCGCCATTAAGGCATCTTGAATGGGCATGCCGTCTAGTGTGGCATCGCTGCTGGTAACATCCACATCACTCACGTCAATGACTTTGCGAACGAGCGAGTAGCCGTTTGAATGTGCGCCGCTTGAACCAAGTGCGATAAGCGCATCACCTTCGCTGACGTTTTCGCCAGTGATGACTTCTGCTTCTTCAACCACACCCACACAGAATCCTGCCAAATCATAATCGTCGTCTTGATACATACCTGGCATCTCAGCAGTCTCACCGCCAATAAGCGCGCAGTTGGCAAGTTTGCAGCCGTCACCAATACCCGTGACTACGGTCGCGGCAGTGTCCACATCCAGCTTGCCCGTTGCATAGTAGTCCAAGAAGAACAGTGGCTCAGCGCCGCAGACCAATAAGTCGTTAACACACATGGCGACCAAGTCAATACCGATGGTCTCATGACGGTTAAGCTGTAGGGCCAATTTAAGCTTAGTGCCAACGCCATCGGTACCAGATACCAATAATGGTGAGGTATAGCCAGTAGGAATACGGCATAAAGCGCCAAAACCGCCCAGTCCACCGACCACTTCAGGGCGCGTGGTGGCTTTTGCCACGGACTTGATGCGCTGTACCAATGCGTCGCCAGCATCAATATCAACACCGGCATCTTTGTAGCTTAAAGAGGGCTTATCACTCATGGTCATCTCACAGTTGGGGGTGGGTCATTGCAGTCAATGACGTAAAATCTGATGATAGTGCGCGCATTATACCCAAAAACAGACCGCACTCGCAAAGCAACTTGTACATATTCAGCCAACATTTCGCTTAACGGGACAATAAAAGGCTAAGACACAAAAAATGACTGCTTTTTTCAGTCACTCTGCGATAATAAAACGCTCAGTTATTTTTGCTCATCTTTGCTTGTTTGTAGGATTTCTTATCATGCCCCATCGCAAAATAGATCCTTTTTTTAGGCGTTTATTCATCGTTACCGCCATTATCGTGACGCTACTTTTACTCTATACATTGACGCCTGTTATTGTGCCGTTTGTCTTTGCATTTGTACTGGCTTATTTGTTAAATCCACTGGTCAAGAAGCTCTCAAAATATATCAGACGTTGGATTGCCATTGTCGTGGTTTATGCGGCGCTCAGTGTTGGTATGGCCTTACTGCTATGGTGGCTGATTCCCACGCTTTGGTATCAAATGCAGTCGGCATGGGCTTATCTGCCGCGCGCGCTGGAGTGGTATGATGAAGTGGTTAGGAGCTGGGTGAACAGTAATACGCGATTGACCCTGCCGGAGCTTGAGATTAAAGGCTTTTCGGAAACGATGGTCGAGTACATGCAGACGAATTATAATTTTTCTGATGCGGGTACCATGATGAGTCAGTTGTTGACCTCTAGTATGACCTTTATTAACAATGCAGGTCTTACCGTATTGGTGCCTATTTTGACCTTTTATTTCTTGTTCAATTGGGACAGACGCTTGCATATGTGGGCCATTGCCATTCCTGCTGGATACTGCAAGCAAGTTATCAATATTGCTAAAGAATGCGACCAAGCATTGATGGCATTTATCAAAGGCCAGTTGCTAGTGATGGTGCTGCTAGGAGTTATTTATGCGGTGCAGTTACAGATGATCGGTCTTGAACTGGGACTGATTATTGGTATGGGCGCTGGTATCGCCAGCTTTGTGCCGTATTTGGGTTTTGGTCTTGGCTTTATCGCTGCCATCATCGCAGGACTGTTTCAGTTTGGGCTTGATTGGTTTCAATTGTCCTTAATCGTGGGCGCATTTTTGGTGGGGCAGGCTGCAGAGGGCTATGTGCTACAGCCGCTACTCTTGGGTGACAAGATCGGTTTGTCACCGCTGTGGGTAATATTTTCGGTCTTGGCAGGCGCGAGTTTACTGGGCTTTGTGGGTATGCTTATTGCGCTGCCTGTATCAGCCGTACTGAATGTATTATTCCGTCATCTGTATGCCTATTATTTGACCACCGATCTTTATAATAATCGTCGGCAATTGGATCTGTTCAAATAACGCATCAGCACAGATGTATGCTGGCAAGTGTGAGCGATTGTGTCTAAGCGCTGAAAAAACTTGTCAGTCATTTTGCAAGTATGTTATATATAGTCGCGGTGCTGCGCACGTGGTTCTTAGCCACCTAGCCTGCATCACTGGCACCAAAATAGGGTATAATGGCAAGCACGCCAGATCATAGCCACACCCATGGTGATGACCCCAGCAGGTTTGGCAATGGGTTTACCCAGCCCTAACAATATTTGTTACCATATTTACTGCGCTACGAAACGAGTTGATGATTCATGGCAGAAGCACAGCTAAGTCTCAATCTGGATATCAAGCACGATGCGAGTCTGAGCGACTTTGCCGGTCCGGGTTGGATGTCAATTATTGATGCAGTACGGCAATTGCATGTCGGATTGATCGGGCAGCTGTACCTGTTTGGTAGCCCCGCGACGGGCAAGTCGCATCTACTGTCAGCCATCTGTGAGTCTTTTATTGAGATGAACAAGTCAGCGATTTGTCTGTCGCTTGATGAGTTAATAAATACTGATGTTAATGTGCTGTCATCACTTGAGAATTTTGATGTCATCGCGATTGATGACTTAGAAGTGTTAGAGCGTAGCAGCCAGTGGCAAGAGGCCTTGTTTCATCTGATCAACCGTAGCCGAGAAGGACAGCGCCAGCTGTTATTTGCCGCCAATAAACCTGCTAATGAGTTGCCGTTTGCGTTGACAGATTTGTTGACCAGACTGGCGCAAGCACCAGCATTCAAAGTACCCAATGGTCATGATTTGGCAGATCGCCAAGCCTTAATTGAGTCGATTTTGCGCCGCCGTGGCTGGCAGTTTGATGAGCGTATCATCAGTCACTTGCTCAAGGAAGGGCCGCACCGTATTGGTGGTATGATGGACGTTTTGAACTACATTCAGCCCATGTTCTCAAACCTTGGTCGCAACAATATCTCAAAAGCCGTCATCAATGACGCCATCAAAACCATTGACGAGCAGACGCTAGCGGCTGAGCTTGCAGATATTACTGGTGAGCGCCAAGCCGAGAATAATGACACTGATGATGGTAATCACACCATACCACTCGACTTTTAATATCCAGTCATTCGCTTTATGGCATCTCATCAGTAGCGGCAATGTACGAATAAAGCGCTACTGGACACTGCCTTAACGGATCAAAGACACATATCTGTACATTGCGATTCTGTTTTTCTTATTATTGATAGGACATCTCATGAAAGTATCATCCTTATGGTTAAAAAAAGCGAGTATCGGCGCATTTTTGCTGAGTGCAGGCTCAGTGTCTATGTTGTCACACGCCGAAGTGACATTGCAGGTTGATGATCACATCAAAGTGACGGCCATCAATGGCCAAGAGCTCAAATCAAGTCTGTTCCAGCGAGATGCCAAAAGCTTCACCTTGCAGCCAGGTCAACATGTCATCACGGCCAAATATGACCGTCTCTATGACTTGGGTCATGACGAGCATGACTACTTGCGTTCAAGCAATATCAGCGTAGCGGCAGAGATGGCTGACAATCAGACTTATCTTTTGACCATGCCCAACCAGCCAGAAGATTATGATGCGGCAAAAGAGTATGCCGAGCAGCCGACGCTTGCAGTACAGCAAGGCAATACTATTGTTGCCAGTCAGCAAGCGATGGCCAACAGCGGCAGCGGTATCTTTTCAGGCTTGGGTAAAGCCTTAGGCGGCGTATTTGGTGGTAGCGGTAATGCCGAACTGCAAAACCAGCAAGCCATCGCTGCCCTTGGTAATGATGCTGCGGTATCAACCACAACCCGTGTTCAGCCATATTCCGCACCAGTGGCGCAGTCTAGTAGTACCAGCACGTTAGACAACTTTATGCAATTATGGCTACAAGCCACGCCTGCTGAGCGCGCAAAAATCCGTCAGTGGGTTCAGCAGTAAGCCACGATTACATGTAGATAGATGGCCATAAAAGATCAAGCACAAAAAAAGCACCCGATGATGGGTGCTTTTTTATGTTTAAAAATAATATTAGGGCTATTAGCCAAGAAACGCGTTGTACATCCAAACCAATTTTTCTTGCTCTTGTACATAAGCATCGACCAGATCGGCTGACCCTTGGTCATCGCTATCTGCAGCAAGGGCTGAAACTTGGCGCTGTTCTTCGATCAAGGTTTGTAGCCCCGTTACCACGCCATGAACGCAAATTTTGCCATCATGGATATTTTTGTCTTCTTTGATGCTGGTATGCTGTGCAAAGTCGCTATAAGCGTGGTATGGCGTACCACCTAGGGTCAAGATACGCTCAGCAATCTCATCGATCTGTAGCTGTAGCGCTGTATAGAGTTCTTCAAACTTGGGATGCAAAGTAAAGAAGTGCTCGCCTTTAACATTCCAGTGGTAACCGCGCACATTGATATAGAACATGTGATAACTTGATAATAGGCCATTCAACTTGGCGATAACTTGGCTCATTTCTGCTTTTTCTAGGCCGATTTGATTGGTATCAGTATTCATCTTATTATCCTTTTGATGGGTGTCTTTGTGATGTTTGCTTTGATGGTTATTATCATAGCAAAACATCGTTAATAAGTTAAATTTATATAAATAAAGATAATGTTGTGTTTTATAAAACAATCATGCGTATTTCTATTGCTTGCTGCATCGTTTTTATGTCGGATCTACTGTCTTGCATAACCGACAAAAAAGACCTCAAA